>CAYQJL010000145.1:0-7279 GCA_964417675.1 uncultured bacterium | reverse complement strand
GCGCCCTCGCATACAGGCTGGTGACCGCATCTTCTGGTCGTGGCTCTCACGTGTCTGGACGGATTGGCGCGATGCACTCGTGGTCGTTCAGCCCGAGACCGTCATCGCTTGGCGCAGACGGAAGTTCCGAGAGTATTGGCGGAGACTGTCCCGCTCGGGCAAGCCGGGCAGACCGGCGGTCCCTCGTGCGGTTCGTGACTTGATCCGACGAATGTCCTCCGCGAATCCACTCTGGGGGGCGCCTCACATCGTTGGTGAGCTGAGCAAGATCGGAATTGAACTCCGCAAGTCGACGGTCGAGAAGTACATGGTCCGTCACCGGAAGCCGCCGTCTCAGACCTGGAAGAGCTTCCTGAAGAACCACGTACGGGACATCGTGGCGGTGGACTTCTTCATCGTGCCCACCGTGAAGAATCAGATCCTCTTCGTCTTTTTGATCCTCGCCCACGAACGACGCCGGGTTCTTCATCTCAATGTGACCACAAACCCCACGGCCGAGTGGACTGCTCAACAAATCGTGGAAGCATTTCCGTGGGACAGCGCGCCGCGCTACCTCCTGCGTGATCGGGACAGGATCTATGGAGCGTTCTTCCAGCGCCGCGTCAGGAACATGGGCATTGAGCACGTGGTAACGGCCCCGCGAAGTCCCTGGCAGAATCCATTCGTCGAGCGCCTGATCGGGACCATCCATCGAGAGTGCCTCGACCACGTGGTCGTCTTGAATGAGCGGCATCTGCGTCGCATCCTCTCCCGCTACCTGGACTACGACCATCGCTGGAGAGTTCATCAATCGTTGGAGATGGATTGCCCCGCAAACAGGGATGTCCATTCCATCGACCGGGGCCGCGTTGTCGCGATTGACCACATCGGCGGCTTGCATCATCACTACGAACGCGTGGCCGCCTGACTCGTGGACCACCCATTTCTTCTCTCTCGCTGACCCAATCGAACTGCGCGCGAGTCACGCTTCGCGGCCGTCGGATCGATTCGCACACTTCGCCCATGTCTCTCCGGCACAGCTCGTAAGCCTAACCGGTCGCGAAAGTGACCGTTTCATCCCCGCTCGCCCCAGCGTCCGGCGCGCATATACACTTTCGGGATCGACAGCGGCTCGCGCAGGCAGCCTGCCTGCGTCTCATCCCATGAGCCTCTCGAACCTCTTACGCATCAGCTCGAGGTATGCGCCCTTCGGCGCCTCCGGCAGGAAGCTCACCGTGATCCAACGCTCCCACCTCGGCCTTGCGGACTCAAGCGCCACGACGACACGGTTCACGGCGGCCCAGGTCAAACCCAGGCGCTCAATGGCGAAGTAGTCCAGCAGGTCCTTGCGCCGCAGATTCCGCTTCTTGCCGTTGAGCGGCAACGCGAGCTCCTCCTGTGCGGCAGGCAGGATGATGCTCGTGTTGAGGAGATCATATGCCGGTGCGAGCTGTATCTTCGTGCCGCGGGTGATGACCGAAAAGTTCTTGAGGTGCATGTCCTCTCCGCCGGTCAAGAAGCAAAAGAGTGTCCGGCGCAGCAAGGCGAGTTTCTCCACCTGAGGGAATGTTGTGTACTGCTCGATCACCCGGGCCACTTGCTCCATGCTGGCATCGTACTTCGTCTCCCGCGTGCGGCCCGCCAGTTGAGCGAAGTCCTCCACGGCGACCTTGCGCCCCCGCGGCAATCTGTCGAACCGCCGGATGAAGTAGGTCCAGGATCCATCCCGGCCGCGTACCAGACCGTGTGCGGGAACCTCGATCCCGCCTGCCTCAGCCAGTCGCATCGTCAGGTCCTCGTTCTCAGGCACGTTTGGATACTGTGCATGCGGGGGCTTCAGAATGTACGTGCCACCCCTGTCGACGATCTCGAAGCGCTGCGCCTTGGGGCGCAGGATGGCGCTGAGCTTGGGTTGGACCCCCTGGATCGAGAGCTTCGTGGCGCGGCGTCCGGCTTCAAGCCTCTGCTCTTCGGCACTCCATGGAAGATCATCCAGACCCGTGAGTGTTCGCGCCAATCGCTGCAGGCCTCGACGCGAATAGACCACCTCGCCTGGCTGGAGCGGCTCGTAGGTGAGCGGGCATCGGTTCATTTCGGGCCCTCCTCCAAGGGCGCGACCGTAACCGCTCCCACGAGATCGCGACCCACCGTGAGCAGTTGCTGCATGGGGTCGTCGCGGTCGATCTTCGCCGTTCGGAGCAGCGCCTCAAGCATGGCGCCCTCTGGGAGAAGCCCGTCGAAGAAAGATGGGAAGCGGTCGAACTCATAGGGCTCGGACCGCACCGGCATAGTGACCGAGATCGGCGGCCCCGCGTAGTCGGATCCGTACGTGAAGCGATAGGCCCGATTCCGGGCGATTTCGGTCAGAGTGCCCGCAACACGGCCGTGGACGGAGACCGTCGCGCTACGCATGGCGTGACTCCTCGTGGGGATCACGCGCCATCGGGCTGCGCCAATGCAGTTCCATGTTGAGCGCAGCGAGGACACGCAGGAGAGTCTCGAGCTGGACCGTCGGCTTCCCCTTTTCGATGTCGAAGACCGCGCTCTTGCCCACGGCAGCAATCTCGGCAAGTTCGAGCTGCGTGAGGCCGGCCGCCTTGCGGTGATCCCGTATGGCCTCTCCTAGAGTCTTGACCCATTCCTCCGGCGCCATGCCCGACCCTCCTTCTCATACACCCCAAATTGCTGCCAAGGCAAGACCATGAACCTGCTTCTTGGTGATTCACGCACGGGAAGGGACGAACTTCAAGCATAATGCTGCTAGGGCAGCAAAAATTGGCGTCACGGTCACCATTGCCGAGGTGGAATCATGAAGACGCACTCCATTGCTGCCAGGACAGCAAATCAGGAGAAAGCTGGTAGGGTCGAGAGCTGGCGCGGCGACTGCGGTGTGTTGCGCGTCCCGAAGACTCCATCGGCCAGTATTCGAGGCACTTACGGATGACGATATTCACTGGACCCGCCCGACCGAAACCACGCTTGCTGGGCTGTTGTCTGCCTGTCCAGGTGCCAACGTCAGTTCGAAACGTTGGACTGAGGTCCGGTCGCTATGGGACTATATGGACGCGGTAACTCCGCTGCTGATTGTCTGGCTCCCCGGACGGTACGGATTACGAACGTTCTTTCGGATTCTGGTTCGTACTGCATTCCAAGAGCCTCAGCCGCAATCATTTAGACGCGCCCCCTCTTTCGGTGCACTGCAAACGACGCACTGCAAACGACCGCGCAAATGGAATTGGCTACCACTTTCATAATGGGCTATTATTTAGCTACCTGAATGGGGGCCTCATGTTATCCCTGGACACTGAAAGACTGGCCAACACGTCCATCTCGGTCGGCACGGGATGGCTTCTTGGCTGCTGCATGGAGGCACGTGGAAAACAGGACCTTTGGATGAAGCAGAAGCCGGAGGTCCTGGCGACCCTACGCGCGCAAGCCATTGTTCAAAGCGTGGAGTCCTCGAACCGGATCGAAGGTGTGACGATCCCTGCCGATCGACTCCGTCCCATCGCCTTGGGCACGACCAAACCACGTGATCGATCCGAAGAGGAGTTGCACGGCTACCGTCGCGCTCTGAATTGGATCTTCTCTCGAAAGCGTCCAGTTACGATCAAACCAGACATCTTCCTGCGCCTACACTCCCTCGCACAAGGGGGGCTCACTGGCAATGCGGGCATGTGGAAGAGGCGCAACAACGAGATCATCGAGATACTGCCGAACGGCGAACGACAGATCAGATTTGTACCCACATCCGCCAAAGGTACTCCGATGGCAATGGACACGCTTTGCCGGAACTACCGCGACGCTTGCGACGACGACACCATTCCCCCACTACTGATCATTGCTGCCTTCGTGTTTGATTTCCTCTGTATCCATCCATTCAGGGACGGGAACGGTCGCGTTTCACGCCTGGCCACTACGCTCCTCCTTCAGAGCCACGGATTCATGGTGGCGAAGTTTGTCAGCTTGGAACGTCTGGTCGAACAGAGCAAAGACGAATACTACCGCGTTCTGGCAGAGTCATCCGAAGAATGGCACGAGGGCAGTAACGATCTCGTGCCCTGGTGGAATCACTTCTTGAGTATCCTACGCCGAGCGTACAAGGAGTTTGAGCAGCAGGTCGAATCTACCGAGGGACGCCCCGCCAAGAGCGATTTCGTGCGCAACACAATCCTCTCACAGGCGGGGCAATTCACCTTGGGCGATCTTGCCGCGCAGCTCCCTTCTGTCAGTCCTCAGCTCATCAAGAAGGTCCTCGCAGCAATGAAAACGCAGGGGGGTGTGCGTCTTTTGGGCAGAGGCAGAGGTGCTCGGTGGGAAGTGCTTCCCTAGTTGCCCCGTGTGGTCAAGATATTTTCGGGAGGGACCGAGGCGGTAACCGCATTCCCCCCTCTCGGCACGGGACGGGATCGATCCTGACCCGCACCTTTGCCGCTCGCGCCTCATTCCCCGCGCCTGCGCCGCCCGCGCCTCATTCCCCGCGCCTGCGCCGCTCGCGCCTCACTCCCCGCACCTTTGCCGCTCGCGCCTCACTCCCCGCGCCTGCGCCGCCCGCGCCTCATTCCCCGCGCCGCGAGCCGGTCTCGAACTGATAGGGCTCCATCATGAGCAGCGGCCGGCCGGGCGCGCGCAGGAGCTGCTCGAGGTAGAGCCGGTCCTCGGCCGAAAGCGTTTCGACGACATCGGCCCCCAGCAGCTGCAACAAGAACGAACGCTCGAGATTCAGATCGTACGGCCCGTCCACGGCGGCCGGGGCCTCCGGCCGGTCGCCCCCCAACCCCAGCCGGCTGGTGATGCCCAACCCGGACCCGAACGACGGAAAACGAAACTTGCCCAGCGAAGGCCCCTCGGTCAGGCGGATTCGATCTCGCTCCCCGAGGCCCGCGCTGGCCTTCGCCAACGCGATGCTCTCCCACAGGCCGCCGACCTCATCGACCAGTCCCAGATCGCGGCCGCGGACACCGCTCCAGATGCGACCCTGTCCGACCGCGTCCACCGCCTCGGGGGTCATGCCGCGTCCCTCGGCCACCTTCTCCACGAAGTCATCGTACAGGGCTCGGATGACCTCCTCCGCGCGGCCGCGTTCCTGCTCCGTATAGGGGCGGTGCGGGATCTGCTGGCCGAGCAGCGGGATCGCAAAACCCGTCATGAGGTCGGAATGGTCGCCCTTGGTGACATAGTCGTAATCCAGGCCGGCCCGTTCCCCGAGGGTCGTGTTGTAGATGTGGCCGCTGATCACACCGATCGATCCGGTGATCGTGAAGGGCGAGGCCAGAATCGAATCTCCATACATGCTGATCCAGTATCCGCCCGATCCGGCCACCATCCCCTGCGACACGATGACCGGCTTCTTCTCGGCGGCCCGCTTCATCTCCCGCGCCACCAGATCACTCGGCAGCGGATCGCCGCCGGGGGAGTCGGCCCGGAACACGATCGCCTTGACCTTCGGATCGTCGGCGGCCCGTTTGATGGTCTTGGCCAGCTCGGGTCCCTTGATTCCCGATTCCATCGCGCACTCGCCGATCCCGTAGATGACGGCGATCTCGGGAGGCGCCCCCCACTCCAGGCACTGCCAGGTCGTCGCGCCCCGGACGGCGGCGATGTCGGTCGTCGCGACGTCCCCGGTGGCACGCGGGGCGACCTTCCGGGCCCGTTCCTTGACACGCTCGAACGTTCCCAGGGAATCGACCAGGCCGGCCGTGAGCGCTTCCTTTCCGTACAGCTCGCCCTTCTCATTCATGAGCCGGTCGAGTTCATCCTGGGATAGACCCCGCGCCGTGCAGATCGTCTCGGCCAGGGTGGCAAACCAATCCTCGAGAATCGCGCCAAGCTGTTCCCGATCGGCATCCGACATGGATGTGCGCGAGAAGCCCTCGAAGGCGGACTTGTAGGTGAAGAGGCGGAACTCGTCGACCCCCAATCCGATCTTCTCGAGCATCCGGTTCATGTAGGTGCGCCCCAGCGTCATGCCGCGCACATCGATGTTGCCGACCGGATCCATCCAGATCTCATCGGCCACGCTGGCCAGTGCGTAGGTTCCCAGCGACAAGCGATCGAAGTAGACGGTCACCGTCTTGCCGGCCGCCCGGAAGCCGGCCAGCTGCTCGCGCAGCTCCCACATCAGGGCTGGATTGAGCTGCACGCCGGAAAGATTGAGCACCAACCCGCCCACTTCAGGTTGGCGGGACCAGTGCTCGATCGTGCCGAGGGTCGCAAGCAGCCGGCGGCGGTCATCGAACCAGTCATAGGTGCGGTAGACGGTGGGACCCTTGAGACTGAGTTCGGGAAACTGGCCGCGGCGTCCAAAAAGCCCCTCGCCCACCGATGGCAACGGGCGGCTGACTTCGACCGCGTAGGTCGTCGCCAGATGATCACCGTCCTTGTCATAGTGCAGGCGGCCGCCGACCTGATCCTCTCCGAAGCTCAGCTCGACCCGCAGGCTGAAGTCACCGTCGTCACGAAGCTTGCCCGCCAGGCACAGGCCCGGAAGCGGCCAGGCCTCCAGCCCATACCCGAAGTTGATCTCCTCGAACTCATCGCGGTAGCGATAGACCGCATCGGCGAACAGCGTCAGCCGGGGTCCCAGGGGCCGCAGCCCGAGATCGGCCTGCGCATAGTGATTCTTGCGCTCCATGTCGAAGACGCCGGCCGTGCCGACCGAAGCCAGCCGCCACCTGCGAATCGAGCCGGCCGTCAGACGCTTGTGGCGTTCGAGCAGGCCGCAGCCGCCGCGGCTCCAGGAATAGGCCAATCCCGTACTGGACTCGCGATCTCCCCAGGACAGGGCGGCGGTGTACTCATCCAGGTGATCCCAGTCGCCCTGGGCGTTGCGCAGCTGGAAGCGCTGCATGGCGAAGGCCACGTTGCGCGCCGAAAGAACGGCCAGCCAGTCCTTGGGGTCATTCTCCAGGGCCACCATGTCTCGCCAGCTGACATGCACCCCGCCGCTTTGCAGCATGCTGAACGCCGCCGGATTGAACAGCCCGGCACCCAGGGTGGCCGAGGTCCCCGGCGTGCCCACCAGCACGTCCGATTCGGCCAGGACTCCGGATTGGTTTGTATAGTAGAGGGGCAGTCCGGCCGGCGTATCGGACGCCTGGGCGGCCGGCCCGCAAAGAACCAGCAACAGCCACACGGCCGCGCCGACCTTCCTCCAACCTGCCTGCCTGCATCGCTCGGGACAGATACCATTCATCACGCTTCTCCCCTGGTCGAATCGTCCTCACCCCCTGATTGCCAACCGCGCGGCCCCTTGCTTGGAACCGCCCTCGCATGGACCCGCCCCCTGCACGGAACCACC
>CAYQJL010000144.1:0-8994 GCA_964417675.1 uncultured bacterium | reverse complement strand
AGCGCCGACCGGTTCGACCAACTCCTCCCCGGTGGCGGCAAACGCGATTGACGGCCCGAGGTGGACGGCAACCTCGGAGCGCCCGCAGGCGGCCAGGATGCAGATCTCCTGATGGCGCAGAAGTTGGCCCGCCCGAAGCACGAGGCTACCCCGCTTCATATCTTCGGCCTGCTGGCCGATGTTGGACCCGCGCGGAGGAACGACCTGGAAGCGCACCCCGTCGAATGAGCCCTCCGCCGGTGGGAGTCCGGCTCCTTCCGCGCCCGTCTCCGGGGCCCCGGCTGCCGGGGCCGCAGCCTCTTTGGTGGCCCGCTTGGCGGCCCGCTTGGCGGCCCGCTTGGGTTCGGCTCCGGCGGCTCCGCCCCCCCCCGAACCCTCGCCGTCAGCAGAGGTGGGGCTCGTGTCCTCGACCGGAATGACGGTGTCGGCCTGCTCAGGAACCGCCGCTCCTGTCATGATGCGCACGCACTCTCCCGCACCGATCGCGACCCCGGGGCGATCGCCCGCGGCAATGGTGGCCACGACGCGAAAGATAGCGGTCTCGGCGTGATCTCGGTGGCGGAAGGCGAAGCCGTCCATGGCGGCCTTGTTGAAGGCCGGCATATCGAGTGGTGCGGTGAGGTCCTCGGCCAGAACGTGTCCGTCCGCTTCGACGATGGGGATCCTCTGGATCTGGGTGCCCTCGACGGCCTGGTCGAGAATCAGGCGTTGTGCTTCCTCGAACCCCATCTGTGGCAACGACTTCTCCCGACTCACAGAACCTCCACGGCATTGGCCTTGAATGAGGCGACCACCTCGCAATGTAGATTGATACCCAGCTCCTGATAAGACGCCTTGCTGATAATGGCTGTCAACCGCTCTCCGCAGTCGATCTCCACCCAGACATTGGGTCCCTCTTCTCGTACGGAACACACCCGCCCGCGAAACTGGTTTCGCATGCTGGAAGGGAACGGCTGATTCGACAGCACGATGCTACGCGGGTCGATCATGACGGCCATGCGTTGGCCGGCCGCGTCACCGCGAGTGTCCTGTTCGGGCGGCAGAGTGATGTGCAGTCCCGCGGGTGTTTCGATCCGCCCGTCGAAGGGCCGGCCGCGCAATACGTTTTCGGGAAGGCTCGCCGTGATCTGCCCGCCCTGCATCGTCAGAACGCGTCCGCAGACACGGTGGGCGAAGTGGAGATCGTGGGAGGTGAGGATCAGCGTCGCAGCGGCATTGACGAGAGCATCTTCGATCACCCGCTGCGATCGGCGATCGAGGTGTGCATCCGGCTCATCCAGCAGGAGCAGGGTGGGGTCGCATGCCAGGGTGCGCGCGAGTGCCAGGCGCTTCTGCTCGCCGCCGGATAGCGCGCGTGCCGAGGCATGTGCCAGGTGGGCGAGGTCGAGCTGATCGAGCACTTGCTCGATCCGCTCGTTCGCGGTGTGCCGATCGATCTTGCGCAGCTTGAGCGCGAACTGCAGGTTCGACCTGACCGTGCCGCGAAACAGATACGGCTGCTGGCGGAGGAAGCCGAACCGTTCGGGCCGCTCTCCACCCGCGCCCACGGGCCGGCCGCGGAACTCGAATCGTGTGCAGCCATCCGGGTGTTCCAGGAAGGCCAGGATACGCAGAAGCGTGGTCTTGCCCGATCCATTCTGCCCGACAAAGGCGATCTTGTCCCCGCATTCGATGGCAAGCCGCTCGATGTACAACCGGAAGCGCTCACCGCGCGCGAAACGAAGCTGCTCGATGTCATAGAGCCTCACGCCGGCCTCCGATGAATTGGATGACGAGGTTGACCAGCAGAACGAGCAGCAGGAGCACCAGACCCAATGCGAAGGCCGTGGCGAAGTTTCCCTGGCTGGTCTCCAAGGTGATGGCGGTTGTGATCGTACGGGTGAACCCGCGGATGTTGCCGCCCAGGAGCAAGGAGATGCCGACCTCCGATACCACCCTGCCGAATCCGGTCATCAGGGCGGTCATGACCGCGATCCGCGCCTCCGCCACCACGGCCAGGCTCGCCCGGGCCGGAGAAGCGCCCAGGAGGCGGGCCTCCTCGTAGGCATCCCGCAGCGCCTCGCGGAGCGCGGTGTGAAGGAGGGCCGTCATCAAAGGAACGATGAGGATCACCTGCCCGACGATGATCGCCGTCTGGGTGAACAGAATGTGGAGTTCGCCCAGGGGTGCGTTGCGCGCGATGAAGGCGTAGACGAGCAGTCCGACGACGACGGTGGGCAGGGCCAAGGCCGTGCGCAGGAGGCTCATCACCGCTCGCTTTCCGGGAAAGTCGAACCGGGCGATCAAGAATCCCAGCGGAAGGCTGATGAAGGAGGCGATTGCCGTGGAGGTGCAGGCCACCCGCAATGTGGTCACCAAAGCGCTGCGCAGGGTGGCATCCAGATGGAGGATCATCTGAATGGCTTCCCACAGGCTGCTTGCCAAGAACTCCATGCCGCGGTGAACCTCCGGCTCCGGATCTAGGATGCCTCGAACAGATGGAACAGCGGCCTGCCGCCCACCTGGAAGCCGGCAATCAGCTCCCGGGCGCGCGCGGAGAGCATCCACTCGATCAGCGCCTGGGCGCCCGCATGATTCAGATCGGGATACCTTTCGCGATCGATGGCGATCATGGAGTAGGGGTTGCGGAGCTGCGCATCGCCCTCGTAGATGACGTCGAGTTCGAACTTATCCGCCATGGCCAGGTAAGTGCCGCGATCGGTCAGCACGTAGGCAAGCTTCTCGTGAGCCATGGCCAGACACGCCCCCATTCCCTGTCCCGCCTCGATGTACCATTCGCCCGCCGGTGCGGCGCTGGTGGGTTCGCTGGCGGCTGGTGCGGCGCCGGCGGGTGCGCTGGCGGCTGGTTCGGCGCTGGTGGGTTTGCTGGCGGCCGGTGCGCCGCCGGTGGGTGCGTGGCTCGCCTGTTTCCAGAGGGCGAGTTCCTTCCTGTGGGTTCCCGAATCGTCGCCCCGGGAGATGAAGAGCGCTTTCGTGTTGGCGATCCGGGTGAAAGCCTCCACGGCCGACGTGGCTGTGCCCAGCCCGGCCGGGTCGCCCTTGGGGCCGGCGATCACGAAGTCATTCCACATGACCGGAATCCGTGCCACTCCGTAGCCCGCGGAGACGAACGCTTCCTCGGCCGCAGGGGCGTGCACCAGGACGAGATCGACATCGCCGTTGCGTCCGTGCGCCAGGGCCATGCCTGTGCCGGTGGGAATGAAATCGACTCGGATGCCGGTGTCCTTGGTGAATTCGGGGAGCAGATGGTCGAGCAGTCCGCTGTTGGCCGTGCTGGTCGTGGTGGCCATCCTGACCGGCCGGACCGCGTCTCTTTCCCCCGAACAACCCGCTCCGATCGCGAGCGGCAGCAGGGCCGCCAGCATGATCCACCGGGCGATGTGCACGGCCTGTCCGGGACGGAAGGACGGGGTAGTAAGCCCTCCCGAGCAAAACTCCACGAGCGTCGGCAACCTACGCATGACCTTGCATCTCCGTGTCTACGCCGCTCATACTTCGTGAGCAGCCTAACATGTCCCCAGGGCAGGATCGGCTTCCCGGATGGTGCCTGTTCCGAGGCGGAATCCACATCGGCGTCCAGGAAGGTGGCTTCTTTCAGGGGAAGCCCTGTTCTGCCCCTTGCCCAATGACCTCGCCTTCCAGGGCCATTCAGCGTGCACAATTGTATCCAAACAGGCAGAATAGTACGATCCACGACCGTTGATCGTCAATCGATGCTTGGCGGGCTCTTCTGAGAAGGGTCATGGGCCCCATACGCAACATACTGTCGTCAGTCTTGCCCCCGGCCCTCGCGAACCCAGAGCTCGGCAATCTTGATGATCACCTGAGTGGCCTTCTCCATCTCCTGCACCGAGGCCCACTCGCGCACACTGTGGTAGTTGTAGCCCCCCGTGAACAGGTTGGGGGTCAGAATGCCCATGTAGGACAGGCGGGCGCCGTCGGTTCCTCCCCGGATGACCTTCAGGAACGGTTCCACCCCGACGTCCCGGCAGGCCTCGAAGGCAATCTCCACGATGCGCGGGTCTTCATCGACCTTGGGGCCCATGTTCAGGTAGGACTCGGTGACCGCGAGCTCGATCGTCGTCTTCGGAAACATCTCCGCGACCTCCCGGCGGATCCGCTCGAGCAGTTTGATCTTTGCCTGGGAGCCCTCCATGTCGAAGTCGCGGATGAGCAACATGATCGTGCAGAGATCCACGCCGCCCTGAATGCCGCGCGGGTGGATGTAGCCCTGGCGTTCCTCGGTGGTTTCGGGGCGCATCTCCTCGGGCAGGCGCGTGATGATCTCGGCGGCCGCGTAGAGCGAGTTGATCATCTTGTCCTTGGCGGTTCCGGGATGAACATTGTAGCCCTTGAGGTGGAAGGTGGCCGAGTGAGCGTTGAACGTCTCCTTCTCGATGCGCCCCATCTCGCTGCCGTCCAGTGTGTAGGCAATCTTGGCGCCAAAGCCCTCGATGTCGAATCGCTCGGTCCCGCGTGCGACCTCTTCATCCGGCGTGAAAGCGATGCAGATCGGTCCATGGACGATCTCCGGATGTTCGATCAACCGCTGCAGCGCCTCCATGATTTCGGCCACGCCGGCCTTGTCGTCTGCGCCCAGCAGTGTGGTGCCATCGGTCGTCACCAGATCGTTGCCGATCTGCTTCTCGAGTTCCGGCATCTCCGCCACCTTGATGACCTGCTCGGGCGCGCCCGGTAGAACGATGTCCCCGCCCCTGTAGTTGCTGACGATCTGCGGCTTCACATCCTTGCCCGGCGCGTCCGGGCTGGTGTCCAGATGGGCGATGAACCCGATCGCCGGCACCTTGCCCCTGGCGGGATGATCCTCCGGTAGGGTTCCGGGCAGCGTGGCATAGACATAGCCGCACTCGTCCATGCGGGCCGCGACCCCCATGGCCTGCAGCTCTGCGGTCAGGAGCCGGGCCAGATCGAGCTGCTGCGGCGTGCTCGGCGTGCTCGCCGAATTCTCATCCGATGTCGTGTGGATCCTGACGTAGCGTAGAAACCGTTCCAGGAGTCGGTCGGTCATTCCAATTCCTCCTTGCCTTCTGTCGATGCCGGGGACAACGCATTTCATCTGCGGCCAGCGCGGGGCTCGGCCACGCGGCGGCTCATCCGGAACTCCTTCGGGCCCAGCGGAGGATCTCTGGCAGCGTGGGCGCCTTGCCGTACATGAGGATTCCGGTGCGAAAGACCTTGGCCGCTCCCAGCACGATCCAGTAGGTGGAAACAAGGAGAAGGCCGGCGGCGACCAGGATCTGCCATACTGGAGCCGGCGGCGTGGCCGGAATGCGGTTCATGATGACGAACGGAATGAAAGGCGGGAAGAAAGATGCGGCCACCGAGACGATATGGTCCGGATTGTTCGTGACATAGACCATGAGGAACAGCGGAATCATCAACATGAACATGAATGGCTGCGTCAGGTTCTGCGCTTCCCGCATCGTGTTGCACACCGACCCCAGGCCCACGAAAATGGAGGCATAGAAAAGGAAACCCAACAGAAAGAACAGAATGAACCACAACAGCGTGATTCCGCCGAAGGCGCCACCGATCCCCGCCCCGATCTGTTGAAACGTCTGGCTCGGCACGGCACCGATGACAAGGATCGCGGTTCCCGCCCACACGCCGATCATCGTCAACCCGGCTCCCGCCAGGCCGAGCAGCTTGCCCAGCATGAATTCAAAGGAGGAGACCGAGGAAAGCAGAACCTCGATGACCCGGCTGTTCTTCTCCTCGATCGTGCTGGTCATCAAATGGCTCGACATCATCAGCACGGAAATCCACAGGAGATAGACGAAGGCCATGGGAGCATAGGAGCGCGCAATGTGGGCGGCGGTCGCTTCTTCGCTCCCTCCCTCGATGACCGCGTGCGTGATCATGCTTACGCCCTGGAGGCTCTCCCGCAGATACTGCTCATCCGGCACGTACGGCAGCAGGCGGTCCATGGTGACGGCCTGGCCGAGGATCTGGCGGAATCGGCGGGACAGAACATCAGCTCCTGGATCGGACGTGTAGTAGTCCACCGATGGGCCGACGCCGGATGAGTCCGCCCGAATCACGAAGAAGGCGAATAGCTTCCCCTCATGGATCAACTGCTCGAGCGTCCACTCCTGGGCGGCCGTACCCTCGGGCAGCATGAGTTGTTCAGGTGTGTTGTACACGAGATCCCGCATGGCATCGGTCACGACGTAGTTGCCGGCCTCCCGTTCCGGAAACAGACCATCGAGCACGGCGTCTTGATAGCGGCCGGTCGTGTCGAGAATCGTGAATGCCCGGGGAGCCTTCGACAGGCCCTCGAGAAGAACGGGGAGGCCAATGGCGAGAATCAGGGTCATCGGGAAAGCGATGGCGGAGAACAGGAAGGTCTTGGTGCGCACATAGGCAGTGTATTCGCGCGACATCACCCGGAGAACGCGATGCAACATCAACGGCCTCCTGTGCCATCCGCCGGCGCGGTGGCCAATCCGGGCGTGTTCTTGTCCACCAGATCTCCGCTGTCGGTGAACTGCTGTCCCCGCGTGACCCCGGCCTTCTCCAGAAAGATGTCATACAGGGATGGCTCGCTCACATCGAACGTCCTTACCTTGACCTTGCCGACCAACGCCGCCAGGAGGGCCTGCGGATCGCCGTCGCTATGAAGGAAGACCTCTTTGTCATTCCCATACTCGCGCACGCGGTCGACCATGGGAAGGTCCTTGATGAAGGAGCCATCCCCATCGGCGCGCAGGTGCACCGCCCGGCGGGGTGCGGCGGACTTGATGGAGGAGATCGATCCGTCGAGCACTTTCTGTCCGTTGTGGATCATCAGGATCGCGTCGCAGAGACGCTCGGCCTGTTCCATCATGTGGGTGGAGAAGATGATCGTGCGACCCTGCCGCCGGTACTCCAGCATCGCCTGCTTCAGCACCTCGAGGTTGACAGGATCGAGGCCGGAAAACGGCTCGTCCAGGATGAGAAGCTCCGGCTCGTGAATGATAGTAGAGACGAACTGGAGCTTCTGCTGCATGCCCTTCGAGAGGGCATCAACCGTGGCGTTCTTCCATTTGCCGAGATCGAAGCGCTCCATGAGCTCGGCGGCCCGCTCCCGGGCGGAGCGCAGCGGCAGGCCCTTCAGCGCGCCGATGTAGGCGATGAACTCCGTGCAGCGCATCTTCTTGTACATGCCGCGCTCTTCGGGCAGATAACCGATCCGGCTACGGATGGCCGCCGGGTTGCGCTCCCCCAGCACTTCGACAGTGCCCTCGTCAGGTCGGATGATGTCCACGACGATTCTCAGGATGGTGGTCTTGCCCGCGCCATTGGGGCCGATGAAGCCGCACAGGCTGCCGACGGGGATCTCGGCCGACACGCCATCGACAGCGATGTGCTGGGCGAAGGTCTTGCGTACTCGATCCAATTTCAGCGCCATCATCGTAGATGCCTCCCTGCAACTGCCCGCACGCTAGGTCGTCAAGCCGGGCAAGTCAAGAGAACGGGGGGCCGCGAAGGCGCGGCGCGGGCATTGCATGCCCGGCATGGGCGAATGAAACGAACAGATCCGGGGACCTATCGCTGACGGGATGCCAGGAATCGAGTGTATTTGCCCTGTACAGATGGGCGCCAGGGAATGGCCTGGCGCTGCAGAAGCAGGCGCAGCTCCTCTTCGATGACACGAACGCCTCCGCAGGTGCTGTCGCGGGCGATCTCGGCCTCGAGTTCGAAGCCGAGCGAGTCATCGGGATAGAGGGTGATGTCCAGTTCTAGAAAACAGAGGATGTCCGCCGGCGACTCGGGGAACCGGTAGCGACGGCGGATGGTGCGCGTGCTGCCCAGAATCTCGGCCGTGGCGGGATCGAAGCCGCGGGCCGCGGCCGCGGCCACCGGGGGGTAACGGGTGGCGTCGGCGTCCGGCCAAGCGTCCGGCCAGGCGTCCGGCCAAGCGTCCGGCCAAGCGTCCGGCCAAGCGGTCTGGAGATCGGTTCCCGCCCGCAGGGACCGGCCAACGTTCCATTGCTCCGGTGGCTCGACGGCGCACTCGATCTCTGACCGTTGGTAGAGGGCGCCCTCCTTGCGAGCCGGGCCTTTGAGCGTCAGGATCCATGTGGAAGGGTCTTCCAGCGTGGTTCCCGAGCGGAGCCGGGCCGGATCCCTCAGGATCCCTGCGGAACGGTCGAAGGGCAGATCGGATGGGAGCGCGAGCGTTCGGCGAAGCCGGAGGCCGTAGTGGGCGGCAGCGAGACGTCCTACGCGATCGCCGATGTAGTGGTTCTCCTGATAGATCGTTTCCGCCGGGCGTCCCAAGCCCGCCGCCAGCCGGCGTGCGGCGACCTCCTCCAGACTGACCTTGAATTCACATTCCAGCATGGCACCTACTCCGCGCTGCTTCCATCCCGCCCAAGGATCCCGCCCTCCTACCAGATGATGAGACGAGCTGACGACTCCGGGGCCCCGCCCGGTTCCGTTACGGCCGTGAGTGTTGTCCATATAGTGGAGGGGCACAAGCAGCGGTGGTGCCCGGTGCCTGCACATGCACCGGATCCGCCCGGTCCCATCCGCCCGGCCACACCCTCGTCGGTCAGCCCCGTCGGCCACCCTCGCCGGTCACCCTCGCCGGTCAGCCCCGTCAGGCGCATGCGGATGTCGGGTTAGGGTCATAAGAAGACACCGACTCTCGTAAGAGCCGGTGTCTTCATCTATTGGAGCGTCGCTCCCACGACCGGTGATCCAAGGCGGGACGAAATGATCCGCCCCCTCCGCGGTCGAGCCTTATGGTTTCGGGAACGCTTAATGATACCAGAGCCGAGACAACCGCACAATCCATAGGCTCCGGGACTGGCTGAAGCCGGCCACTCACGTGCCCGTCCGCCCGGCGCCCACCTGCCTGGCACCCGTCCGCCCGGCGCCCACCTGCCTGGTGCCCACCTGCCCGGCGCCCACCTGCCTGGCACCCGTCCGCCCACCTGCCTGGCACCCGTCCGCCCGGCGCCCACCTGCCTGGTGCCCACCTGCCCG
>CAYQJL010000143.1:0-2101 GCA_964417675.1 uncultured bacterium | reverse complement strand
CGTAACCGGCCGGTTCTTACCGCGGTTGATCAGGCGGCCTTGGCCTGAGCGGCGGCGACCGGTGTCCAGTTCCACGGCAGGAGTTCGTTGAGCCGGTTGATTTTGTGGTCGTGGATGCGGTCGAGGACGTCGGCGAGATAGGCCTGCGGATCGAGCCCGTTCAGCTTGGCGGTCTCGATGATCGTCATTGCGCGGGCCAGCGTTTCGCCGCCGGTGTCGGCGCCTGCGAAGAGCCAGTTCTTCCGGCCAATGCCGATCGGGCGCAGGGCGCGCTCTGCCGGATTGTTGTCGATGGCCACGCGACCATCGGTGAGGAAGAGGCTGAATGAGGCGCGGCGGGCCAGCCCGTAGCGGAACGCGCGGGCGAGGTCGCCCTTGCCAGGGATCCGCGTGAGCTGGCTTTCGGACCACTCGAAGAAGGCCTCGACCTTCGGAGCGCTGTGCTTCTGGCGCGCGGCGAGACGGATCTCGGCGGGCTGTCCGTTGATTTCCCGCTCGATGTCGTAGAGCGTGCCGATGCGGTCGAGCGCCTCGCGCGCGATGGCGGATTTCGTCTTGTCCCAGTCATCGTGGAAGTCACGCCGCAGATGCGCCCAGCAGGACGCCTCCTGCAGACGGGGCGTGCCGTCGTGATCGGTCTCGTAAAGCTTGGCATACCCTTTATAACCGTCGGCCTGCAGGATGCCGCGGGTCTCGGCCAGATGGCTCAGGACATGCTCTTGCTTCCAGTCCGGGGCGAAGCGGTAGACCGCCCCGGGTGGCGCTGTCCCTGCCCAAGGTCGTGGATCGCGGACATAGGCCCAGATCCGTCCCTGCTTCACCCCCTTGCCGAGGCCGCGGTCCTTGAGGGACCGGTCCAGCACCCGGATCGGGGTATCATCGGCATGGAGGAGGTTGCTGGCCATCACATCGGCCTCGATCCGTTCGACGAGCGGCGCCAGCACCTTCATCGCGCGCCCGCACCAGTCAACCAGCGTGCTGTCCGGGATGTCTGCCCCCATCCGGGCGAAGATCTCGTTCAGGCGATACAGGGGAAGATGATCGTCGAACTTGGACACGAGGATCCAAGCCAAGAGCGCCGCACTCGCCATGCTGCCGGGGATCGGACGGCTGGGCGCAGGCGTCTGCACCATCTTCTCGCAACGACGGCAGGACTTCTTAAGCCGCGCGATCTGCAGGACCTTCAGCTGCGCCGCCACGAGGTCGAGCATCTCGCTCATGTCCTCGCCCACGAGGCGCAGGTCGCCGCCGCAATCCGGGCAGCAGCTGCCGGGGTCGAGTTCGCGCCGCTCGCGCGGAGTGGCTGCCGACACGCGGGGGCGACGGCGCGGCTTGCCGGCGTCGCTGTCATCGGTCGCACCCTCAAGGGCGACGTCCGCCGCGGCTTCATCTACCTCGGTGGTCGCGCTTTCGGCGCTGGCGATGAGCAGGTCCTCGAGCGCCAGTTCGAGCTGTTCGATCTCGCGCTCGATCTTCTCCGAGGACTTGCCGAAGGCCTGCTTCTTGAGCTTCGCGATGCGCAGCCGCAGCGTCTGGATCAGCTGGTCATGCGCCCGGATCGTCGCCGCCATCTTCGCGTTTTCCGCCTGCAAGGCGGCAATCATCGCCTTCAGAACAGCGGGATCTTCAGGAAGAATGGGCGTGTCGCTCGACATGCCATCATCTACCACAGCCGATCACAAAGAGCCATAAAAACAAGGCGTTTCAGGCGGATAAATCACCCAACCCGGGCCGGTGGCGCGCCCCAGTCCGGCCGCCGCCAATCAATCCCTTCCCATAGCATCGCCAGTTGCGCCGAGGTCAGTCGCACCGCCCCCGAGCTGGTGTTCGGCCAAGGAAAGCGCCCGCGCTCGAGGACCTTGTAGTAAAGACAGAACCCCTGGCCGTCCCAGTAGAGGAGCTTCAGCCGATCGCCCTTGCGGCCCCGGAAGGCGAAGACCGCACCACCGGTCGGCTTCTGGCGCAACACGTCTTGCGCCAACGCCGCCAGCCCGCCGATCCCTTTCCGCATATCCGTCGCCCCGCAGGCCAGATACACCCGAACCCCGGTTCCCGGCCCGATCATGCGGCATCCACCGCGCGGATCAGACGCGACAGCGCG
>CAYQJL010000142.1:0-19022 GCA_964417675.1 uncultured bacterium | reverse complement strand
AATGGGGCTTCGCACCGTGACAAAGCGCTCGGTGGTCAATACGGGCCCTGACAGATCAGGGGCCGATTCACGCAGAGCCGCTCGCCATCGAACCGACTCGTGCAGAACTGCTTTCCATGGATTCGGCCTCTACGGGCAACATTGCACCGTCCTTGGTGCCATCAGGGATTCCGCTCAGGGTGCCGTTCAGTAAATTGCGCATGGAGTACTGGCAGAAGTAGCGTAGTGCGAACTGTACCTTCCCATTTCTAGCAAATGTGGGGCCGCAAGTCAACAATCTTGTACAACAAGTGTTGAACGATCGATGGAAGGTTTGCCAACACGTGCGAGGCAGACGCGAGTAAGGTTTGCGAACACATGTGAGGCAGACGCGAGTAAGTACCTCCCAGGAAACATGGTTTAGTTCTGACTGAAACGTGGTCTTGCCAATTGTGCATTGGTCATTGTATCCACGCTCCCCTGGCAAGCGGGCAGCGGAATCGCGTCAGGGGGCCCTGGCCCAGCGCACTCTCCGCTTGCTTCGCTCCATCCACCCGGTCGTGCCGGCGACCTGCGCGGAGGTCTCCGGCGGTGCGCGTCCCTCGAACGGGTCGCGCCCACCGGTTGGGCGGACGTGCGATAGGATCCTGTCGATCACCTCCGGCTCGGTGGTCACAAGGTCGCCGACGGTCAGGAAGACCATGGGTCGTCCAGCCCTTGAGGAATCCCTCGGCGGCATGGGTGGATTGATAGTCCCAGAACGGCGCGAACTGCCGCGGGTATGTGGCTTGAGACTCTATGTCCCTCAGCTCCCCGCCGCCGGTTCGAGCGGTGAGTGGATGTGGGTCACCAGGTCCTCGGGGGCGGTCGTATTGGGATCGTTCAGGTAGAGCTCGAACGAGGGGGCCGAGCGCAGCGCGCGACCGCTGCGCGGCAGCCACTCGCCCAGCAGCTTCGCATAGCTCTCGCTCAGCTTCGCGTAGGGGCCATAGTGGGTGGCCACCGCATAGTCTCCGCCGGGAATCGTCTGCACGCCGATCTCTCCCTGGGGCTCGAAGCTCTCGCCCACGGCCACGCACGCGTCGTAGCGGATCTTCTCGGGCGGCGTGACGTCGGGGTCGTCATGGCAGAGGCCGTAGAACCGGGCGTCTGGGCCCAGGTGGCCGCACCTGCCCAGGAAGGAGCAGAGTTTTTCCCAGGCGGCGCCGCACTGATTGTAGGGTCCGACATGCCGCACGAACGCGACGCGCATCGGGTCAAAGGTCTTGATCTGCACATCCATCGTCTTGCCTCCTGACTCCATGGGTTCGAAATCACGGCACATGCCGGCCTCCTGGTAGTGGATGCCCGAGGGAGAGGCGGCAAGCACCGGCGGGCTCATCGCGCCCCGGAACCCCGACGGCGACATCCCCAAGAGGGCCCGGAAGGCCCGCGTGAAGGATTCATGGGCCTCGTAGCCCGCTTCCAGGGCGATGTCGGTGACCGGCCGATCGGTGAGCTTCAGCTGCACGGCCGCGCGCTCCAAGCGCAGCCGGCGGATGTGCTCCCTGACCGATTCGCCCACCATGCCGCGAAAGATCCGGTGGAAGTGATACGGCGAGAAGCAGGCCACCCGGGCCAGCTCCTCGAGCGACAGATCCTCGTCCAGGTGCTTCTGGATGTGGATCAGCACCGTGAGCATCCGCTCCCTGTAATGCTGTAGCGTGGCATCCTTCATCCGCGTCCTCCCGTGGCGTCCACAGGGCATAGTTGTACCTGATTCGGCGGTGCGGCGCTTGATCGGGTTTGCGCTTCTGGTGCTTTTCGGGCTTCTGGTGCTTTTCGGGCTTCTGGTGCTTTTCGCGCTTCTGGTGCTTTTCGGGCTTCTGGCGCTTTTGGGGCTTCTGGTGCTTCTCGTGCTTCTGGTGCCTCTCGTGCTTCGCATGCTTCTCGTGCTTCTCGCGCTTCCCACGCTTCTCACGGGGCGGGCTTCGCCCAGTGCCTGGCAGTGGGTATGACCGGACTCTGAAGGTGGGGCCACGCGCCGACCCTACCGCGGATCGAGCCCTTCAAGCTGGGGAAGCAGCGGCCTCATAGATCACCATCCCGGCCAGTGCCTTGCGGACGCGAATGTACTCGGCTCGCCGGTTACGGGTGTCGGGCTTTGCGATCAGCAGGTCGGCTGCACCGAGAGACGCGCACACGTTCCTGGAAGCCGACATCTCATAACTGCATAGCTGCTGGACCTCTACTATCTGACACCCCGCACCATCAGCCCAGCGTTCGTGGCGGAGCTGCGCCTGGATGGTTCTGGCATCGATCTCGCCAGGCTGGCTGGCATCCGGCCCACTTTGCGTCAGCAACGTATCGTATACATCCGGACTCAGAAGCGCCCCAGACTTCACTCTGTCGTACGATCACGAGAGCATCGCGCCAGCCGGACCGGTTCGCGTGATGAACGGTCGTGCCACAATCACACTCGTGCCGGCCCCCGCAGAATATCGCCATTGGCACGAACCTTCGCGAGAAGTCCATCCCTATGGCACAATCTGGACATGGGACCAAAGGTCGCCCTCTCCCGAATCAAGGACGATCTTTCGCGATTTCTCCGAATGGCTGAAGAGCAGGACATCGTAATCACCCGACACGGCAAACCCGCTGGCGTGTTGATCGGATTCCGATCTGAGGACGATTGGTTCGAACACAGGCTTGAGAACGACCCAAGGTTTCTACGCCGCATCGAAGCAGCCCGGCGTGGCCTTCGAGGCGGGAAGGGTGTGCGTCTGGAAGACATTGATGATTGATGGGGCAGCTGTCCATCTCGAAAATGCTATCTGGGCGCTGATATCCCGTACGTGATTCTTCAGGAAGCTCCTCCATGTCTGAGACGGGGGCACAGGGTAATCGCAGGCGCAGCTACTAGAGCAGCAAGGCCCCGCCCGTTGTTCGGCGGGGCCCTGGGTCGCGAGCAAGCGTCGGACGGTGTCCAGAGATGCCGAGCATGCTTCAGATGCCCGATCCGGCTCTATTCCGAGTGGTCCTGTATCCACTCCAGCACGGGTTGCCATACCAAGGCAGGCGAATTCGAGGCCGTGAATATGTCGATGTGGCCATATTCAAGCGGTACCTCCGGTGCCCCAATCTCTACGTACAACTGCGTGATATCGTCGCTGCCCAGATAGGAGAGCGTCGCTTCGCAGTAGGGAGCGATCCCGCCGGCGCCCCCTAGATCGAAGATCGGAACGGTGATGTCGCCCAGGTGGTCGATGAAGGGACTCTCCATCCCGCAAAGGATGGCATAGTAGTCGACGTAGAAGAGCATCGGCTGATAGGCTGCGGTGTTCTCGATGAAGTCAAGCCACTGATCTATCGTGATGAACTGGAAGTCAACCGGCAGCCCCTCATCCAGGATTGGTGCATGGTAGTGGCAATCGGTGGGAGCGAAGATCAGCCCGCCACCGAAGAAGAGCGCGCACTGCATGTTTGTGAAACCCGGAATGTATGGGGAGTCGCCATCCGGATCCGTACGTGCCAGGCAGGCGACGTCCCGGAAGTAGAGCGGATCCTCGTACTGCCCGGCGTCATGGGTCTCTTGCGCCCAAACCAGCCAGCCGGCCCAGAAATCCATCCAGTCCTGGTCGTCTGAACGCACCCCGAGGTCGGCTGCGATGTAGCCTTTGACCTGGCGCTGCCAGCGCGGCCACTGCGATTCCTGATTCAACAGGGCATAGCCGGTGCACGATCCGCTGCTGTAGCCCAGCAGTAGCATCTTGTCGAGCCCGTTCCCGGTCAGCAGACGTGAGATGCGCGCGATGGCGAGACCGATCGAAAGGTGATCGACCTCCTTCTGAAGCCCCCAGTCTGCGAAGAACGCGAAGTCGGTCTCCCCCGCCGGAACAAGGTTCCACCCTTGGTCAATGCCCCACACGTCGACATCATTTTGGGCCAGGTAGACCGCAATCCCGAAGTCGTTGGGAAGATGAGACGAGAACTGCCCCGGGAGGAACATCGTTTCAAAGCGCTTGAGGTCTCCGTGGAGCATGAAGAGTACCTCATCCGTCTTGATCGGACGGTACGGGCGGCGCTCTCGCACAACGCGGTGAATCCCAATCTGGTCGTATTCCCCGGGACCGGTGCGTACGATCATGCTGTAGTGCGCGATGTCATCGGTGATGATCGTGCGCTCGAAGCCGAAAAGAGGGAAGTGATGCCCGTGGCGCTGCACCACGCCAGCTGCACCCAGCTCCTCTTCCGAAGCTTCGACGGGCCACCCTGCCTGCTCGACGAGCGACCAGGCCATTGCCTCGGCGTCGGAATCAAAGGCGGTCTCGTTCTGATTGTCCGGCGGCCCCGATACATGCTCCTCCGAACAGCCAAATGCCAAGAGTGCTGTGCCAATAATCAGGTAGAGGAAAAGCCTGCGCATAACTAGCCTCCTTCAGCTCGCAACACCTGCCGGTCGACACGGCCGTTTGAGATGGGCCAAGAGGTTTACGGTTCTAACACGACCATGAGGTCGTGATGCCTCTTGCTGCATCCCGCCCACATAGGCAGAACGTACGCGCGGCTGCGTTTTCGGAAGACGATTCTCAGGGGATGTTGAGCCCGGGGAGGGTTCGTCGGGCACCGGGGGGTAGGGGGTGTCGATCACAATTCTTCGGACCACAACCCGATCCGACTAGACTATCTTCAAAGATGAAAGCAAGCGAGTCGATCCGCCGGCGCGACTCCTCTTGTACAGCGAAGTACCTGTGAGCCCCGGAAAGCGAGGTGTGTGATGAGGCCTGTGTCGGTCCGAACACCGTCTTGCCTGGGTGTGGGGGCGCTCTGGCTGGCCCTCCTGCTGCCGGCCACGACCGGTTGTCGGGATGCGGATTCGGCCCCGCGCGAGGCGGCCGAGCACGGAGCCGACCGTCGAGCGCTGTCCACCGCGCGTGCGGACGGTCCTGGCCTGTCGTCACGCGGTGAGGCCCGCTTCACGGAATGGGATTTCAGCGCAGACACCTTGCGGATCCAGATGCGTGCGGTGCCGGCGGCCGAGGGCGACGCAGGAGCGCCGCTGCCTCGGAAGCCCGAGGCGGCGACGACGGCTCTTGCCTCCCCGGCGGCGCAATCCCTTCTCGCGCGATTGGGCCCCATGCGGTCTGAACCCCCAGCGGCCGATTCGCTGTTCCTGCCCGTCGTGACCCCGCCGCCGCCCCGCACGGGCGCCGTGGTGAACGACACGCTCCTGGCCTTCGGCCCGGGGACCGGTGCCGCGCGCCCACCGGCGCCCTTCGGCGAGGCGGCGGGCCTGCGCGTGACGCGCTATGCCCCCGAAGGCCCGGTCGAGATCGCCGGGGGTCTCATGGTGACCTTCTCCCAACCGATGGTGGCCCTCTCGGAGAACGCCTCGGTGCCCAGTGACGAGGTCCCCGTCAGGCTCGAGCCCGAACCGGAAGGCACCTGGCGCTGGGTGGGTACCCGCACCCTGGCCTTCGAACCCATCCCGCGCTTTCCCATGGCCACCGTCTACCAGGTGACGGTGCCCGCGGGCATGCGGTCGGCCCAAGGCCAGACGCTGCCTCAGGATCGTACCTGGTCCTTCGCCACCCCGCCTCCAAGCCTCGTGGATCACTGGCCGGGCGAGGGGCCGCAGCGGCCCGACGTGCCCATCCTATTGGCGTTCAACCAGCGGGTGGCGCCCGAGGATGTGCTGGCCCATGTGCGGATCACGGCCGGGGGACGGCCGTTTGAACCGCGCCTTCTGAACCGAGCGGAGGCGATCGACCTGGTCGGCAGGGCGGAGGCGCGTGCGGTCGAGCGGTGGATGGAGCGCTTTCCCGCACAGCGGTTGGTCGCCTTGCGCGCGGCGCGGCCGCTTCCCAAGGACACGGCGATCGAGGTGCGATTGACACCCGGACTGGCCTCGGCCGAGGGGCCGTTGCCAAGCACGCAGGAGCAGCGCTTCGAGTTCCGGACCCATGCCGCACTGGCGGTCGTCAAGCGCATCTGCCGCGGCGGCACATGCACGCCCACATCGAGGCTGCCGATCGCCTTCAACAACCCCCTGAATCACGAGGGTGTGGATCTCACGGAGTGGATCCGGGTGGATCCGCCCATCGAGGACTTCCAGGTGGGCGTGCGGCATGATGGGCTCTATGTCAGGGGACGGTTTGTCCCCCATTCGACGATCTGTGTCACGGTGTCCAAGAACGTCCGCGACGTGTTTGGGCAGACGCTGGGGGAGGATGTCTCGATCGACTTCGAGGTGGGCGCCTACTGGCCCCATCTCCACTGGGATGCGCACCAGCATGCGGTGCTCGATCCCGCCGCGCCGGTGGCCGTGCCCGTGTACACAACCGGCCACCGGGAGATCGAGCTGACCTGCCGCGCGGTCGAGCCCGCGGACTGGAGTGCCTACCGGGAGTGGCGACGTCGAGGGGGCCTCCCGGGGCGCATCGTCCATGAGAAGGTGATCGAGGTGCCCTTCTATGAGGACGACTACGGGGTCCTCTTGATCGACCTGGAGCCGGCCTTCGCCCAGGCACAGGGACATCTGATCGTTCATCTCGAGACCGGCCGCCAGGACGGGACGTACCCCAGCAAGATGACCGCCTGGTTCCAGAAGACCGATATCGGGCTCAGTGTCGAAGCCGACGATCAGAGCCTTCTGGTATGGGCGACCGACCTGCTCACGGGAGAGCCGATCGAAGATGCGGCGGTCTTCTTCCGCGATGAGCGGGAGGCCGTGCTCACGGATGCCACCGGCCTTGCCCGCCTGCCGCTTGCCTCCAGCCAATCGTACCTGACGGCCAGGAAAGGGAACCGCCGCGCCATGCTGCCGGCCAACCGGGATTGGAAACCGGCCGAGTACGACGGCCGGCTCCTCTGGTACGCCGTCGACGACCGGCGGCTCTACCGCCCGGGAGAGCGGCTGCACATGAAGGGCTGGCTCCGGCTGCGACCCAGCGGCCCCGAGGGAGATGTGACGGCCCTCGGCGATCGGGTCTCGCGCATCCGCTATACGGCGGCCACCGAGCAGGGCCAGGAGATCGCCTCCGGCGAGGCGCCGATTGACGCCCACGGCGGATTCGCGCTCACCTTCGAGGTGCCCGACCAGGTGTCGCTCGGTTCCGCGTTCGTCGAGCTCGAGGCGATCACCGACCTGTCCCTGCCGTACCCGAATCACCGGCATCGATTTCGCATCGAGGAGTTCCGCCGGCCGGACTATGAGCTCAGGATCACTCGCTCCGACGAGTCGCTCCTGCGGGGATCGAAGATGCAGGTCGAGGTCTGCGCCCAGTACTACACCGGCGGCGCCCTGGCCGGGGCCGGCATCACCTGGGACCTCCACGCCATGGGCAGTTCCTATCGCCCCCCCGGGCATGCGGAGTTCGGTTTCGGAATCGGCTCGTTCTACTGGTTCGGAGGGCACGGGGACCTCTCCGGCATACGGGTCGCTCCGGTCAGGCGCAGGCTTGTGGCGGCCACGAACAGCGCCGGCCGCGGGGCCGTCGAGATCGATGCGCCGGCCGGTCCCCCGCGCCCGGTACGGGTACGCGTGGCGGCGGTCGTGCAGGATCTGAACCAGCAAGCCCTGGCGGCCGATGCCGGATTCCTGATTCACCCGGCCGGGGAGTATGTCGGCATTCGCCGGGAGCCGGAGACGCTGGCCTGGGGCGACTCGCTGCGTCTGGCCGTCCGCGTGTGTTCCATCGACGGGCGGCCGATCGCGGGGCGGGCCGTCGCGCTGTCGGCCGAGCATCTGATCCAACGCCTGCGCGACGGCGATCCGGTGCTCGAGGTGGACACGCGGTTCGACACCACGCTGGTCGCGACCGATTCGGTGGCGGTCTGGTCATTCAAGCCCGAGCTCAGCGGCCGCTGGCGACTGCGGGCGCTCATTCGGGATCCGCAGGGCCGCGAGAACCTCACCGAGGTGACCCGCTGGGTCCGGGGAGGATCCTTCCCCGACCGGGCCGATGCGAGGATCCCGGACAAGATGGCGCTCATACCGGACCGGGCCCAATACTCCCCGGGCGATACCGCGCGCGTGTGCGTGAACGTCCCGTTCGCGCCCAGCGAGCTGCTTGTGACCTTGCAGCGGCAGGGCATTCTCGAGACGCGGCGCCTCTCGCTGGCGTCTCACGAGGTCACCCTCGATGTTCCTATCGAGGAGGTCCATCTTCCCGTGCTCCATGTGGCGGTGAATGCGGTCGGCAGCGGCCCGCGGGACGCCGCGGCGCCGGAGTTGCCTCGCAAGCCGGTCGCGGCGCAGGGCGCGGTGAGCCTGCCGGTGGGATGGGAGCACCGCAGGCTGCGGGTCAATGTGCTTCCGGCTCGGGAGGCCTGGGCACCGGGCGACTCGGGGCATGTGTCCGTAGGCGTATGCGATCACCTCGGACGACCCGTCCCCGGGGCGCATGTGCTGCTCTTCGCCGTCGACGAGGCCGTGCTGTTTCTGGGCCGCTACCATTTCCACGATCCGGGATCCAGCTTCTACCGTCGGGTTCCGGCCGGGGTCAGAAGCCAGCACCTTCGCAGAAGCGTTCTCGTGTGGCCGGCGGCCGCCCTGGATCCGTCGCGCTACAAACTGCACGGCAGCCTTCTTCGGGGCAGTGGGGCGTACGTGCGTGGCGGACGCGGGGGAGAGTTCCTCATGCGCGGGGACGGAATCCCCCCGCAGTCGGATGGCGTCACGGGGTCGGCGCTCGTGACCGACTTCGTCGAGATGACGATCGAGTCTGCCAGCGACGCCTCGGCGGCGTACGCCGCAGAGGATGGCCCCCGGATCCTCTCGCCGCTGGCGATTCGCAGCGACTTCAACCCCCTGGCCTTCTTCGCCGCGTCTCTGGTCAGCGATGACGCCGGTGCCGCCGAGGTCGGCTTCCGTCTCCCGGACAATCTTACCCGTTACCGGGTGATGGCGGCCGCGACCGACGGCGCGCAACGGTTCGGGGCCGCCGAGTCGACCTTCACCGGGCGCAAGCGGCTGATGGTGCGGCCCTCCCTGCCACGCTTCCTGCACGCGGGCGACCGCTGCGAGCTGCCCGTGCAACTCCACAATCTGACCGAGAGGCCGCTGACCGCCAGGGTGGCCGCCCGGGCCGATCATCTCACGCTCAGCGGGCCGGCCGGCTATCGGGTCACGATCCCTGCCGGGGACCGGGTGGAGGTTTTCTTCCCGGCGCAAGCCGGCCAGATCGGCAACGCCGCGCTGGAGGTTGTGGCGGTGAGCGAGGAGACCGTGGAGGAGGACCGGCTGCACGACGCGACGCGCTCCACCATCCCCGTCCGCGCGCCGGTGACGACCGAAGCGTTCGCCACCTACGGGACGATCGCCGATGAGCCGGCCGTCTTCTACCGGACCGGACTGCCCAGGGATGCCTTCTCGACGTACGGGGGGTTGGAGCTATCCACCTCATCGACGGCCGTGCAGGCGTTGACCGACGGCCTGCTCTACCTGTGCAGGTACCGATATCGTTCCAGCGAGCATCTGGCCTCGCGCATTCTCGCGGTGGCCTCGCTGCGCGATGTCCTGACCGCCTTCGCCGCCGAGGAGCTGCCCTCTCCCGAGCAAGTCGAGCAGCTCGCGCGCCAGGACATCGCCGAGCTGTTGAGCCGCTGCGATCGCGGGGCATTCGGCATGTGGAGGGCGAAGGATGGCAAATGGCCCTTTGCCTCGGTCCACGCCACGCACGCGCTGGTCTTGGCCAGGCGCAGCGGCTTCGGCGTGACGGAGTCCGACCTGCGCGAGCCGCTGGCCCACCTGAAGCGCCTGGACCGCTTCATCCCCAAGACCTATCCGGAGGCCGTGCAACGCGGCCTGCTGGCTTATGCCCTCTATGTGCGCCATCTGGCCGGGGACACGAGATCATCCGATGCACGGAGACTGATCTCCGAAGCCGGCGACATCGCGCATCTGCCGCTGGAGGCCGTCGGCTGGCTCCTGCCCATCCTTCAAGAGGGCCCGGTCGAAACCGCAGCCCTGGTGAAGGAGTGCCACCGGCATCTCCTGAACCGGTCGATCGAGAGCGCCGGCACGGCGCAGTTCATCACCCGATACGAAGAGGGCGATCACCTCATCTTCCACGGGAGGCGTCGCACGGATGCGGTGCTCCTGATTGGGCTGATGGCCACCGATCCGGACCATGAGCTCATCGTGAAGCTGGTGCGCGGCTTGCTGGGCCATCGGACACGCGGCCACTGGTCGACGACGCAGGAGAACGCCTGGGTGCTCGTGGCCTTGGGCGACTACTTCCGGCGCTACGAGGCGCAGGAGCCCGATTTCCTGGCGCGGGCCTGGTTGGGCGGACAGCAGCTTGCCGAGACCGTCTTCCGCGGCCGCCAGACGGAGCGGCGCAACCTGGTCATCCCCATGGCGCGGCTCAGGGAACAGATCGAGGCGACGGGGGATTCGACCGGCCTGACCGAGCTGGTTCTGGAGAAATCCGGCGCGGGACGGCTCTACTATCGGGTGGGCATGCGCTATGCCCCGCGTGATCCCGATCTGCCCGCTATCGGGCACGGATTCACCGTGACGCGCACCTACCGGGGCGCCGACCGCGCCGAGGATGTGTGGCATGACGCCGCGGGCAACGTTTGCGTCCGTGCGGGAACGCGGGTGGAGGTGGAGGTCACCATGGTGGCCCCGGCGAAACGGTACCACGTTGCCTTGGTCGATCCGTTGCCGGCCGGCTTCGAGATCCTCAATCCCAGCCTGGCGGGCTACGGCCGGCCGCCCGGCGAACCGATCCGGCGGGGTTGGTTCGGCCACCGCTGGTTCGAGCACCAAAGCCTTCGGGATGAGCAGGCCGAGGCCTTCACGAGCCTACTGAACGAGGGGGTGTACAGCTACGTCTACACCGTTCGGGCGACCACGCCGGGGCGCTTCATCGCCCCGCCGCCACGGGCGGAGGAGATGTATCAGCCGGAGACGTTCGGGCGTGGGAAACAGGATGTCGTCATTGTACAGCGCTGATCGCCGCATGTGCTCTGACCTGCGAGTGACTGCCGTCCCGTTCCCTCTGGTCTTTCGAGCCTTCGACCCGTCTTCCTGCATGGCCGGGAAGCTGCTGCTTCAGGAGCTGGGCGCTCTGTGCGCCAGTGGGGGCTATTCGCTGTCCCTGTCCACGTCACATACCATGAGCCCCGACTTCTTGATCAGGTAGTAGGCCACCGCGAGGGCGATGATCAGCAATGCGATGCCAACGATCGTCTCGCCCGAGAGCGTTTCAACTTTCAGGATGACGACCTTGCGCGCCAGAGCAATGATGGCCACCAGAACGACGACCTCCACATGGACCACATTGCGGTGCAAGTACACCTTGATCGTGTCAAGCAGCTCTATCCCGATGAGAACCAGAAGGAACACACCGAACAGATCCATGAGGCTATCGAGGTCAAGGAGAAGATAGTCGGAGGTGATGATGGTTCGCACGAGATGGTAGCCAAGCTCAATGGTGGCCAGGATCAATACCACAGCCATCATGAAGATCAGAGAGAGGATGATGCATTTCTCCACGTACTTCGCGATCTTCCGCATGGTCGCCGTCTCCTGACCGTGATGGTCGCCGCCACTTGACCGTGATGGTTGCCGTCACCTGACCCCGTTGGTCGCCGTCACCTGACCGTGATGGTCGCCGTCACCTGACCCCGTTGGTCGCATTGGTTCTTCCTGTCCGGGGTCGGGTCAAGGCCCTGCCGCCGATGTGCCAGGGGGCGAGCGCATCATAGCGATGGACATTCCTCTTGGCAACCCGGGCGGGTGCCGCGGCCAGTCTCCCGCGGCCAGTCTCCCCGCGGCCAGTCTCCCGCGGCCAGTCCCCCGCGCCCGCCTTCGGCTTGCCTCGGGGACGACCGTCCGGCATGATTCCGATCGCCATGGATGGCCGAGGATCGGTGGGAGGTTTCCACGGAGGTGATCATGTCCAGATTCGAGTGTTCCGTTCGCGCTGCCATCGTTGCGGCTCTGCTGGTCTCGTTGCCGGCTTGCAGCTCCGACAAGAAGGATAAGCCAAGTCCAGCCGCGCCCAGCGGCATCACCGTGTCGGCCGAGCATTCGTCCTTGTGGATCGGGCAGCAAACAACGATCACCGCGCAGCTTCTCTACGGCAGCAAGACCTTGCCGGCATGCGCCTGGTACGTGAACGGCGTCCCCGGCGGGGGGACGGAGATCGGCACGATCGAGGGGGACAATCCGGCCGTCTACATCGCCCCGCTCGCGCCGCCGCCCGGCGGCCAGGTCGAGATCAAGGCTGTGTGGAGCGAGGACGAAACGGTCGACGGCACCGCGACCGTCTCGATCGGGGTTCCGGACGTCCATGTTCACATGACCGAATCCCGGATTCAGGTGGAGGATACGCTCCAGATTCTCGCCAGCCTTGAAGCCGCCCCGCCGCGGAAGCAGCCCGTAGCCGGTCGGCAGGTCGAGTTCGAGTGGTATGTCGACGGGATCCCCGGAGGCGATGAGTCGGTCGGAACGATCACGACGACCAATCCGGCCGTCTACACCGCCCCGCGCGACATCCCGCAGGGTGGAACCGTCCAGATCAAGGCCGCCTGGACCGCACTCGCCGGCTACGAGGCTTCACAGGCCCTCGAGATCGTCTTCACCATCAAGCACGTCGACGCGCAGAGCGGCCTCGACGCGGAAGAGCGCGGGCGCCGGAGTTCTCCCTACAGAACGATCAGCTATGCACTGGGCCGTGTCGTGCACGGCGACGCCGATACGATCCTGGTCGCCCCGGGTGTCTACGGCCCCGATCTCGGGGAGCAAAGCGGAAACACGGTGAGGTGGGGCACGACCCTCAGGGGGATGGATCGCGACGAGTGCATCATAGACGCCAATCCGGAGCCAGATCTGTACAGCAGCACGGTGTTCTACCTGAGTAGCAACAGCACCATCGAGAACCTGACCATTCGCAACAGCGGCCCGGACAGCCAGCAGCTCTACGCGATCGAGATCCAGGGACCCGGAACCGTGCGCAATGTGCGCATCCAGGAGCCGTTCCTCAACTCCGCCATCCGGGTCATGAACCCCGGCGTGGAGGCCCTCATCGAGGACTGCCTCCTCGACAACACCTTCAGCCCCGACGAAGGCTGGGGGCTGCGGCTCTCCGAAGAGTCGCGAACCATCCTGCGCAACACGACCGTGCGAGGGTGGGACTATGGCATCCTCGTCAGCAGCTCGATGGCCAATCGGATCGAAGCATGCGACATCCTGGACAACCGCCGGGGAGTCATGATCGACCCCGGGGATGTGCATGTCGACCTGGGCGGGGGCGGCGCCGACAGCGCGGGGGGCAACACCATCCAGAACAATGGGATCGGCGTCTACAACAAGTCCGACAACACGATCTACGCACGGCACAACACATGGGGATCGGCCGCCCCGCAGGAATGCGCGGTCGAAAGCGACGAGCCCTGCGACATCTACAACGCCGGGAGCGGCTCCGTGATCTGGGAGTAGGCGAGTCCGCAGCGCATCACATCCTCCCGGCCTGTCGCCGATCGGTAGCCGGGTGGACTCTCCACGCCGGCCTGGCCCGCTCTATGAAGGACGGCTCATTTTGGGGCCCAGTATCGGGGGGCTATTGCAACTTCATGTCATCTATTTTGCCCCCCCGGGGGCACGAACTTAAATGATTGATATTGAATGGCTTACAGACTTCAACCGCGACGAAATGGGATCCTCACACATGCCCTGCCAGCGGGAGGAGGGAAGCCGGCGATCGGCCACGGAGAACGGAGGCTGACAGACGGCCAGGGACAGATGAGGCCACCCGCGCCGCCATGACGAGCCCGGCGCCCATCGGCTGTGCGCGCCTGCCTAGACCCCATGCATGTAGGCCGACTCTCCGTGCAGGGACTCATCCAGCGTCCCTTCCTCGACCTCGGTGGTCTTGACGATGGTGACCTTGTTGATGGCCCAGAGCATGGAATAGGTGAAGACGAACGCATAGACGGAGGACACCACGACGGCGACGACCTGCTTGAAGAAGAAGCCGCCGCCCCCGAAGAAGAGCCCATTGGCGCCGGCCGGGTTGACCACGGTGTTGCCCAGCAGGCCGAGCATGATGATGCCCAGGGCGCCGCCCACGCCGTGCACCCCCCACACGTCCAGCGCATCGTCCCAACGCAGGCGCCGCTTCAGGCCCACCGCGGTGTAGCAGATCAGACCGGCCGCGATGCCGATCATCGCCGCGCTCGCCGTGCTCACGAAGGCCGCCGCGGGCGTGATGGTCGCCAGGCCGGCCACGGCGCCGGTCAGGAGCCCCACGAACTTCGGCTTGCGCTCGAGTACCCAGGCGAGAATGAGCCAGGTGATGGCGGCGAAGGACGCCGCGATATCGGTGTTGATGAAGGCCAGGGCGGTGATCGAATCGACCTGCAGTTCACTGCCGGCATTGAACCCGTACCAGCCGAACCATAGAAGCCCGGTGCCCAGAGCCACCAGCGGGATGCTGTGCGGGACCGAGTCATCGATACGGCGGCGCCCCACGTAGAGCACCGATGCAAGAGCCGCCATCCCGGCGATGTTGTGCACGGCGATGCCGCCGGCGAAGTCCAGGACGCCCCACTTGGACAGGAGGCCTCCGCCCCAAATCATGTGCACGAAGGGAAAGTAGACGAGCAGAAGCCACAGGACCAGGAAGACCAGATAGGCCGGAAAGCGCACGCGGTTCGAGAAGGCCCCGCTGATGAGGGCCGGCGTGATGATCGCGAACATCATCTGATAGGCGATGAAGACGAGCATTGGGATCTGGCCGTCACCGAACGGGGTCATCGGATCGACGCCGCGCAAGAAGGCCATGTCGAGGTTGCCGATGATGCCGCCCTCTCCACCGCTGAAGCACAGCGAGAAACCAACTGCATACCAGAGAATCGTCGTCACCCCCATCGAGACGAAGCTCTGGATCATGATTGAAAGGACGTTGCGCCGCCCGACTAACCCCCCATAGAAGAACGCCAGCCCCGGTGTCATGAGCATGACCAGGCTCGTGGCGACGAGCATGAAGCCGGTGTTGCCCGTGTCGAACATTGTGCCCCCCTTCTTTCGGTCCTCAAGGATCCCGTCAGAGATACGACCGGGGGCAATTCTTGTACATGCAACGGCCAGGCAACATCGGGCAATGCCTGACTGGGGGCTTCGAAAATCCTGAGGCGTCCAGGACGGAGGTCCGCTGGAGCGGACGGCGTCACTCCAGACCGGTCAGCCCTTGGCGGATGGCGTACTTGGTGAGCTCGGCGACGGTGTAGAGCTCGAGCTTCTCCATCACCTGCCGGCGGTGTGTCTCGACCGTCTTGCCGCTGACGTTCAGGTGCGCCGCGATTTGCTTCGTCGACCGCCCCTCGGCCAGCAGCTGCAAAACCTCCCGCTCGCGCGGGCTCAGGGTGTCGAACGGCGAGGCGGCCTCGGCGTCGAGTGAGGTGATGTAGTCGGACAGCACCGAGTCTTGAATCCGGTCCGAGAGACAGATCCGTCCCTGCGTGACAATACGGATCGCGCTGGCCAGATCGGTGAAGGCGGAGTCCTTGAGCAGGTATCCGCGGGCTCCCGCCCGCAGCGCCTCGATCACATACCGGCGATCGCTGTGCATCGACAGCACGATCACCTGGCAGTCGGGCCGTTGGCTGCGGAGTTGGCGAGTGGCCTCGATCCCGTTGAGCCGCGGCATCGCGACATCCATGATCACGACATCGGCCGCCAACTCCTGCGCCAGGGCCACCGCGCGGGCACCGTCCTGCGCCTCGCCCACCACCTGGATTCCCGGGGTCCGCTGCAGAAGCGGGCGCAGGCCGTCGAGAAACATGCGATGGTCGTCGACCAGAAGCACCCGTACGCTCATGGCGCCTGCCCCTCCCGCCCCGCGCGCGGCAACTCGAGCCGCGCACGGGTTCCCCTGCCGGGGGCCGCATCCAAGACGAACCGCCCGCCGAGGTAGCGCATGCGCTCGCGGAGGTTGAACAACCCGAAGCCCCCCGGCCGTGCGGCGCCCTCGCCCACCCGATCCGCGTCGAACCCCTGACCGTCGTCACGTACTTCGATCACCCATCCGTCCGGGCCGCCCCCGAGCTTCACGGATACCTGCCGGCACCGGGCGTGCCTGAGCGCGTTGGCCATCAGCTCGGCCACCGCCCGGTAGAGGGTGATCTGGACCTCCTCGTCCAGTTTCTCCCGCGCGCCGGTCCAGTCGCTCTTGTAGCGAACCTCCAGATGGTGTCGCTCGGCGTACTGCTCGCAGAGCCATTCCACCGCCGCGGGCAGGCCGAACTCGTAGAGCACCGGCGGGCTGATCTCGAAGGTGAGATCGCGCGTCGCGCGGATGGCCTGCTCCAGCAGCCGCAGGATGTCCGTGAAGTTGTCTTCGAAGCCGCAGAAGACCGCGTTGCTGCGCAGATCCAGGACCTTCAGCTTGAGGAAAGCCAGTGCCTGCCCGATGTGGTCGTGCAGGTCGCCGGCGATCGCCCGGCGCTGGCGCTCTTCGGTCAGGCACACCTCGTTGGCCAACCGGCGCAGCTTCTCCTGGTAGGCCTCGATCTGGTCCCGCGCCTGCCGGTGCCCCCGGACCTCCTCCTCGAGGGCGCGGCTGGCCTCGCGGAGGGCGGCGGTTCGCTCGGCGACCTTGCGCTCGAGGTCGGCGTGGGCCGCCTCCAGGGCCCGGTCGGTGAGCCGGTGCTGGAAGTGCGACCTCAGCATCTCGGCCAGCGACGTGAGGAGCTGGCGCTCCTCGCGCAGGAAGGGACCCTCATCGGCCGCCGGCCGCTCCTCCCCATAGGACACCTCGACCCGCCCCTGATGGGTCCCCGACACGGAGAATCGGGCCGTCTGCACCCACGGGGAATCGGTGAAGCCTTCGGTCGCATGCGACTCGCCGCCGAAGGAGACGCGGGCCCCGGTGATCTCCGGATACTGCCAGGACGGTGGGATGAGCGCGGCCACCCGACCCAGAATCTCGTGCGCGGGCGAGGTCGTGTCCTGGAGCACACGCGCCGTCTGATGCAGTGCGGTCAGCTCCTTGACCCTCTCGGTCAAGCGGTGCAAGAGATCGTCGTTCATGAAGATTGGCCCCAGTCGTGCCAGCGGCAGTCGAGAGACGCGTCGGCCCTGATCACTGTACACGAAAGCCAGGGAATCGGAAGGACTGAACTGGACTGGCTCGGAGCATACAGCCCCGCGGTGAACGCCCCGGTTCGGACGAGCGACTCAGCTGACCCGGACCCGCGTCACCGGCGTGCGACTGATCAGGCCGTAGATGTCGTGCCGGCGATCGACCAGGGGCCGGACGGTGCCGTGTTCGCGGCTGTGTTCGAGCGAGCTCAGGTCGAGGTCGGCGATGACCACGGTCTGGGTGTTGACCACCCCCTCGGCCAGGATCGCGTTCATCGGGAAGCTGAAGTCGCTGGGCGTCAAGACCGCCGCCTGACCGAAGTTCAAGGCCATGGCCTGGGTGTGCGGCAGGCCACCGACATTGCCGGCCAGGACGACGTAGACCGCATTCTCGACCGCGCGCGCGGCGCAACAGGAGCGCACGCGCTGGTAGGCCTTGCGTTCGTCGGTGCTGAAAGGGACGATGATGACATCGGCACCCGCATCGACGAGCATGCGCGAGAGCTCCGGGAACTCGCTGTCGTAGCAGATCAGGATGGCAAGGCGGCCGTAGGGCGTCTCGAACAGGGACAGCCCATGGCCGGGCGAGATGCCCCACCACTGCTGCTCGTTAGGGGTGACATGCAACTTGTCCTGGGTGTGGACCTCGCCACCGGGCGAGAACAGGTGGGCGACGTTGTAGAGGCGGCCGTCGTCCCGGCGCACCGGCACCGAGCCGCCGACGATATAGAGACCGTGCGCGCGTGCCAGGCGCGTGAACATCGCCAGGTAGTCGGCATGGAGGGCAGCCAGGCGTTCGACGCAGGCGGACAACGTCAGTTCGCGACCCCAGGCACTGAACATCTGCGCGGTGAAGACCTCGGGGAAGACCAGCAGGTGGCAGTCGTACATGTCGGCGGTATCGACGAAGTACTCGACCTGGGCGACCAGATCGTCCCAACCGGAGATGCGCCGCTGCTCGTACTGCACGGCGCAGACGCGCATCTTGCGCGCGGGGCGTCTGATCGGCGCCGCCGCCACCGCCCGCCGCTTGGCGCGAAACCGCTTGTTTGGCATCACCAGATGGGTGGCCCAGCCCAGGCTTTGCTCGTCCTGGATGTAACCGAAGTGCACGCCGCCAACCTGGTAACCGGCGCGCAGATGGGCATTGAGCGCCGGATCGTGCAGGCGCCCGTCGATGACGGCGGTGACATAGTCCTGGGCCGACATCGCACCCTTGTAGTCGACATAGCCGGGAATGCGACCGCCAGCCACCATCTGGCGCAGATTGAAGCGCTTGAGCAGGGCCTTGCGAACCTGGTACAGGCGACTGCTGATGCCCTTGCCCTGCCAATCGGGATGGACGGCGATATCGGCCCCGTACAGGGTGTCGCCGCTGGGATCGTGGGTGTTGAAGCTGCCGTAACCGGTGATCTCGGCGTGCGCGAACCAGGGAGCATCATCCTGCAAGCGCACGATCAGGCTAGTGCAGTAGCCGACGATCTTGCCCCCGACCAGCGCCACATTCTGACCGTCCGGAAAGGCTCTGAGCTGCATCTCGTAGTTGCGTTCGTCGGCCAGGAAGTCTTGCGGCCAGGCCGCATAGGCCGCCCGCGCCACCGCCAGGATGCCAGGGATGTCCTTGCGTCGGGCCTGCCGCACCAACACCTCGGCCCGCGGGGATTTCGCTCGTTCGCTCATACACTCCTCACCGGGACACTCTCACCAGGGGGGACACGGAAAACACGGCGTTGTCACGCAGACCCTAGCGACAAGTATCCACGCTCGCGTGGCGCAGGGCAAGCCCAAGCCCGCGCCCTCGTCCAAGCCCTCGCCCGCGCCCAAGCCCGCGCTCGCGCCCAAGCTCAAGCCCGCGCCCGCGCCCGCGCCCGCGCCCAAGCCCGCGCTCGCGCCCAAGCCCAAGCTCAAGCTCAAGCCCAAGCCCAGCGGCTGGGCTTGCCGTCGTCCTTCTCCATGCCGAACTCGGGGG
>CAYQJL010000141.1:0-1771 GCA_964417675.1 uncultured bacterium | reverse complement strand
AAGCGCTTCTGTGGTTGCCACCCGTTGTGCAAGAGGTTTCGGCTCGTCTGGTCGCGTGATCGAGTGCGGTCTTCTGTGAGGCCTTTGTGTGCGGCTCTCTCGAAGGCCGCTGGCCGGTATGGTGATCCGCGGACAGGGTCCAAATCTCAGGGAAGAGCTCTGTTGCTCTGGCGCTTACGCTGGTTTTCCCGGTCCGGATCTTTTCGATCATTCGCCCATTCGGGTCGTCGCCTTCTCACACCCCCGTCACCGGCGCGCGGTCGCGCTGCGTGACCTTTCGGTCATGCAGCTGCGGCCTGCGCCGGATCCCTGTAATCTTCTTCCTTGCTCAGCATCGCCCAGATCGTGCGCGCCATCTTGTTGGCCAGCGCGATCGCGACCAGCATGCGCGGCTTTTTCCCCAGCATCTTCGCCAGCCACGAGCCCTGCGGGATCGAGTTGCGCGCACGGGCAGTCAGGCGCGCCATCGCCCCGATGATCAGCAGCCGCCGGATATCGGCCTGGCCAGCCTTGGAGACCCGGCCGAGACGCTCCTTGCCGCCGGAGGATCGCTGGCGTGGCACAAGGCCAAGCCAGGCCGCGAAGTCCCGACCCCTGCGAAACTGCGCCATCTCGGGCGCGAAGGCCTCCACCGCCAACGCGGTCACGGGGCCGACGCCCGGCATGGTCTGCAGACGGCGCGCGGTGTCGGTCTCGGCCGCGAGCGCCTTGATACGACCGGTGCGCTCGTCGATGCGCGCCGTCTTTTCGGCGATCTGCACCAGCAGGTCCCGGCACTCCACGCGGACCAGAACCGGCAGGTCGCACTGAGGCTCCTCAAGCGTCGCCTCGATGCGCTTGATGTGCCCGATGCCTTGCGGAACGGTGTGGCCGTACTCGTACAGCGTCGCGCGCAGCGCGTTCACCAGCTCGGTGCGCTGGTGGACCAGCCGCTCGCGGGCGCGGAACAACACCGCCCGCGCCTGTTGGTCCGCGGTCTTCGGCACGACGAAACGCATCTCGGGGCGCTGTGCCGCCACCACGATCGCCTCGGCGTCGGCGGCGTCGTTCTTCTGGCGCTTCACAAAGGGCTTCACGTACTGCGGCGCGATGAGCCGCACTTCATGCCCGAGCGCGGTCATCTCCCGCGCCCAGTAGTTCGCGCTTGTACAGGCTTCGAACACCACCATCGCCGGGGCCTGTTGCGCCATGAACGCGCGGAACTGCTCGCGCGTCAGCTTCCGGCGGAACTTCACATCGCCCCGCATAGAGGCACCGTGCACCTGGAAGACGCGCTTTGCCAGATCCACCCCGATCATCGTATCCTTCATCTCGCCGCCCTTTCCGCTTCGTGGCTGTCACAACACCACGCTGGCACATCGCGATGCCGTCTGGGGAGGGCGGCAACCACCCCATCTCAGGCGACCGCCTGTACGGTTTCGCTTGACGTGGCCTGGAAGCGCCACGGCATGAGCTCGTCGATGCGGCTCATGGGGTGGCCGTCGAGGATGGCGGTCATGGTGGCGGCGAGGTAGGCGACGGGCTCGACGCCGTTGATCTTGCATGTGGCGACGAGCGAGGCGAGCAGCGCCCAGTTTTCGGCGCCGATCTCGTGGCCTGCGAAGAGGCTATTCTTCCTCGTCAGGGCCACCGGGCGGATGAGATTCTCGATAGGGTTGGTGTCCAGCTCGAGGCGGCCATCGTCGAGGAAGTGCACGAGGCCCTCCCAGGCACCGAGGGTGTAGCGGATGTGCTCGGCGAGCTTGGAGCCGCTCGAGATGCGGGAGAGCTG
>CAYQJL010000140.1:0-8108 GCA_964417675.1 uncultured bacterium | reverse complement strand
GGGACAGCTGAGGCCGGCCACTCGCCATGGCGCATCCAGGCCGGCCAACGGCGTCTCACCAACGACCGTGGCGAACTCAGGCCGGGTCGCTTGCCACGCAACCCATGGGCAGAAACCCGTTCTACCCGCCGCGGGTCGGCCGAACGGGCGGTGGGGAACAGAAACCCGTCCCAGATGCAGGCAATGGGACCCTGTCTGTAGTGACCGCGGCGGCAATGGCGCTGCACGTGGACCCCGGGGTCCAGACTAAGATGATTCTTTTCAATGTGTTATAGGCTTCAACCGTGACGAAGTGGGGGGCATCACACACGCCCTGTCGACAACGGGAGGGGGGAAGCTGCGATCGACCATGGAAGACAGAGGCTGGCGGTCGGCCCTTGAGAACAGAGGCTGGCGGTCGGCCCTGGAGAACGGAGGCTGGCGGTCGGCCATGGAGAACGGAGGCTGGTGATCGGCCATGGAGAACGGAGGCTGGTGATCGGCCATGGAGAACAGAGCCTGACAGTCGGCCCGGGACAGCTGAGGCCGCCCGCCCGCCAAGGCGCATGCAGGCGGACAACGGCGCCTCACCAACGGCGCCTCACCAGCGGCGCCTCACCAACGGCGCCTCACCAGCGGCGCCTCACCAGCGGCGCCTCACCAACGGCTGCGGAGAACACACCCCCGGTCACTTGCCGTGCGACCTATGGGAAGCAACTGGTTTCATGCCCTGTGGGTCACCCGGCGGGGGTGGGGACGCAGCGAGGCGGTTCGGAAGGCAGAATTCCCCTTGGAAGAGCAAACTTCCTCGAGAATACCCTTGCGCCGGTCTAACTATCTGTACTAGCATAGATAATACACAAAGGAAGAGCGGCCACCCGCAGCGGCCCATGCCGCGGAATCGAGCCATGATGGAGGCAGCGTGTTCCTCACGATCCATACCGCGGGAGCAACCCCGATCTACGAGCAGATCGTCTCGCAGGTGCGCCGGGCCGTGGAAGCCGGTGACCTCGGTCCCGGTGATGGCCTGCCATCCGTGCGGAGCCTGGCCGCCGACCTGGAGATCAATCCCAACACTGTGGCCAAGGCCTACCTTCTTCTCGAGCGCGATGGCCTGGTCGAGAGCCGCCGGCGACGGGGGTGTTTCATCAGTCAAGACGCACCCCGGCTCGCCCGGCAGAAGGCCGACGGGCAGATCGAGGCCCTCGTGGAGCGCGTGGTCCTGGAGGGCGAATCCCTCGGGCTGAGCCGCTCGGATCTGCTCCGCCGGCTGCAACGACGATTGGAGGAGCAGGACGATGAACGATGACATTCTGTGTGCGGTGCTCGTGGGACAGATCATGGTGTTTCAGTTTCTGGGAGCGTGGCTCGGTTCGCTGGGCCTCGCGTTTGTCGTGGGCATGCGTGGGTTGCCCGAGGCGATCAGCGCGCAGATCGCGCGCGAGGACCGGCGCCAATCGCTCACCCGGCTGTGGGCCGGCGCCGGCCTGCTTCTGGCGACCGGCCTGCTCTGCGGATCGAGCGCCCTGCCTGACCCTGGACGCCGCCTGGGACTGACGGCAATCTCGCTGGCTTCGACAGGACTCTTCGTATGGGGACTGATCCATGAGCAGCGGATTGGCCGGCGTCTGCGCGGCCGCCTGCCGGACCCTCCCACCCGTACGGCCGATCTGCGCGGCCGACGGCTCGGGGAGGTCTATCCCTTGATTCTCGAGGCCCTCCCGCCGTTGCTCGCCTGCGCGACGGTGCTGCTCACGCTGTGGTGTCTACTCCATTCGGGCAACTCCCTTCCGGCCGGCGCCGTTCAGGCTGGCTCGGCGCCGGCGGGCTCCGCCGCGGGCAGCTCCATGGTGGGCGTCTCGTCGCACGCCGCTCCCATCAGGCTCTCGATCTGGATCCTGCCCGTGCTTCAGGGAATCTTGCTGGTGGGCGGCCTGTGGGCCGCGCGCCGGATCCTCTCCCAGGCGCGCTATCTGCCCCAGAAGGCGCGGGCATTCGTCGCCGATCCAGCCGACGTGCTGGCGTTGGACCGCTCCCTGCGCCGGCTCGAGCTGCGGGCCTTCCTGGCGGTGAGGACTCTACTCATGATCATCCTCGGGTTGTGGCAGTGGAAGGTCCTGGTGCGGTACGGGGATATCGGTCCGCACCTGCCGGCAAACGTACCCGTATCCTTGCTGGTATGGATGCTCGTGCTCGGCATGCTGTTGATCTTCGCTCTCTTCCAGAGCCGCGTCCGGCAGCTGCGGGTGCGCACCTGATTCGAACGGAGGGAGAATACGATGAAACTGACGCTGCGTTTTGGCATGGGATCGGCACCGCGCGTGGCCAGGCGGTCGGCGCCCGGCGCGGCCATGGGACTGGCACCGCGCGTGGCTGTGGCTCTGCTCGCCTTGTTGCTGACCCTCGGGGGGCGGGCTCAGGGGATCTCCCTGGCGGGGCAGGCCGACGACGATCGCTTCACCTTCTACCTGAATGAGGAGGTCCTGGTTCGCACCGACTACTCATGGCAGGCCGACGGTGCCTATCAGGGAAGCTACACGCTCCATATGGCCGGGCAGACGGCAACGACCTCGCTGGCAATCGAGGTCGATCCGGCCGGCGAGTGGTCGCGGATGTCGATGGAGACGAGCAAGGGCCCGGTGACGGTGACGCGGGCCGACAGCACCGCCGAGATCGCCCATGAGGAAGCCCGCCGCGTCATACCCCTGGCCGCCGATGCGATCCTGTTCGAGAATTTCAACCCCGCCCTGATGCGCATCTTCGTGGATGCCTATGACGCCCAGGCCGGTGGCAATCAGGAGTTTCCCATCTTCATCGTGCCCCAGGTCGCCTTGAAGGCCTCGCTCGAGAGGCTCGAACCGGTCACACGAATGCTCCGCGGCCGCGATTGGGTCTTCGAGCGCTACCGCCTCGCGCTTCCCGGCGTCGATGTGACGCTGTTCATCGACGAGCAGGGGCGGGTCGTATTCGGGGATGTGCCCGCCCAGCATGGAGCCTATGTGCGCGAGGGCTTCGAGGCCCTCATGGCGCCCGACCAGGTCGATCCCCTCCTGTCGGCTCCCGAGCACGAGGTTCGGGTCGACTCCGGCGTCGGAATCCCCATGCGCGACGGAGTGGCCCTGGCCACGGACATCTACCGGCCGGAGGCGCCGGGGCGGTTTCCGGTGATTCTGGTCCGCACTCCCTACAAGAAGGAAATGAACGAGCTGCAGGCCCGCTTCTATGCTCGGCGCGGCTATGTCTTCGCCGTGCAGGATTGCCGGGGACGCTTCGGATCCGCGGGCGAATGGGAGCCGTTCGTCAACGAGGCCGCCGACGGCTACGACACGATCGAGTGGCTGGCCGTACAGCCCTGGTCCACTGGGAAGGTCGGGATGATCGGGGCCTCCTACCTCGGTTGGGTCCAGTGGTGGGCGGCCCGCGAGTGCCCTGCGCACCTTGCCACCATCATCCCGAATGTGGCGCCGCCCGACCCGTTCTACAACATCCCCTACGATTACGGGACCTTCTTCCTGCTGGGCGCGATCTGGTGGGCCAATGTCCTCGAGAGCGAGGCTACCGGCGACATCACCGGCGAGCGCATGCAGGCGGTCAATGACGCCGACTATGCCAAGCATCTGAGGCATCTCCCGGTGATCGAGATCGACGAGAAGATCCTCGGAAAGAAGAACCCCTACTGGCGCACCTGGATCGAGCACTCCACCAACGACGCCTACTGGGAACCGGCCAATTTCTTGAAGCACCTGGGGCCACTCGACATCCCGGTCTTCCACCAGTCGGGCTGGTTCGACGGCGACGGCATCGGGGCGAAGTTGAACTATCTGGCCATGCGCTCCCATGGGCATCGCAACCAGAAGCTCACCCTGGGACCGTGGGGCCATACCGACACCGCCACACGCAGCCACGGCGAGATCGACTTCGGTCCGGACGCCATCGTGGATCTGCAGCGGGACTATCTGCGTTGGATGGATCGCTGGCTCAAGGGCATCGAGAATGGGATCGATCGCGAACCGCTGGTTTCGATGTTCGTGATGGGAAGCAACCAATGGGTGTACGGCGACACCTATCCGCTTCCGCAGACCCGCTTCACACCTCTCTACCTCGACAGTCAGGGGCAGGCCAACACCTCCGGGGGCGACGGGCGGGCGACCTTCGAAGCGCCGGCGCACGGGTCCCCTCCCGATCGCTTCGTCTACGATCCGGGCGACCCGACCCCCGCGCCCAGAGCCGATTTCGGATCGGCCGAGGAGCAGGAGAACGGAGAAGAGGAAGGGGCCGCGGCCGCCCAGGATGGGGCGACTCCCGACACCCTGGATGTGGATGATCTGCGGGCCAAGCGCAAGGCCCATTACGGGGAATTGCTAGCCGCCCGGGAGGACCTTCTCGTCTACACCTCCGAGCCGCGGAAGACCCCCCTGACGATCGCCGGACCAGTCTCGGCCGTGTTGTGGGCCTCCTCCTCCGCGAAGGACACCGATTGGTTCATGCGCCTTTCGATCCGCGATCAGGAAGGCCACATCCGGAATCTGACCGAGGGCAAGCTCCGGGCGCGATTCCGCCATTCGATGGAAGCGCCCGAGCTGCTGGTCCCGGACCGGATCTACCGGTACGAACTGGACCTCTGGCATACGGCCATCACCTTCATGCCGGGCGAGCAGATCGTGGTCGAGGTGGCCTCGGCTTCTTTCCCCGTGTTCTCCCGCAACCTGAATACCGGGGGTCACAACGAGATGGAGAGCGAGTACGCCACGGCGCGCCAGACAATCCATCACGATGCCGACCGGCCGTCCCACGTGCTTCTGCCGGTCATCGAGGAGTTCGAGATGGTGAACGAACCGTAGCCCGCAACTTCATTCCACGTAGTTCATTGCGGGGCCGACTGCGGCACCCCTCCGCCCACGGGGCGGTCAATTCCGGTTGAGCCCCGGCCGCCGCGGCCTTAGTCTCTCGGGGATTCGATCCCGGGTGGACGGGACGAGCACAAGGAGGCGATAGGGTGCAGATCGTGATCGTTGGCGCGGGCACCGTTGGCTTTGACCTGGCCATGCAGCTCCAGAAGGCCAAGCACGACGTTTCCCTCGTCGAGAAGAACGCTGCCCGCTGCGCGGAGGTTGCCGAGAAGCTCGACATCCTGGTCGTCCAGGGCACCGGCACCAGCCCCCGCGCCCTGGCGGAAGCGGGTCTGCGCGAGGCCGAGATGGTGCTCGCGGTCACGTCCAATGATGACGTCAACATCCTGGTTTGCAGCCTGGCCCGGCAGTGGAACGTGGCCAACCGCATCGCCCGGATCCGCAACCCGGAGTTTGGAGACCCGCAGTCCCATGTCGATCTGGCCGCGCTGGGCGTGACCAGCGTGATCGACCCCGAGCGGCTGGTGGTTCGCATCATCGATCAGATCGCGCGCATACCGGATGTGGAGGAGGTGTTCGGCTACCATGAGGGCAAGGTCCTGGTCGTGCGTCACATCATGCGCGCCGGCATGCCCTTGATCGGCCGGACACTGGCCGAAACCTCGCGGGATGCCGGCCAGCAACGGCTCCTGGCCGTGGCGCTGCGACGGGGCGGCGACACGCGGATCCCGGGGGCCAACGACACCTTCGAACCGGGGGATGACTACACCACCGTCATGCCCCGCGAATCGCTGCCGACCTACCTATCCTTCCTGGGCCTGGCCGATCGCCGCCTGCAGAAGGCGATCGTCGCCGGGGACGGGCTGACCGCCATCCTGCTCTGCCAGAGCCTGCGGGCCTGGGTCGCGGACGTCACCTTGATCGATCCCAGCCCGGGGCACAGCCGCCGGGCCGCCGAGCGACTCGATGGCGTGGAGGTCATTCAAGGCAATCCGACCGAGCGCGACATCCTGCGTGAGGTCAATACCCGCCGCGCCGACCTCTTCGTGGGAGCCGGCCGGAACACGACGCTCAGTGTCATGAGTGCGCTGCTGGCCCGCTCGGAAGGCGTCCCGACGGTCGTGGCCGTGTCCTATGAACCGCAGAGCAATCAGCTCTTCCGGGAAGTCGGCGTCGGGCATGTGGTCAGTCCCCGCCGTGTGATGGCCCAGGAGATCATGGACCAGATCCACCGCGGCCGTATCTCCATGGAGATGCACCTGCGCAATCTGTCGCTGGAGTCGATCGAGTTGCGGGCCGGCCGCAATGCCAAAATTCTGCGCGCCCCCCTGTCGGAGGCCTGGAAGCCGTTGCGCCAGAGCTCCATCGTCGGGGCGGTCGTGCGCCATGACGAAACCATCATTCCGGGCGGGAACACGCAGATCCAGGAGGGCGACGGCGTGATCGTGCTGACCCATCCGAAGAGCCTGCGTAAGATCGAGGACCTGTTCCGCGCTCGCTGATGACGTCCGCGTCCGGCTGCCGACGGAGGCCTGGCGCTCCGGCCGAGGCCTTGCGCCGTCACCGGTATGATGGTTGCCACGGGAGCGTTTTCTCAGAGCCGCAGCCCTCCGGGGCGGGAGATCGCGTTGAACAGCAAGGCTGTTTTCTATGCCATCGGACGCCTGCTGCAGTTGCTCAGTGGCGTGCTCATCTTCCCTCTGGGCATCGCCCTGTGGGACGAGCGGATGAAGTACGGGATGGGGCTCTTCGAGCGACCGGAGACCGTTTCCTTCCTGCTCACCATCGCTGTCGCGCTCTCAGCCGGCGTTGCCTTGCAGCTCCATTGCCGGGGCGCCCGCAACGAGGGCGCAACACCTCGGGAAGGATTCGCGGTCGTCACCCTTGGATGGGTGTTGCTGGCCCTCGCCGGGTCGATCCCGTTCGTGATCTGGTTCATGCAGGATCGTCCGTTTACCCTGCTGGGGGGCTTGGCCGCCTTTACCGACGCCTACTTCGAGATCATGAGCGGCTTCACCACGACCGGCGCCACGATTCTGACCGACATCGAGATCCTCCCCCGGGGACTGCTCTTCTGGCGCAGCATGACCCATTGGCTGGGAGGCATGGGGATCATCACCCTGGCCCTGGCCATCTTCCCCGCCATGGGGGTCGGCGGGTATCAGATGTTCCGCGGCGAGGTGCCCGGTCCCAGCGCCGACCGATTGCGCCCGCGCCTGGCCGAGACGGCCAAGATCCTGTGGGGCGTCTACCTCCTGCTGTCGGCGGCCGAGACGCTTCTGCTCAAGCTGGGCGGCATGGATCTCTTCGAGTCACTCTGCCACACGTTCGGCACACTGGCCACGGGCGGCTTCTCGACACGCAATGCGTCGATCGGCGCCTACGACAGCGCCTATATCGATGGGGTGATCACGCTCTTCATGATTCTGGCCGGCGTGAACTTCCTGATTCACTATCGCATCCTCTTTCGCCGGGACTGGGGCTTGCTGCGCGCAAACCGTGAGCTGCATGTGTACGTGGGCGCCTTCGCCCTGGTCACCGCGGCTGTGACGCTCCTGCTCTACTTCGGCGGCCTGCCGGATGCCTCCATCTCGCACGGCCAGTACCAGCACCAGGCCCGCTCGCTGCTGGAACATCAGGAGCATGTCGCCGCCGAGGCCGCCAAGATCGATTCGTTCGGCAACAGCCTGCGGCATGCCGCCTTCCAGGTGGCCGCCATTCTGACGACCACCGGCTACGGCACCGCTGACTTCGACGTGTGGCCCCGGGCCATCGGCCTGACCTTAGTCCTGCTGATGTTCTGGGGTGGCTGTGCCGGTTCGACCGCCGGCGGCATGAAGGTCATCCGCATCATGGTCGTCGCCAAGGCTGCCTGGCGGGAGCTCCGCAAGGTGGTGCGTCCGCGGCTGGTGTCCCCACTGAAGATCGCCGGCTTGACCGTTCAGGAAAACAAGATCGCCAACATTCTCGGCTTCTTTCTCCTCTTCACCGGGCTGTTCGTGATCTGCTCGATCCTGATGGCCTTCTTCATTCCGGACCTCACCACGGCGGTCACCTGCGTGGCGGCCACCATCGGCAACATCGGCCCGGGGCTGTCGGGAGTCGGTTCGACCCAGAACTACGCCTGGATCCCGCTGCCCGGCAAATGGATCCTGATCCTGTGCATGCTGCTCGGCCGCCTGGAGATCTTCACGGTCCTGGTCGTGCTGCGTCCCTCGTTCTGGCGCGGCTGATCCCCGCGACCCGCCTGGCGCGGCGGCGCCTTCGCTGCCCGCACCC
>CAYQJL010000139.1:0-6044 GCA_964417675.1 uncultured bacterium | reverse complement strand
CAAGAGCGTGGCAAATCGACCCAATTCCTTAGGTGTGGCTGGCTGGGCCTGGCGCGGCGCGTTCGCGGTAATGTCTCGGCCGGCCATCTGGCTTCCGTTCCTGATCGTGGCTGCCTTTCAACTCCTGGCGCTCCTGCTGTTCACGCAGTTTCACCACAAGGCGTTGCTGCCCATTGCGCTACCCCTGATTCGACTTACCGCAGGTGAGGGCGCAACGCATTACCCGAATCTGTTCTACGCCCTGCCCACGATGTTCTTCCGCGCGAACCTGGCGATCGACGCCGTGGTCGCCGCCATCGCCGGCGGCGCTGCCACGGTGCTCTTCGCCCGCGCGTTCGGATTCGAGCACATCCAGCGCCCCTGGACCCGGGCCTTCAAGACCGCGGCGGCCCTGATCATCAGCTCGGCCCTCTTGCTGGCGCTCATCTTCGCCACCTCGCGTCTCGAGCGGCTCGTCCCGCGCGAGCTCTTCCTGAACGACGCGATGATCCGCTGGGGCACGCGCGCCGTCATGCTGGGCATCTTCGTCCTCCTGCAGAGCTTCCTGGTCTACATGACCGCGTGGATCGTGCTCATGGGCCACAACGTCTTCGCCGCCGTCCGGGACTCGCTGCGGGTGACCGCGAAGACCTTCATCCCAACCGTGTTGATCGTCGGCGTGGCGGCGGTGCTGTTCTATCCGATCTCCTACGCCTCGAGCCGCATCGATCTGATTGCCGGCAAGCTCAGTCCCGAACTGATCGCCGGCTTGCTGAGTCTGCAGATCGTCGTTCAAATCATCATTACGTTCATTCTGGTCGGCGCCATCGTCAGGTTGTTCATGTGGCGTGTGGAGGCCGCTCGCTAGCGGCGTGGTTCGTGCGGCGCCGCCGAGCGCCTCAGGAGAAGCGGAGAGGGAATCACGATGAAGATGGGATCGCCCAGCGGAGCGAAGCGGACCGAGTCGAAGGCAACACCGACGCAGACACCCACACAGCCCCCGGCCCAGCCCCCGACAAGCCGTGCCCGCGCCCTGCCGCGCGTGCTCGCGACAGCCGGGATGACCATGCTCCTGGCACTGATCGCCCTGGGCACGCTCTCCTGCAGCAACGAGTTCGAGGTTGGGCGGCGGTATCGTGCGGAGCGGGAGTTGGCCAAGGCCGATTGGGAGTTCCGCACGTTCCAGATCCGGCCGCAGGAGGTCGGGAGTGGGCAGTGGGAGGAGCTGGCGCAGACCTACGAGCAGATCGCGGAGAGATTCACCCTGCCGCACGAGGCCGTGGCGGCCGATTCGATCGCGCGCCAGACGCAGACGATCGCCGCCCGGGCGCTGTTCTCGGCCGCGCGGGTCCATGCGCAGTTGCAGGATTCGATCCGGGTCGAGCAGATCTTCGAGCAGATGGCCACCACCTACAGCGACCTGCCCGCCGTGGCCGCCGAGATCAGTCTGGCCCAGGCCGGCATCGCCGAGGGGCGCCGCGACTTCGCGCGTGCCGCGCGGCTCTACCAGCAGATCGTCGATACGACCGAACCGATGCCCGGCCTGCCCAGCGCGGCCGGGGCGGTGCTCGAGCTTCCGCTGCGCATCGCGCGCCTGCGGGCCGTGGCGGCCGGCGCGGGCACCGACGAGGGGGCCGAGACGATCGACCGGGCGCCCTTCTACGCCGACGCCCGGGCCTACTACCAGCAGAAGGTGCGCGAGCACGACGGCACCCGCATCCAGATCGAATCCCAGGCCCATCTGGCCGAACTCTCGGCCGACACCGGGGATTGGTTCGAGGCCACCCAGGCGCTGCGCGAGCTCGAGCGCCAGCTGGCCAAAATGGAGGAGCCGCCGCGCCAGCCGGCCGAGGTGCGCTTCGCCATTGCCGGGATCCAGACGCGCACCGGCCTGCCGCCGGACTCCGTGCGCGCCACGCTGACCGGCCTGCTCGAGGACTATCCCGACTGCGCGATCGCGCCCCAGACCCTGGCGGCCCTGGCCAGCAACGCGGTCCAGCGCAACCAGACCGAGGAGGCGCTCGATTACCTGCGGCGGATCGCCGACGAGCACAAGAACAACACCGAGGCCGCCGCCCAGGCGATTCTGGCGCGCGGACAATTGCTCGAACAGAACGATCGCTGGCAAGAAGCGCTCGAGGCATTTCGTACTCTTAAGACGGAGTATCCGATCAGCCAGCCCGCGTTGCTGGCTCCATTGGAGATCGCGAGACACTATGACCGGGTCGGAGACGACGAAGCCGAGGCCACGGCCCTGGCCCAGGCCGAGCGTGAGTATCGCGACTTCATCTCCCGGTATCCGCCGGGACCGTCCTCCCTGTTTGCCCGCGAACGGCTGGCACAGACCCTGGTCCTGCAACAGAAACTCAGCGAGGCCATCGATGTCCTCGTCGCCCTGGGAACCGAAATGCACGGCACCCGTCAGGGGGCATCGACCCTAATCGCAGCAGCTAGAATGGCTTACGCCGATCTCGCCGACACGGCGCGAGCGGCGTCGATCCTCGATGATGTAGGGAAAGCCTACTCCGAGGTCGATGTAGGTATATGGGCGGCCAACGAGGCCGTGAGCCTCAGAGAGAGCATGGCGACCGAGCAGTAGGCAGACGCGAACCGCTTCAGTCCATGTGCAGGCGGCAACCGTATCGGCCAACGTGCGGGCGCCCGTCTCAGTCAGCGTGCGGGAGGGGACTGCTTCGACCGAACACCGAGATCGGCGAGCGGCCGCTCCCGGCAGGATGCGGGGACCTAAGGCAGCATGAGTGTGCAGGAAACGATCCTGATCATCGCCATTCTGGCCACCCTCGTTCCGGTGGTGGCCGTGGCGATCCGCGGGCGGGCGCGTCAGGTGGTCGGTCTGGCGACGGTGCTCTGCACGGTCGCGGTCGCGTTCCATCTGTTCGCGCTGCTGCGCCTGGTGCAGATCGGCCCGCGCCCGGTGCCGATCTCCTGGACCTACACGGCGGTGGCCTCCGCGCTGCCGATCCTGCTGGCCGGCTTCGCCTTCTCGGCCTGCTTCGGCCGCCAGGATCCGTCCGAGGCGTTTCGCATCTCGCGGCGCACCTTCGGCGTCTTCAGCGCCGTCGGCATCGTCTTTCTGGCGCTGCTGCGCCACCCACAGTTCATCACCGGATACGACTGGGTCGGCCCGCTGGGCACGATCCACCTGGGCTTCGTCGGCAAGGCCTACCTGAGCTACCTGCTGATCGGCCTCGTGCTGGTCGGCCACAACCTGGAGAAGACCTACCGGATCTCCCCCTCCGGCGACCGCTACAAGCTGCGCCTGGCGCTGATGGGCCTCTTCAGCCTGCTGGGCTACTTCATCTTCCTCCTGGCCAGCGGCCTGCTCTACGCCTCGGTGGGCCTGGGCAAGCTGATCTCCTCGTCGCTGCCGATCGCCTTCGCAAGCTTCACGGTGGCCTACGGCTACCTGAAGGGCGGGATCACCGACCTGCACGCCCCCACCTCGCGCGGGGTGGTCTACTCCTCCTTCACCGCCCTGGCCGCGGGGCTCTTCGTCCTCTCGATCGGCCTGGCCGCGCAGGTGGCCACCCTGACGAACTGGTCGCCCGATGAGATCCTGATCATCACCTTCGGGTTCCTGGCCATCCTGACGACGGTCCTGCTGCTGGTCTCGAACCGCTTCCAGCGCAGCGTGCGGCGCTTCATCGACCGTAACTTCTATGTCAATCGCTTCGACTACCGCAGCCAGTGGGCCAAGATCACCGCGGCTCTCGAGGGCGCCCGGACCCAGGAGGAGCTTCTGGCGGCCACCTCGATCTACCTGGCCGACACCTTCGACGTCGTCGACCTCACGATCGCCTCCCGCGGCCCGGCCAGCAGCGCCCTGCGGCCGATGTGCGGCAAAGGCTCCGACGACGGCCAGCTCACCCTGCAGCCCGACTCGCCGCTCTACCAGCGCCTCGAAAGAAACGGCAAGGCGATGATGCTCGACCGCCGGCCGCACGATATGACCAACATCCCGATCTACGCCGAGGACACCCACTGGCTCAACCGGACCGCCAGCACGATCGTGGCCCCCCTGCTCGATCACGGGCAACTGACGGGCATGATCGGCCTCGAGCGCGATGCCGAGAAGGACCCGTTCACCTTCGAGGACGTGGCGCTGCTCGAGAGCATGTCGACGCACGTGGCCGCGGCAATGCGCGCGATGACCCTCGCCCAGCAGGTGGCCGAGACGCGCGAGAGCGAGCTGATGAGCCAGTGGAGCAGCATGCTGCTGCACGACCTGAAGAACTACCTCTCGCCGCTGCGCATGGCCGGCGCGAACCTCGAGGAGTACAAGGACGATCCCGAAGCGGTCGGCATGTGCGCGACCGACGTCAAGCGCGTGGTCACGAAGATGGAGGCGCTCGTCGGCCGGCTCTCCGAGCTGCGCCAGGGCGGGAAGCTGGGCATGAGGCCGATCTGCCCGAACAAGCTCGTGCAGGACGCGGTCACCGACATGCAGCTGCGCCGCCACGGCGGCCTGGTCGTCACCCTGAAGCTGGAGGCCGAATCCCCGATCGAGGCCGATCACGACATGCTGCGCCGCGTGATCGAGAACCTGATCACCAACGCCGTCGAGGCCATGGACGGCGAGGGCCGGCTCACGCTGGCCACCAAGGACTTCCGGCAGAAGGGCGCGCCGCAGGTTCACATCCAGGTGCAGGACAACGGCAGGGGCATACCGGCCGAATTCATCCGGGACGGCCTCTTCCGGCCGTTCTCGACCACGAAGCAGAAGGGATTGGGACTGGGGCTCTATCAGTGCCGCTCGATCGTGCAGGCACATGGAGGTGAACTCAGCGTAGAAAGCCGCGTCGGCGAAGGGTCGCGATTCCAGATCGCGCTCGAGGCCGGCGAGTGGCCCGAGGCCATCCGGGCCCGGAGAGCGGAAGAGAGCGCGAAGACCACCAAGGCCGCGAAGGCCGCGAAGGCCGCCAAGGGCGCCGAGGCCGCCAAGGGCGCGAAGGCCGCCAACGCGACCGACACCGCCAAGACGGCGGGCAGCGCGCGAAACGCGGCCGCGGCCGGCACCTCGCGCAACCCCGGCCGGCCCGACAGGGGGCCGGATGAGGACAGCTCCGGATTCGGTCGCGGCTCGCTCCCGGACAGGACAACGCCATGAGTTCCACAACAACGACCATGACAGAACAAGCCAAGTTGCTCATCGTGGACGATGATCTGGAGGTTGCCAGCCAGCTCACCCTGGCCCTGCGCAAGGAGTTCCAGGTCACGGCCGCCCACAGCCTGGAGGAAGGCTGGAAGCTCATCCAGGAGGTGCGCCCCGAGCTGGTGACCCTCGATCTGGCCCTGGATGGAGTGGATCCGGAGACCGGCTTCTCGCTGCTCGAGAAGTGCCTGAAGTTCGATCCGCTCCTGAAGGTGGTCATGATCACCGGCAACGACGAGGAAGAGAACGCCCTGCGCGCGATCGAACGCGGCGCGGCCGACTTCCTGGGCAAGCCGGTCGATGTCGATGACCTGAAGGTGCTGCTCCGGCGCCACCTGGCCACCGGCCGCCTGGAACGTAAGAACAACCAGCTCCTCACCGAGCTCGGTCAGGAACGGCGCCTGGGAGCGATCGTCGGCCAGAGCCAGGTGATGCGCGAGATGTTCAAGCGCATCGAACGGGTCTCGGCCGCCGACATCGCGGTCCTCATCCTGGGCGACAGCGGCACCGGCAAGGAGCTGGTCGCCAAGGAGATCCGCCGCCTGAGCACGCGCGCCACCAAGCCGTTCGTGAGCATCAACTGCGGGGCGATCCCCGAGAACCTGCTCGAGAGCGAGCTGTTCGGCCACATGAAGGGCTCCTTCACCGGCGCCTACACCGATCGGCCCGGCCGGCTCGAGATGGCCAACGGCGGCATCGTCTTCCTCGACGAGATCGGCGAGATGCCGATGCTGTTGCAGGTGAAGCTGCTGCGCTTCCTGCAGGAACATGAGATCGAGCGAGTGGGCGGCCGCAGCATCATCAACCTGGATGTGCGCGTCCTGGCCGCCACGAGCCGCAATCTCGAGGCCGAGGTCGCCGCGGGCCGCTTCCGCCAGGACCTCTACTACCG
>CAYQJL010000138.1:0-22987 GCA_964417675.1 uncultured bacterium | reverse complement strand
TCGCGGCGGCCGGGTTCGCGGCGGCCGGGTTCGCGGCGGCCGGGTTCGCGGCGGCCGGGTTCGCGGCGGCCGAATCCACCGCCGCCGGGTCGAGATTCTGTTCGCTCACCGGTTCGCCGACGACGGCCCCCGGCACCAGACCGAGCTTCTCCCGGATCTCGCGCTCGAGCTTGGCGGCCATCTCCGGATTCTCGCGCAGCGTCCGCCGGGCATTTTCCCGTCCCTGGCCCAGACGCTCCTCGCCGTAGGAAAGCCAGGTGCCCGCCCGGGTCAGCATCTCATGCTCGAGGCCCAGGTCGATCAACTCCCCTGTGCGCGAGATGCCCTCGTCGAACATGATGTCGAACTCGGCCGATCGGAAGGGCGGCGCCACCTTGTTCTTGACCACCCGCACCCGCGTCCGGTTGCCGACCACTACCTCGCGTTCCTTGATCGACGCGATCTTGCGGATGTCGAGGCGAATCGATGAGTAGAACTTGAGCGCGTTGCCCCCGGAGGTCGTCTCGGGATTGCCGAACATGACGCCGATCCTCATGCGAATCTGGTTGATGAAGACCACGGTGCAGTTCGATTTCGAGATCGATCCGGTCAGTTTGCGCAGCGCCTGGGACATCAGCCGGGCCTGCAACCCCACATGGGCGTCCCCCATCTCGCCCTCGATTTCCGCCCGGGGCACGAGCGCCGCCACCGAGTCGATGACGATCATTTCCACCGCGCCGCTGCGCACGAGTTGATCGGCGATCTCCAGGGCCTCCTCCCCGGTATCGGGTTGGGAGACATGCAGATTCTCGATGTCCACGCCGAGCAGCTTGGCATAGCTGGGCTGCAGGGCATGTTCGGCGTCGATGAAAACGGCCGTGCCGCCCTTCTGCTGGCATTGGGCCACGATGCTCAATGTCAGCGTGGTCTTGCCCGAAGACTCGGGCCCGTAGATCTCGATGATGCGGCCGCGGGGAATGCCCCCGACCCCCAAGGCCATGTCCAGACCGATCGATCCGGAGGGAATGGCATCGGCGGCCACGCGCGCCTTGTGGCTGCCGAGCCGCAGGATCGACCCCTTTCCAAACTGCTTCTCGATCTGCGAAATCGCCAGGTCGAGCGCCTTGGCCTTCTCCTTGTTGTCACTGACCATTGCGTACTCCTTCTCCCCCCTGGGCCGCCCGCGGCGGCCGTACTACTCCTGCAAATGGGCGGTCTCGATCGGCGTGTAGACGGGACCTCGAGGGGTCAAGCGACTCTCGATGAGCGCGATGGAGTCGATGCTAAATGCCGCCTGGGAGATTGTCAAATCGTCGCTCAGCGGCCAGCGGATGCAGCGACCGCGGCGAACCCGGCCCAAGGTGACGTGGGGCCGAAACGGCTTGTCGGCCCGGCCGAAACCGTCCCGTTCCAAGGCGCGATTCACCTCCCGGGCCAACTCCACGATGGCCTCGGCCCGCCGCAGAAAACCCAGCCAGATCACCTGCGGCCGGCGCTCGGACGGAAACGCCCCGACGCGCCCCCATGCGGTGGACACGGCTCTGATCCGCGGCGGATAGCCGCGAACCTGGAGGGCGGCCCGCGCCACCTCCTCGGCCGTCAAACCGCCGAAGAAGCGCAGGGTCATGTGCAGGTTCTCCGGCGGCACCCACTTGACATCGTCATCCCCCAACGCGGCCCGCAGCTGGCGGGTGACCCCGCCCGCCGCATGGACCGCTTCTTCCGGAAGCTGCAGCGCCAGAAACGCCCGCACCTTCGCCTCCATCGGTGTCACTCCTTCTCCAGCCCATGGCCCGCAACCGGTGATCGCCGAAGCTAGCTGTGCGGGGATCGGCCGCCGGCTTCCGCGTCCCACAACAGGTCCGCGCGATCAATCAACAGCAACCGTAGCATGTTCAGGGCCATCGTCACGCAGCGCTCCAGAATCATCTCTCGGGATCCCCCCAGGCGCAGCTGCAGGGATCGGGTCTGCCGGGCGTCGCTGATGCCCACATAGACCAGGCCGACCGGCTTCTTCGGACTCCCCCCGCTCGGCCCGGCGATCCCGGTCGCCGACAGCCCGAGGTCGGCATGCAGGCGCCGCCGCGCGCCGGAGGCCATCTCTTGAGCCGTCTCGACGCTCACCGCCCCGTGGGCATCCAGCGTCGCGGGCAGGACACCGAGCAGGTCGATCTTGGCGCGGTTGCTGTAGGCCACCACGCCTCCGTGAAACACCTGGGAACTGCCCGAGACCCGAGTCAGCGCGGCCCCCAGACGTCCGCCGGTCAGGGACTCGGCCAGCGCAATCGTCACCCCACGCTGGCGGGCCAGAGAGAGGACCGTCTCGGCGAGCGTCGCCTGCCCGCGCCCGTAGAGCACCGGGCCCAGGCGGGCCGAGATCTTCGCGACATTCTCGCGCAGAATGAGGTCATCGGCCTCGGCCGCGGGCATCCACAGCCGCAGGTCGACGCGTCCGGCCCCCGGCAGGAAGGCGCACTGAACCCCCTTGTTCATCAGGGGACGAACCCACTGGGCCAGCGTCGTCTCCGAAACGCCTACCGTTCGCAGCACCTCGAAAGCCGGCGCCGCCGTGATCCCCTCACGCTGAAGATGGGGAATGACCTGCTCGGCCAGCATGCACTCCATTTCGGCGGGCACCCCCGGGATGGCGAACAGCAGGCTGCGTTCGGTGCGCAAGAGCAGGCCCGGCGCCATCCCCAGCCGATTCTCGAGCGGCTGGGCTCCGGCCGGGACCAGCGCCATCGCCTGGTGGGCCGGGCTCATGGCGAGTCCGCGGGCCTCGTATTTGTGGCGGAGCTGATTGAGAAGCCCTTCGCGGAAGATCAGCTTGCGGCCGAGCGCCGAGGCCATCACCCGGCGGGTGAGGTCGTCGGGGGTCACCCCCAGGCCGCCGGTGATCAGGACCAGCCCACAGCGCTCCAGCGCCTGGGTCAGTTCTCGCCCGAGCGCCTCGCGCTCGTCGGGAACCACGGTATGTTGCCCGATCTGGACACCGGCCTGCCCCAGATGGGCGGCGATGATGCCGAAGTTGGTATCCGGCGTGTGACCGGCCAGGATCTCATTGCCAATCGCAATCACTTCTGCCTGCATGGCCCTCGGCCTCCCCTGGTCTCTCGGATGCCGGCCCGCGAGTCGGACCCCTTCCGCGGCGTGATCTAGAATCCCGGTATGAGCAGCCCGCCCAGGAGAAGCAACAGCAGCGTGTAGGCGCCTGCTCCGAGATCATCGATCATCACGCCCCACCCTTCCGGAAGGCTCTGCAATTGATACACGGGGGGTGGCTTCAGAATGTCCATCGCCCGGAAGAGGAAGAAGGCCGGGATCAGGTGCAGCCAGTCCCACGGAATGAGCAGCACACTGAGCAGCATGCCGGCGATCTCGTCGATGACGATCACGCTGGCGTCGTGACCGTAGCGGCGTTCGGTGTGCGTCGCGGCCCACACCCCGATGGCCGAAACCGCCACGACCAGAATCACTCGCAGGATCGCCGAGGCTCCGCCGGCCAGCCCGAGCCCGATCGTGAGGACCGCCGATGCGAAGGTGGCCGGGGCGATGGGAAAGAAGCCGCATCCGAAGAAACTCGATATGACGACGGTGACCGCATCCGGGCGTATCCGGGACGCCGATGGCCTGTGAGACATCCTGATCCCTCCCCTTGTGCCTGAGAAGGTACCAGCATGGGATGCGCGATACCAGAGCCGCGTGCGGGGCGGCCATGGATCGGTCCGATTGTCGCGGCCGGATCGATCGCCGGTGGGGCGCGGGCGACGCGGGACGCGGCGTTACGGAAGGACGCCGGCGGGTGGCTTCTCGGACCCGACCGGCCGCCTGACCGACGCGGCGGGCTGGGCTGCTCGCTCGGCGGCGGCCAGCCGGCTGACCACGGCTCCCACCACGGCCTTGAGCGTGGGCACCACGCCCTCCCCGTCGGCCGCCACGGCCTCGAAGACCGGCCAGCGGGACGCATTCAGCAAGGCTTGCAGGGACGCCATCGGCACCGCATGCGGGAGGTCACGCTTGTTGTACTGCATGATCAACGGCACCGAATCCAAGGTCCGGCCGAAGATCGCCAGATTGCGGCGTAGATTCTCGAGGCTCTCGCGATTGTAGAACATCTGGCCGGGATGGCTGTCGGCCACGAATACGAGGCCATCGACGCCGCGCAGCACCAGACGTCGGCTCGCATTGTACTTCGGTTGGCCCGGCACCGTGTAGAGATGCAGCCGCACCCGGTAGCCGAGAATCGTGCCCAGATCGAGCGGCAGCAGATCGAAGTACACGGTCCGGTCGCCGGTGGTATTCAGCCGCGTCAACGGCATGTCCTGCCGCTCCGCCAGCCGGCGATGGATGTATTCGAGATTGGTGGTCTTGCCCCCGCGGCCTGGACCGTAGTAGACGATCTTGCAGTGCAACTCTCCCGCGGAGCGATGGAAAAACGCCATGGCAACCTGACCTGACTACGCGTGCCCGGGTGAGTCGAAGAGCTGATTGATCCGATCCATGGTCTCGTCCTCGAAGCCATCCTCAATGGACGGCGCGTAGGCGGCATCCTCATAGCCCTGCCGGATCGTCCGGGTCAGGCCCGGCAGTGCCTGGCGCACGGCAAAGCGCACCAGCCCCAACGTGGTCTCGTGATCGAAGACCAGCGCCAGAATGGTGCCCTCGGTGACCTGGGTCAGGTAGAGCGCGTAGTCGTCGCCCTGGTGGAAGGCGGTATGAAACGCCTCCTCACCGAGCAGGCGGGCCAGTTCGCGGGTCGCGCAGAAATCCGCCGCCATCAGCGATACGAACGTGGTCAGGTCGAACTTGGGAGGATCGCCCACCAAGGTCAACAAACGCCCGGCCGAATCCATCAGAAGAACCGCCCGGCCGGACGCCCCTTCGAGCAGGCAATCCAGCTGGCTCTGCAGTTGGACCAGATTTCCGCCAAACCCTTCCCATCGGATCTGCACCATGGCCCCTCTCCCTTTTGATGCAGGCATTCCAATGGCGCTGTCAGCGTGCGATGCCGCGTCGTTGTGCTCGATCTATGTCGACAGCCATCCATCGGGAGCAAGCAGTCAACCCCATCGCGCCCGGGGTCCGTGAAACGGATCCGGTTGCCCCATGGATCGCATCGGTGGCACGGGTGCGGCTCGATAGGACCCAACCGCTGGTTCGCTCAAGGTTCGGCGGTTCTCAGCGCGCATCTTCTCCCTTGAGCGCAGTCTGTCAAGCGCAAAAGACTCGCAACACGCGGATGGGAATGGGGATCGCTGCTCGCGCGCCCAGGCCGGGCGCGTCCGCTCAGCCATCCGGGCCGGCGGTTCGGGCGCTAGAACTCCTTGCGTCCCTCCAGCGCGCGAGAGAGCGTCACCTGGTCGGCCAACTCGAGATCGGAACCGACCGGAACCCCGCGGGCAATGCGGGTGACACGCACGGGAAGCGTGGCTAGCCGTTCGCGGATCGCATGCGCCGTGGCCTCCCCCTCGGTGGTCGGGTTGGTGGCCAGAATGACCTCGGCGAAGTCGCCGTCTGCGATCCGGGCCAGGAGTCGGTCCAGACCGATCTCTTCCGGCCCCTGCCCCTCGATCGGGGAGAGCGCGCCGCGCAGGACGTGATACAGGCCGCGGTATTGCCCCGTGCGTTCGAGGACGATGACATCGCTGGGCTCCTCGACCACGCACAACAGGGCGCGATCGCGCCGCGCGTCGCCGCACAAGTAGCAGGGCTGCGTCTCGGAGATGTTGCCGCACATCTCGCAGACGCCCACATCCGTGCGAACCCGCTCAATGGCCCGGGCCAGATCCAGGGCTTCCTCGCGAGGAATGCGCAGAAGATGAAAGGCCAGGCGCTGGGCGGTCTTGTGCCCGATCCCGGGAAGTCGGGCGACCTCGCGGACCAGCACTTCCAGATGGCGTGAGCTGTATTGCACGGCGGTGGCGTCCTACATCATGCCCGGAATCCCGAACCCGCCAGCCAACTTGCCCATTTCCTCGCGGGCCAGCTCATCGGCGCGCGTCTGGGCATCGTTGACCGCCGCCGTTACCAGATCCTCGAGCATCTCGACATCCTCGGGATCCACCACGGTCGGGTCGATCTTGATCGAGAGCAATTCGTGCCGGCCGTTGACGACCACCTTGACCATCCCGCCGCCGGAAGAACCCTCCACCGACTGGCTGGCCAGCTCTTCCTGCATCTGCTGCATCTTGGACTGTGCCTGCTGAAGCTGCTTCATCATCTTGGAAAGGTCTTTCATTGCCGTCCCCTCGAGATTCTTCCCGGTGATTCCCGTTCCTCAAGCCCCGGCGGGTGCATCCACACGGTTGCCCGCTGCACCCGGCCCACCCTACATGGCCGGCCCCACGATGTCACCGTCCATGAAATCGGCGATCCGCCGTCCGTCATCCGGGTCGCCCGCGGGCGGCCCCACGGGGGGCGCGGGCGGCCGCCCTGCAGGACTCTGGCCGGCGGCCGGCATCGGCGGGGCGCCGCCCCCCGGCGAGGACGCCGTTCGCGGATCAGGGCGCTGTGCCGTCCCCGGCTCCGAATCCGGCGGGCGCGGCGGCGCGGCAGACGCCGGAACTCCGGCCTCGTCCGCCGGGCAATGGTCTACCAGTTGCATCCCCACGGGGTGGCCAAGGACCTCCTCGACCGCCTGCAGGAGGTAGCGCAGGTTGGTCCGCTTCTCAACCTGATCACGCTTGAATCCGTTGGCATCATCCAGCCACACCTGCAGGCGGCCCTGGCCGAAGCCGACGACCCGGCTATCATGCAGACAGGAACCCAGGAAGGCCTTCTCGCCGCGAGTCCGCTCGATGACCTGGTGCCACGCCTGTTGCAGCTCGGAGAGATCCATGGGCCGGATGCCGGCCTCGGGAGGCCCCGCCGGTGGGGCGGCGCGGTTGAGGGCTTGACCGCTCGTGTGGCCCGCTTCCGCGGAAGACGCCGGATAGGTCGCGGTCCCCGCCTTCCCGGGCCCCGCCTCGCGGACCTGCGCCGGCGGGTGCTGGCTGTCGGCCGGCCCGGCCCCCGGCCGACCGGCGCCCGGTCCATCGGAGAGCAGCGCGAGGACACGGCCCAGGTCCACCGCCCGGGGCAAGGAGGCCATCTCGGCGAGCGCCACCTCGAGGTGCACCCGGGCATGCGGGGAGCGACGCATGCGGGCAGCCACATCCAGGAGGATTCGCAGCCACCGCAGGGCATCCGCCGTGCGAACCCGGGCGGCCTGGCTCGCCAGCGCGGCGGCCTCCTCGGTGGTCAACTCGATCATCGCCTCGCTTCCATCTCCCACGGTCATCAACAGGAGATTGCGGAAGTGGTGCACGAGCTCTTCGGTGATTTCCTGGAGGTTAAGCCCGCCGCGATAGGCCTCCTGCAGGAGACTAAGGACCCGCCCCACATCGCCGGCCACCACCGCCCCGGAGAGATCGAAATGCAGCGCACTCCCGGATAGGCCCAGGATCTCCTGCACATCCTCCGGAGCAAACGGCCCCTCACCGGTGGCCAGCACCTGGTCCAGCAGGGTCAGGCTGTCACGCACCCCGCCTTCGGCCTTGCGGGCCAGGAGCAACAGGGCATCATCGGTGATCGCGACCCCCTCGTTGTCGGCGATTCTGCGCAGATGGGCCCGTAGGTCCTCACTGGATACACGGCCGAAATCGAAGCGTTGGCAGCGCGACAGGATCGTCGGCGGCACCTTCAGCGGCTCGGTGGTCGCCATCATGAAGTAGACATGCGCGGGGGGCTCTTCGAGCGTCTTGAGCAATGCGTTGAACGCATCGGTCGTGAGCATGTGCACTTCGTCGATGATGTAGACCTTGGTGGGCATGCTGGAGGGGGCATACTTGACGCTCTCGCGCAGTTGACGGACATCGTCGATGCCCCGGTTCGAGGCGCCGTCGATCTCCAGCACGTCGATGCAGTGGCCCTCCGTGATGGCCGTGCAGGCCCGGCACTGGTTGCAGGGCGTGGCGGTGGGACCCTCGGCGCAGTTGAGCGCCTTGGCCAGGATGCGGGCCGTGGTCGTCTTTCCGACCCCCCGTGGCCCCGCGAAGAGGTACGCATGGCTGAGACGCCCGGTCTTGAGCGCGTTGGCCAAGGTCAATGACACATGGCGTTGGCCAATGACATCCTCGAACCGCTGCGGACGCCACTTGCGTGCCAGGACTAGATAGCTCATCGGCCGCTTCTGCCCTCCCTGGATCGATCTTGGCCCGAGCGAGCCCGCGGCGCCTCGGGCGCGGGCGAGAAGCCCCGCTCGAGTGGAAGCACCCAGCTCACAAGAAACGTGGAGCCGTGCACCCTTCCTCGATCACCTATCCACTCCATTCACGCCGATCGATGGCTCAAACCAGGCAGATCCGCGGCACCCGATGGGATCTACTTACCGCTGCTACCTCCCGGTCCTGACGGGGTTGGGCAGTCCACCGTTGCGCGGGGCCTGGCTCTCAACGCTCCGAGTCGGATGAATGGGAATGGAATCGGAATCTACGAAGGGGATTCAACCCCGCTGTAGCGGATTGCGGGCAACAGGGCACCGCTAACTCCCCGTCTAGCACGGCTCCGAAACGCACGTCCCGCGTACGGGAGCTTTGGAGCTGAGCGGGCTCGAACCGCCGGCCTCCTCGTTGCGAACGAGGCGCTCTCCCAGCTGAGCTACAGCCCCGAGACCTGAGCATTGCATGCCCAGACACTTCTAGCGCGGCGGCCCGGCCTTGACAAGACCTGTGTGCGGCCGCTCCCAAAAAAACATGGCGGAGAGACTGGGATTCGAACCCAGGAGGGGCGTAAGCCCCTACACGCTCTCCAGGCGTGCTCCTTCGACCACTCGGACACCTCTCCACACAATGCACGTGGTCATCTGCGCAGCGACTTGAAGAAATGTCGCATCAGGGCTGCCGCCTCATCGGCGAGCAGCCCTTCTTCCACACGCAGAGTATGATTCAAACCGTCGGCAGCCGTCAAGTCCAGGCACGATCCGCACGCCCCGAACTTCGGCTCGCGTGCGCCATAGACGACTCGGGCCACCCGCGCGAGATAGAAGGCCCCCATGCACATCGCGCACGGCTCGACCGTGACATAGGCCGTCGTGCCGGTCAAACGCCAGCTCCCGATCGTGCCGGCCGCCGCCGAGATGGCAAGAATCTCCGCATGCGCGGTGGGATCCTGCAGGCCCTCGACACGGTTGTGGCCCCGTCCGAGAATCCGGCTCTGGCCCACGATGACGCAGCCGACCGGCACCTCGCCGCAATCGGCGGCGCCGCGCGCCTCAGCGAGCGCCCTCTGCATCCAATGAAGATCGTCACCGAACGCGTCCAAGATCAGGATCCCGCCGCCTTGGCCAAGGTCTCGGCCGCCCGGGCGGCCAGGATGTCGCCGACCTCTTCGAAGCGGGGTGGTTCGACCCCAGCCGTCGTCACGCGCGCAATGCCGTGATCCTGACGGCCCGTGTTGGCCGTCGAACTTGCGGGCAGCTCGGCCTCGATCGTCGTGGAGACCCGCTCGCGCCAGCCACGCCGCCCGCTTTCGGCGGCATAGATCTCGAGAATCACCGAGATCCGCGTGGCCGCCGCCTGCGTGCTGCCCACGGTCGGTTCAATCTGAGCCCACTCCTCGATGTTGGCCACCAGGAGGGCATCGATCCCCAACGCCGCGCACAGCTCCTGGAGCTTCAGCTTGTTGACGCGCTTCCTGTCGCGCCAGTAATCCACCATCTCCTGATGCAGCCCGGCGAGCCCGAAGCGTCCGGCGGCCGCGGCCACCTGTTCGTCCCGCATGAGCATGAAAGGATACTCCTGCCCGATCAGCTCCTGCTCGAGGCGCGGTCCCAGGATCTCGATCGCTGTGATGTCGGCCGCCGAGGAGGCCAGGCCCAGATACCCAATGACCTTCATGTGGCTGAAGTCGACGGCCAGGGAGGCGCGCGGCTTCGACGCCGAGGAAGATACCCCGGCCGGCGGTCCGGGAGCCTTTCCGCCGACCGACGCCGACTGGCACCCGGACAGCAGCGCCAGAGTCGCCATCAGAACCGGCAAGCAGATACGTCTCAGCATGTGACCTCCAGCGTGTTGTCCTTGGGTACGCGGGCGCGGTTGCAACGGGAAGCGGTGATGTGGGCAGCCTGGCCCGAGGGAAATGCTGCGCGCCCGGGAGGGCTCGAACCCCCAACCTTCTGATCCGTAGTCAGACGCTCTATCCAATTGAGCTACGGGCGCAAACCGCGGAGAGGGCGGGATTCGAACCCGCGGAGAGCTTATCACCCTCAACACATTAGCAATGTGCCGCCTTCAGCCTCTCGGCCACCTCTCCCCAAGCCGAGACAGCTTATCCCAGGGCAAACAGAAGTGTCAAGCCCTGCAACGGCATCGGTTGACGCGCCGCCGCCCTCGGGGCTCCCTACCACCGATCCCCATCCAAGCCCCCAAGCCCGCCGCCCCGGATCCACCGCGCAGCTGCTCTAGCGGCCGCTGCGCATCTCCTCCTGCTCCACCAGCTTGTAGACCCGTTCGATCAGCGCGTCCATGCGCTCGAGCTGCTGCCGGGCGAAATCGGTGTACCGGCCGGTCGGGAGACTCGATCCGATGTGCTCGAACTTCTCCCTGGCTTGCTTGTAATGCTCAATGGCTTCTTCGTACCGCTTGCGAGCCTCGGCCAGCTTGGCCTTGCGCTCCAGGGCCGAACCCCATGCATACCACAGGCAGTCGCCCTGGGGAAACTGCTCCCGGCCGCGCTGGACCGTCGCGACCGCGCGGTCAGGCTCGTCGGCGTCTTTGTAGATGAACGCCAGGCTGCAGTAGTTGTTCACGTCGTCCGGTTCCTGGGAGAGAACGTACTCGGTGTGCTCGGCGGCACACAGGAGATCCTTGATCTGCTTGCAGCAGTGACCCAGGATCTTGTGGTAGAGCAGCGCCTGGGGATGATCCGGCTCGAGCTCCAGGATCCTTTCGTAATAGGTTCGGGCCTCCCCGTAGGACTTGATCTTGTAGTAGTAGCCACCCAGGATGCCGAGCGTATTGACGTCCTTCGGATTGTACTCGTAGAGCTTCTGATAGAAGGTCACAGCTGGCAGGAAGAGCTTCTGCTCGAGCGCCAGGCGTCCCGCCTCGGAGAGCATGCGCGCATCGGCCTGCTCGAGTTCGATGAGCCGATTGTACAACATGAGCGACTCGGCAATCATGTTCTTCTGCTGGTAGACGAAGGCCAGATTCTGCATGACCTTCACATCCTCGGGATCGGTCGCGTACAGCTCGAGGTACAACTCGAGCGCTTCATCCAGTTCCCCAGCCGATGACAGCGCAAACGCCATGGCCTCTTTCAGGTCGAGGTTCTCGGGATCCTGATCCAGGGCATCCTCATACACGGCAATCGCCTCGCTGTAGCGACTCAGCTGCACGTAGATCATTCCCAGGTTCAAGTAGGCGTCCACCATGCCAGGACAGGTTTCCTTGACGGTGTCGAACGCCTCGGCAGCGTCGTTGAGGCGCTGGTTCCTCATGTACTCGAGGCCGTCTTGATACAGCCTGCGGCATTCGGCCTCCTGGGAGTAGATCCTCTCACTCCCCGTACCCTGCGCCCGGGCCGGCAGTACCGGAATCGCTAGCAGCAACCCGCCGAGAACGGCGATTGCGAGACATCGCTTAGGCATTCGATTTTCCCCCTCTCCACTGTACGCCTGGCCTGCGCAAGACGCCTCCCGATTCGTCCCCCCCCCGCGGCCGCCAGGGCGGACTCTACGAGACTGCACGCTAGCAAAGGCAACCGAAAGTGTCAAGTTAGCTGCCAGCATGCGGTTGTGAGCTTCACTCGAATCGCGGCTGCTCATCGATCATGCGGCGCAGGCGTGACAGGTTCATACGAGCCTGCTGGGCAGCTTCGCTCTTCGGGTCTGACGCGACCACGGCTTCGAACTCGCGGACCGCTTCCGCATAGATTCCCGCCTCCGCAAAGAGTATCCCCAGCTGGAAGTGCGCGGGCTGGCTGCCAGGATCCGCCTCCAAGGCCGCCACCAGGCAGTCCACCGCCGGGGCCGTCTCACCCAGGGCCACGTGCGCGCGCGCCAGATTGCACAACAGCAGGGGATCCCCGGGCGCCAGGTTGCGGGCCGACTGCAACACTGCACGCGCCCGCACCGCGCCACCGGTCTCCAGATGCAGGACGCCGACATTGACCAGCGCCTCGAGATTGTCGGGATCGAGCTCCACGGCCCGCGCAAACGCCTCCAGGGCCGGCCCGCGCCTCTCCGCATCGTAGTGTGCATGCCCCAATGCGATGTGCGCGGCGGCATCGTCCGGATGGGCCTCCACACGGGCGCGCGCGGCGGCCAGCGGATCCGGCTCCATGTCGGCCGCCGTTACCCTTGCGCCCGTGTCTCCGGCTGCCTCTTGCGCCGGCAGGGACCCGACGGCGGATCCGATGACCATGCAGGCTCCCAGCCCGGCGAGCCGCCACACCCTGCCCGACGACCGCGCCGGACCACGAGAGACCGGGCCGCTCCATGGTGCATTCAGTGTAGACACGTTGCCTCCCGTTCTCGCGCAGGCCGGAGAGGACTGCTCCGGCACCTCGGGCTCTCGCGTCCCCGCGCAGATGTCCGGATCGGTTCGCCCCTACCGTCGCCTGCTCGATCGCTTCTGCTTCAGGGCACGCCGCTTGGGGCTGTGCCGGCTCGCTGCCGGCCTTGCCTGTTGCTGCAATCTGCGCGCCTGCTTGCGCACGCCGCGCTGCTTGCGGGCTGCCTTCTCGCGCGCAACGCTGTCGCTCGGAGCCGCATCCGGTATGGTCGGCGGCGCGGCGCCCGGCGACGCGGCCGCCTGCCGCCCGGGCTCTCGCTGGTTGCCCGTCTGTTTCGTTCTACCCCCCTGACTCGCCGGCGTTCCCGCCACGCGGGGAGATTCGAACACCCGTTTCGGATCCCAACCCCTTCCGTTTTCGTCCGTTGCGCGCTCCACCCGCTCGGCACCGGTGCGTGCCGCCCACCGAGAGGCCGCCTCCCGTTCGCGGCTACGCGCCCCCCGGCGCGCCGCCTGCTCGATCTCGGCGCTGCGCTCCAGAAACAGGGCGGCGATCTGCTCCTGATCCTGAGCGCTGAGCTGCTTCTCCGCGACGCCGTCGCGCCCGGCTTCCGGTGCCGGCGGGCTCAGAAACCGTTTCCAGAATAGCAGAACCGGCCAGACCTGCACGTGCGCGGACAACCGGGGAACGAGTGTGCTGCGATCATCGGTCACCACCGCCACCGACTCCCCCTGGCGCAGCGCACGCTCGGCCAGGTAGACGATACGATCATCCGCATCTTCCGGCGGTTGGCTGTAGAGGGTGCGCAGAGGACCCCGATCCAGGGCATCCGGATTGGCCGCGATCTCGTTGCCGTCATACACGATCAACAACGGCCGCTCGAGACGGGTCGCGAATCCCATCAGCAACCGTTCCAGGCGCTCGCGCGCCTCGGACTGCTTCTGTTCCCGCTGGAGCCAGCCTACGGTGGGAAGCGCGAAGATGGCATTGTGTCCATCCACGATCCACCGGCGGCCTTTCCAACGCGGACCCTGTGCTTCGGCCACGTCGCTTCTCCCCCACACGAGAAATGTCACATCCTGGAGCCCCGCGAGCGTAGAGGAAGCGGGAGGCGGCCGCAAGCAGCGCAGAAGGGGAGCAGCCGGCGCATCCGCTGCCCCAGAGAGACGGATGGCACCGGGTGCATCCACATCAAGGGGGAGCCCCCCGCGGGGCTCCCCCTTGACTTCCCTTGGAAGATCCCCGAGGGGCGCTTAGGGCATCTTCCAGGAAGCCCCCCCGCAGCCGCGCAGGCTGTGGGGGATATCAGTCCATGTGCCGTGCGAGCTCAAGGTGTCAGCTCGAAGCCGCGCCACAGGCCGCTGAAGGTGCCGGGTCTCTGGCCGCGACGGCTCCAGTGGCCCTTGATCTCACCGAGGGCATCGCCGGTCGCGCTGATCCAGCCCCCCGCGAACACGCCCACCTCGCGGTAGTCGGCATCCGATTCCTCGCCGTGCTGATCCTCGATCCACCAGCGGCCGCGCACGAACCCGCGAAAGGCGCCCTGCTCATCGATGTACTTTCCGAAGAACACCCGCTGGCCGATCAGGTCGCGTCCATAGTGCCCGCGCACATAGCCCAGCATCTCACCGCCGTCGGAGATCCAGCGGCCCTTGAATCCACGCACAACGACCGAATCTCCCTCCACGGTACTATCTTCCAGAGTGTAGCCCCACCGGCCGCCGAGATAGCCGCGGATGCTAGTCGCCGCCTCGGCCTTGAAGGCCCGGATCGAGAGTTGCCCGGCGCCATCGGGCGCCGAGATGATCTGCTCGAGATCGGCCAACTGCCCGAGCGAGAACTCCAGCGGCTCATCGCCCAACGGCAGCATGCGCAGCCGCACGATCGTGTCCGTGCTTCCCACGTCGGGCTCGGAGGGAACGATCAGCGTCACCCGCAATCCGTCGATATCACCCTCGTCATGGGTCAACGATTGCCAGGCGATCTCGTTGCGCGCCTGGCGGGGGCGCAGGAGGTAATCCTCCCCGAGCTCGAAGCCGATCAGGCTGACCAGGCGGATCGAGCCTTCCTCCAGGGTCAGGCTTCCGCTCCAATCCACCGTCACCCCGTAGCCGCCCTGCTGGACATCGTCCCGATCGCGCGCATCCAGCTGCCCCCACATGATCGTGAAGGCATAGAAGTCGCGATCCGGCCGGTCCTCTTCATTCAATGCCGTGCGGCGTTCTTCCTCGCTCAGCCCTTCGTATCCGTCATCTTCGGTCTGCTCCATCAACGCGGCGTCGACCAACGACTCGTCACCGAAGGCAGGATCCTCGACCGCCGTGTTGAAGCCGCCGTACGGATCTTCCAGATTGATGGTCTGGTCGCCGGCATCGGCGCCAGTGGGATTCGTCGCCCGCGAACCGCCGTCGTCATGGCTGCAGCCGGCTGCGAGCAACAGGGCCATCAGGCCCACCAGAACTCCAAGATGTGCAACCCGTTTGGTACGCATGCCTGCCTCCTCTCGCTATGGCTTCCTGCGCCGCCCGCGCGCAACACCGGCAGCGTCCGGTTCGATCCCCGGACGCCCGGCCCGTGGCTGGTTCCTATTTGCCTCCTATCGCTGCCAGATGCGTGCCAGAACATCGCAGCGACACGTCCGGAACATCATAATTTCCTGATTGGTAAACAGTTAGATGATTTCTATCCTGTGAGATCTCGGGGATTCGTCCCCGGATGGGCAGTTGCCCATCCGGGGACTGTACGGTGACGTACGGGCAGTGGACCTGGAGGAACAGCCGCAATCAACGGACCAGGATCAGGCGCCGGTTCATCACCCGGGCGCCGGCCTCGAGCCGCAAGAAGTAGAGCCCGCTTTCGACCGGAGCACCCCGCTCGTCGCGGCCGTCCCAGGCCACGACCTGCGTGCCCGGCTCCACCTGCCGATGGACAAGCCAGTGCACCAGCCTCCCGGTCACATCATAGAGTCCCAAGCGCACCTTGCCTCCCGGGGATGGGATGCTGTAACGGACCGTGATCGCATCGCGGGACGCGCCCAGCGGCGCCGGGTTCGGATACACCCCTTGCAGGCCGAACTGCACGGCCCCCTGACCGAGGGCGACCCGGATCGTGAGTGGGCCGAAGGCCTGATGCCCCCCGTCAACAAGCGAGGCCACCAGTTTGTAGGCGTACAGCTCGCCGTGGGTGACCTGCTCGTCGAGGTAGGTCAGATCGCCGCTGCCACTGACCGGCCGGTGGGCATTGAGCAACTCGTACTCGCTGCCCGGATCCTCGAGCGCCCGCCGGTACACATAGAAATGCGCTCCGGCGAACATGCTGGGCGCCGACCAGCGCAGTTCGATCCCCGCCGTGGACTCGGCCAGTTCGAACAGGTGCATGAGAACCGGGGTCGGATCGAAGTACGAGTCGGCTGAACGCGGACTCACCAGGGGCGGACCGCTGCGGAACACCGTGCAGGCATTCAGCCCCGAACCGCTCCTGCGGCGAAAGACGGTGCCGGTGTTGCCCCCAAACCCCTGCGGATCAGCGTTGCGGTCGATCATGAGCAGTTCCCCGCCCACATCGAAGGCCAGATCAACCGGATCCTGCATGCTGCTGCAGAAGCCCTGCGCCTGGGTCGCTCCCTCCGGGGTCACCCGATACAGAGTCCCAATCCCCTGCCGCGTGGAGAAGTCGAGAAGCACCCAGCTGCTGTCGCGCGACACCTCGACCGCGCGCGGCCCTTCGAACGGCGCTCCGCTGGCGACGACGCGGTACGGTTCCTCGGGATCTTCCGGCTCGAGGAAGTACTCGATGAGCCCGCCCCCAAAGGATCCACCGGCATCCAGCTGGCTGTCCACGATCAACAGCGAGCGGCGGAAGGGATCAAAGGCAATGTCCTTGAGCGCCGAGGCGAGCGTGTCGGAGAAGACCACCGTACCCTCGCCGGTCCGCAGATCGATCCGGTAGATCGCCCCCGGGCCGAACCCCGGCGTGTATCCGAACGGATCGGCGGCCGAGTCGAGCAGATAGCAGATGGAGCTATCGACCAGCGCGACCGCGCGGGGCTCGACCAGATCCATGTTGGCGAAGAGCACCTCGACCTCTCCGGTGATCGTACTGGCGCGCAGCAAGGCCCCACCCCCACTCTGCCATCCCACGCTGGCATCGGCGTCGACGATCAGGAACTCGCTTTCGCTGCCCGGAATGCGCTTGATGCCCACCGGGCTGACGAAGCTGCTGTCAGCCAGAATCGCCACCGGGACCCGATTGGGCTCGGCGAACCGGAAGAGCGCGCCGGATCCACCGGCCAGTCCAAGCGGATTGGCACGGGCATCCACGAGCACCACCTCCTGCGAACCGAGCGTCGTGGAGACGTGATGGCGCAGCGTGGCCTCCCCGGAGGCTCCCCGCCGGCTGGTCATCGTGGCGGTTTGCCGGGCGAACGCCGAGAGTTCCGGTTCGGAGCGCACCACCGCGCTGTACTGCACCTGCACGCTGCCTCCCCCGGCCAGGGAGCCGCTCCAGGTCACCCCATCGGAGGACACCCACACCTGCCCGGAGGTGGCCGAGCCCGAATCGGTGTCCAGGAAGAGATGTTCACTGGGCTCCACCGCGAGCTGAATCTCCGGGTCTGTGGCTCCGCCGACATTGGCCAGCGTCACCGTGCAATGCAGCGTGTCTCCCCAGGACGCGTAGCGGCCGGTCGAATCCTCGGCGGCCGTGAAGGACACCAGACGCACATCGGCTTGCGGCACGCGCGCCAGGTTGCGCAGGCGGACCGTGGAGGGATCGGCTCCCACCGCGCGAATCAACCCGAGGGTCAGATCCAGCTCGAAGAGCGCCCCGAACGGCGGCGGATCGTAGAGCGGCACGCGGGCGGATCGGTCCACGATCATGACGGTGCGCTCATCGTAGAGGATCATGCGTGCCGGACGGACCAGTTCGGGCGAGGAGGCCACCATGGCGAACGCCCCCGTGTCCGGATCGAAGCGGCGGATCGCGATGTTGCCGAACTGGTCGCGGATGCCCGGATCGGCCACCAGCAGTCCCTCCCCCGGCACGTAGAGAATCCCGCTCGGTTCGGGGATCTCCTCGGAGGCATAGGTCTCCAGCAGCGCTCCGCTGGCGGCATCGACCTTGAAGATCGCGCCAGGGAACCCCGGCTGGCCATGGGGATTGGCCGAGAGGTCGGTCAACCAGAGGTTGCCCTCATCATCCAGGGTCATGTCCGAGAGCGAGCGATAGAGCGTGGACGCCGACAGCAGCGTCAAGGCCTCCAACTCGTCGGGCACCCGGGGATCGAACTCGTAGACCACACCCCGGGCGTCGCCGGCCATGACCTCCGCGTCCGAATCGAGGATCAGCCAGGTCCCGGCCGCCGTGGGCAGGAGTCGCATGGGCGTCACCCACCGCCGGTAGGTAGCCACGTTGCTGATCACGTTGGTCTGAAGATCGAGCTTGAGCAGCGCGCCGGGGAGGCCTCCATAGGCTCGCGGGTCGGCGTCGCTGTCCAGGATGATCAGCTCGCGTTCATTGAGTGGCAGGATGTCGCTGGGGGTCTTGAGAAACCAGTGCGAGGTGAACGGCAGGATTCGGTTCGTCCCGGGAGCGTACAGGTAGAGGCTCCCGCTGTGATCCAATCCAAACGGGTCGGCGCGCTGGTCCAGCACGAGCAACTCGTGCCCGACCGGGGGTGCCATGATCGTGCCGGTCACGGTCCGCGGCGGCGGGCTGATCCCCACACCGGACAGCGACAGGGTGATCGAGAACGGATCAATCGCCGACGGGGGTGAGCCGACCCGGAAGCGCGTGCGGATGGTGGTCCGTTCCGCGTAGGCCAGATTGCCGCTCCATTCGATCGTACCGAAGTCGGGATTGTGAGTGGCCTCGCCGTAGTCGAGATCCGCATCCAGGAACTCGATCGCCCCGGTGTACGCGATCCGGGCCACCGACCCCACCGCGGGAATGGGGGCATTGTTGAAGATGGTCGCCACCGCGGTCAGGGTATCGCCGGGTGCGAGTGGGCCGCTGCCAACCCCTTCGAGTCTGAAGTCATCGATGTAGTTGCGCGGAGCCTTGTACACGGCCGCCCGCGAGGGCGAGCGGAACTCGCTGTAGGACATATGCTCGGTGCTGTATCCCCAGACCTCCTCTTCCTGGAAGAGCCGCAGAAGAAGCCCGGTGTCCCCCGGCTGGGTCGGGTTGTTCCGGCGCTCGCACACCCAGTAACCGCCCTGAATCGACATGTCGTGGACCGTCTCGATCCCATACGGTTCCTTCAGCGGGTGGGAGAGCCCGCTGAGGACCGAGGAGAGCAGGGTCCAGGTGAACCCGGTCCAGCGGACCTCGAAAATCTTGGGGTCGAGGGGGCTGGTGGAGGACTGCTGATCCACGATCAGAAACTGCCCATTGGGCCTGACCGTGCCGCTCACCGGATCCTCGAACTGCGAGAAGGAGCGCATCGAGATGAGCTCCCCGTCGCGATCGACCAGGAAGAGCCCGCCCCCCCCGGGATTGCTCGGCAGCATGCTGCTGCTCTTGTCCACGATCAGATACATGCCGTTCTGGACGGGTGTGATGTCAAACGGATCGATGAGGTCCGGGTGCACGAAGAAGGTGTCGATGGCGCCGCTGCTGGGATCGATCTCCCAGATGATGCCGGGCAGGCTGAAGAAGGGCGAGAGTACGCGCGGATCGGCCACCAGGAGCTGGCCGTCATGACCGCCCGCCAGGGCCGTCGAGTAACGCGAGACCCCTCCCGAACGAACCAGAGTCACGCCGCCAACCTGCAGATCGACGCGATTGATCTTGATGATCCCGTTGCCCTCGAAGTGGTCCATCACGTACAGCGAGCCATCCGGCCCGAAGGCGATGTCGATCGGCTGGGTCAGCACGCCGGCGGGCATCGCCAGCGGGGTCAGCTGGGTCTGGAAGCGCGAGTAGATGCGCGGGGCGGGAGCGTTGGTCGAGTTGTCGAGAATGAAGAGCTTGTCGGCCAGCATGTCGGCCGCCACCGGCACCCTCACGAACCCGTGCGTCTCGACCCGCTCTCCGAGCAGATCCACCATGATCATGAGCGTGCCGGGCGTTTGCGCCGTACTGGGGAGCCGGGCATCGACCTCGAGCGTGGCCAGCGCGCCGCCGCCCAGGGCGCTGTCCCAATGGAATTGCCCGGCCGCCGGATCCCAGCTGATCGATCCGCTGGGCACCTGGGCCGTGCCGAGCAGGATCTCGAGCTCCGCGGTCGCGATCGTCAAACGGAAGTCATGGGTGAACAGGTCGCCAAGGTTGACCAGGTCGGCCCGGATGCGCAGGCGGCCGCCGGGACGCAGTCGGCTGCCGTCGAGCAGCTGCACACTGAATGTGCTGTTGTCGAGGCAGACGCCCTCCATCAGGTTCAGCGCCCAGGGCAGGCTGAAGATCGTGCTGTCGATCTCGCGGATCAGCTCCCCGGTGTCGCCCTGGATCAGAAAGGTGCTGCCGCCCGCGTCGGCTTGTGTGTCCACCACCAGAATGCTTCCATCCCCCATCGGAATGGCATCGACCGGGTCGCGGAATTCCGGAATCGCAAGGGTGTCGAGGACCTCGAAGTTGAACGAGGAAACCTTCAATACCGCCCCTCCCAGGACCGGCATCCCAGGAACGCTGAAATTCGAATCGACGATCAGCAGCGTGGTCGGATCCAGACGTGAGAATCCCACCGGCAGGATGCCGAACTCGAGCGTCGTGAGCGGTTCCACCGTGTAGGCATCCGGATCGATGCGATAGATGGCTCCCACGCGCGAGCCACCGATATCGACCCGCCCGGTGGGATCCATGAGCAGCAGTGTCCCCTGGCTCTCGGTGACGATCGATCGCGGAGCGTCGAAGTAGGCGCTGGTCACGACGAGTTCAATGACATCGCTGTCCGGATCGTAGTGGAAGAGCGCACCGCGCGTGCCCTGCCCGAGCGGGTCGGCTTGGCGGTCGAGCACCCAGAATCCCCCGGCCGGATCGGCGATCATGTCGACGATCTCGCGCAAGTAGGGATGGGTCACAGACGGGATGGCCGCCTCGAGCCCGTCGTACGGGTTTACCTTGTGAATGCGGGGTCCATCCCCGACATAGATGCGCTTGCGCCCGCCCCAGGCAACCGCCCGTGGATTGCTGAAGACCCCCTGGGAGGTGACCTGGCGGACGGTGGCGGTCTGCGTGTTGAGCGCCAGGACGCCCGAGGAGGTCGTTCCGGCGTCGAGCAGCAGGACTTCCCCCGCTCGCGGCACATTGGTATTGGCACCCGCCGGCGAGAAACCCGTGAGAAGCATGATCCCACAGATCAGCCCGACCGCCAGATGTCCGCCTGCTGGATGAGTTGCTCGCGTCGCTTTCACACCAAGGCCCCCGCTCTTCGGAACCGATTCCACCGGACAGACTGCCCCCCGCCCGGATCATCAGACGACCCGGGCCGGGTGTCAACGCAGAGTCGCACGCAGCTTCCTGTACAGTTTAGTATCGGCGGGGACGATGCCAACCCTCGCCTCGACGAGGGTTCGGAGGCGGGTCTTGCGGTCGCACCAGGTGACGGGAGCGCTCGTGATCGGGACTAATGGCCTCCGGAATGGTCGTTTCGATCTCCTGACCCTCGAATCCCGGCAGCGATAGCTTGGTAAAGACGTATTTGCCCACGTTCAGGGCCGATTGGAGCACGGCCCGGGCCTGGGACTGGGTTGCGCGATGCCCGTCATAGACCGCATCCTTGATGTCCTTGCCTTCCTTGATCTGCCGGATGACCTCCCGGGGCATCTCTTCGGTCTCGACGAAGAGTTTCTCGACCGCGGCGCACAAGCCATACAGGTTCGTGTCCCGGTAGCCGCGGGAATTGATCGCCGCCCGGGAACAGCGGTACAGCGCGAAGTAGGCCTGGGTAGCGCATTCATCCCAGTTGCCGCCGAGATAGCAGGACCGGGCGCGCTCGATCTCTTCCCGCGCAGCGGCCAGCTCGCCGGCCACGCGTTCCGCATCCGGCTCGATCTGCTTGAGCCGGCCTTTCTTTAGGCAATCCTCAAATGGATCCACAGCAATCCTCTCCCCGGGGACAGACTCCGCCATCCTTGCGGGTCATACGATCGAGCGGGAAGCCATTCTCGTATGAATGCAACGAGTATACTCCGATAAGGATTCGCGCGCCAAGTGCATTACAGCGCATTGGGATACTCCATGCAACCGCTTTCTGGATACTCAGAGGTGGTTGATCAGAAGGGTCGTGAGCGTAAGGTAGATCGTCAGACCCAGGATGTCGCTCGTCGTCGTGACAAAGGGCCCGGTCGCCAGGGCCGGGTCGATGCCCAGGCGGCCCAGAAAGAGCGGCACCGCGGAGCCGATGACCGCCGCACACACCATGGCAACGCCCAGGGACACGCCCACGATCAGACCCAAGCCCCAGGCGCCCAGCCACAGAGTGACGATGAGCCACAGCAGGCCCGAGAGCAGGAGCGCGTTGAGCAACCCTACACCGACTTCCTTCACCAGACGCGCCCGGCGGTTGGCTTGATAGATCTCCCCGGTGGCAAGGCCGCGCACCATGGTGGCCGAGGCCTGAATGCCCACGTTCCCGGCCATGGCCGCGATGACCGGGAGGAAGAAGGAGATCTGCAGCGCGGCTTCCAGGCTCCCGCTGAACTCACGGATCACCGCGGCGGCCAGGGTGCCGCCGCCAAGTCCTAACACGAGCCAGGGCAAACGGTTACGCGAAACGCGCAGTACGGAGTCCGCCGGAGACTCCTCTTGCAGTCCACCGGAGAGGCGTGCGATGTCCTCGGCGGCCTCCTCTTCGTAGACATCGAGGATGTCATCCAGGGTGATCTGACCGACGAGACGCCCCTGGCCGTCGATCACCGCAACCACGGCCAGGTCGTACTTGCGTACGAGTTCAGCGACCTGCTCCTGATCCATGTCGGTCGGCACACTGCGAACCTCGCGATCCACAAGCTCGCGGACCGGTCGCGTGGGGCGGCTGAGCAGGATGTTGCGCAGCGATAGCGTGCCGACCAGGCGTCCTTGGCCATCGACGACGAACACGTGCGGGATATCCTCGCTTTCCTCCCCCGCGCGTCGGATGTGGTCAATGGCCTCGCTGACCGGGGCGTCCTCGGGCACGGCCACGAACTCGGTCGCCATGATGCCGCCGGCGCAATCCTCGTCAAATCCCAGCAGCTGTTCGACCTTGCGCGATTCCCGTGGGCTGATGCCCGCCAGGACATCGCGGGCCACCTCATCCGGAAGGGTCTGAACCAGGTCGGCGGCATCGTCCGAAGAGAGCTCCTCGACAATCGGGACGATGGCCTCCGCATCGAGCTCCTGCAGCAGGCCCTCGCGTGCGCCGGCTTCCATCTCCACCAGGGCCTGGGATCGGTTCTCACCCGCAATCAGCGAGAATACGTAGGCGCGCTCCCCGGCGTCGACGTGCTCGAGGGCATCGGCCAGGTCGGCCGGGTGAAGCTGTGCCAGCAGGGAGCGCAACAAGCCCTCGTTGCGCGTCTCGAGCAGAGCGGCCAGA
>CAYQJL010000137.1:0-5403 GCA_964417675.1 uncultured bacterium | reverse complement strand
AGGTGCAGGGACAGCGGCAGGGACAGGGACAGGTGCAGGGACAGCGGCAGGGACAGGGACAGGGACAGGAGCAGGGACAGCGGCAGGTGCAGGGACAGGTGCGGGGGCAGGGGCCATGTCACGGCCCGCGTCGCGTGGGGGTGCCCACCATCTGCGGGCTCCCCCATCAGGGTCCTGATGGGAACGTTGTCGATGTAGGCGTGCGCTGCATGGATGCGCTTCGCCACGGGGAAGGGAACGGTTGATGTCGAGTACATTCGGAACCCTCTTTCGGGTGACCACCTTCGGGGAATCGCACAGTCCCGCGGTCGGGGCGGTACTCGACGGTTGTCCGCCGCGACTGAGACTTCAGGCCGAGGATATCCAGGCGCAGCTGGATCGGAGGCGTCCCGGACAAAGCCCTCTATCCACGCCGCGCCAGGAGGCCGACCGGGTCCAGATTCTCTCCGGGGTCGAACAGGGTCTGACGCTCGGCACACCCATCGGGCTCCTCATCCGCAATCGCGACCCGCGTCCCGGTGACTACCGGAACCTGCAGCGGATTCCGCGGCCCTCCCACGCCGACTACACCTATCAGATGAAGTACGGCATCCGAGCCGACAGCGGCGGCGGGCGTTCGAGCGCGCGCGAGACGATCGGCCGCGTGGCATGCGGCGCGATCGCCGAGAAGTTCCTGCGCGAGGTCTTCGGGATCGAGACCGTCGCCTGGGTGAGCGCTGTGGGTGCCATCGAGGCCCCCGGCGTTGATCCGGCGCGGATCACGCGCGCGATGGTCGACGGTCACATCACTCGCTGTCCGGATCCCGACAGGGCCGCTGACATGGAGGCTCTGATCACCACGGTCCGCGATGCGCGCGACTCGATCGGCGGCGCCGTGTCCTGCGTGTGCCGGGGCGTGCCGGCCGGCTGGGGCGAACCGGTCTTCGACAAGCTCGAGGCCATGCTCGCCCAGGCCATGCTCTCGATTCCGGCCACCAAGGGATTCGAGATCGGCTCCGGGTTCGCCGGCGTCCGGATGAGGGGATCGGAGCACAATGACGCCTTCAGGGCCGCGAGCGAGACCCCCATCTCGGAGCACAACACCGCGGCCCGAACCCCGCCGAGCGACGCCGTGCCGGGCAACGCCGTGCCGGGCGGCGCCGTACCGGGCGACGCCGTGCCGGCCCGAACCCCGCCGGGCGCGATCCGCCTCACCACCGTCACCAACCGCAGCGGAGGCGTGCAAGGAGGCATCTCCAATGGAGCTGCGATCCTGATGCGCGTGGCCTTCAAGCCGCCCGCGACGATCGGTCGGGCGCAGGAGACGGTCGACCTTGGCGGCGCCCCGGTCACACTGGAGGCCGAGGGTCGCCATGATCCCTGCGTCGTCCCCCGGGCCGTACCGATCGTCGAGAGCATGGCCGCTCTGGTGCTGGCCGACATGGCCCTGCGCCAACGGGCCCGCTACACGCGCGCGGACGGCGGGGAGGAGCAGGCATGAGCGCCGATTTCGCGCGGCTGCGGGAGCAGATCGCCGACATCGACCGGGGGCTCCTCAGCCTGCTCGAGCAGCGTTTCGCCCTGGCGGCCGAGGTCGGCCGGCGCAAAGCGGAGCAGAACCAGCCGATCGTCGTGCGCCACGTCGAACAGAATGTCCTGAAACGTGCGCGCGACGCCGCGCAGCGGTGCGGTGCTTCGCCGGAGGTCATGGAGGCGATCTTCGCCGCCATCCTGCGCGCATCCGTGGAACGACAGCACCGGATCGGCGTGGCCGAACGGGTGCGCGCGGGGGGACGGGTTCTGATCCTGGGCGCCGCCGGCGGGATGGGCGGCTGGCTGCGCTCCTTTCTCACGAGCCTGGGCCACCGCGCCGTGGGCGTGGATCCATCCTGGAGCGCCCTGCCTCCCACCGAGGAACGGTTGGCCGATCTGGCCGACCTGCCCGATCCATTCGGTATCGATGCGCTCTTCGTGGCCACCCCGCTCGAGACCTTGCCGGACCTGCTGGGCCGGCTGGCAACGCTTGGCCTGAAGGTGCCCGTGGTGGAGATCGCCTCGATCAAGAACCATCTGGCCGGGGCGCTGGACGCCCTCGAGCGGGCCGGCATGATCCCCCTGGCGCTGCATCCGATGTTCGGCCCCGGGAAGAATCCGTACGAACCGCTGACCATGGTGCACGCCGTGCGGGGCAATGAGGCTCGCGAGCGCGCGATCCTCTCGGAGCTCCTCGCCCATCCCTATCTGGATCTGGTCAGCATTCCGTTTGATCAACACGACCGGCTCATGGGATGGTTGCTCGGTCTGGCCCATCTGGGCGGGATGCTCTTCGGCGGCGCCCTGAGCCAATCCGGCCTGGACCCGGCCGCGCTGGGCCGCATCGCCTCGACCACCTTCGCGCGCCAGGTCTCCACCGCGCGTTCGGTGCTCGAAGAGGATCCCGATCTGTACTTCGCGATCCAAAGGCTCAACCCGTTCCGCGGAGAGGTGTACGCGGCCCTGGCCGGAGCCCTGGAAGAGATCACCGGGGCCGTCGAGCGCGATGACCGCGAGACCTTCTCCGAATTCATGACCCGCGCCGCGGGAGCCCTTCCCGAGCTTTAGAAGGAGCACGCACACGGAATGACGTTGCAGGAACGCCTCCAGGAAGCCGCCCCGGTTGTCGCCGACGGCGCCATGGGAACCGAGCTCTATGCCCGCGGCATCCCCAAGGGCCACTGTTATGACGAGCTCAATCTCTCCATGCCCGAGATCGTGGCGCAGGTGCATGAGGATTACGCCGCGGCCGGAGCCCACATCCTCAAGTCGAACACCTTCGGGGCCAATCGATTCATCCTGGATGAGTACTTCGGTCTGGGGAACAAGACGCACGATATCAATTACTACGGCGTACGGCTGGCGCGGCGCGCCGCCCGCCAGCGCGCGTTCGTTCTGGGGACCGTGGGCCCGATCTCCCGCCCCCTCGACAAGGATGCCACCCCGGACGCGGATGAGACGCGCGGCCTGTTTCGCGAGCAGATCAGCGCGCTTCTCGAAGCCGAGGTCGATGGACTGATCTTCGAGACCTTCGCCAATGTCGAGGAGTTGGTCTGCGGCATCGCGGCCGCCAAGGAACTCGCGCCCGATCTGCTGGTCATCGCCGAGCTGTCTTTCCCCAACAACGGCCTGACGCTCTTCGGGCGGACTCCGCAGGAGTCGGCCAGCCACCTGGACGACACCGCGGCCGACCTGCTGGGGGTCAACTGCGGACCGGGCCCGCAAGGGGTCTACGAATCCGTTCGCAAGATGGCCTCCGGCACGCGCAAGCCGCTGAGCGCGATGCCCAACGCCGGCGCGGCCACCTTCACCCGTGGGCGGTTCGTCTACCCCGCGAATCATGAGTATTTCGCCCGCATGGGCAAGAAGCTGGTCTCCTGCGGGGTCACGCTGGTCGGCGGCTGTTGCGGCACCTCGCCCGAACACATCCGCAGCCTGGTGGCGATCCTGGAGGGTGAGAAGGTCGGGCGGCGCGCGCCCTTGCGGGCGGTCGAGCCGGTCGCCGAGCAGACGACCGTCGCGGCAACGATCTCTACGCCGCTGCAGGAGATGCTCTCGCGCGGCGGCGTCCTCGGTATGGAGGTCGATCCGCCGCGCGACAGCGCCATGGAGACCTGCGTGAAGGCGTTGGCCGCCTACACGAACGATCTGCACTTCCTCTCGGTGTCCGACAGTCCGATGGCCCGGCCGCGCATGTCCCCGATTGCCGCCGGGGCGCTGCTGAAGCGCGAGTTCGGCCGGGAAATCCTGGTGCATTACACCACCCGTGACCGAAACATCCTCGGCATCCAATCCGACCTGCTGGGTGCCGCGGCCCTCGGGCTGCATGACTTCCTGGCCCTGGGCGGCGATCCCCCCTCGATCGGAGACTATCCCTTCGCCACCGGCGTCTACGACCTCTCCTCCGACGGCCTGGTGGAATTGATGCACGCGCTCAATCGCGGGCAGGATCTGCTCGGACTGCCCATCGGCCGGCACACGCGGTTCCATATCGGTGTGGGCGCGGGACTGGCGGGTGCGGCGGAGGCCGTGGCCGGCCGCATCGACGAGAAGCTGAGCAAGGGCGCCCGTTTCGTGGTCAGCCAGCCGGTCTTCGACGTCGAGGCGTTCCGTCCCCTGCTCGAATCCCTGCAGGCGCGCGGTGTGATTGTCATGCTGAGCGTCATGCCCCTGATCTCCCTGCGCAATGCCGAGTACCTGCACTACGAGGTGCCCGGCATCACGATCCCGCCCGGACATCTGGCGCGCATGGAGGGCAAGGCCGGCAAGCAGGCCATCGGCGAGGGCGTGGCGATTGCGCAGGAGACGATCCGCGCGCTGCGGCCGCTCTGCCAGGGCATCCTCGTGATGCCCCCGCTCGAGAAGTACCGTCTGGTGGGGGCGATCCTAGACGGACTCGACTAGCCGGTCGATGGCCTCCAGGTAGCCCGGCAGACCCCGCCCGCAGATCTGCGCGCGGCAGGCCGGCGCGATCATCGACCGGCGCCGAAACGGTTCGCGCGCGTGAATGTCACTCAGGTGAACCTCGATCGCCGGCAGACGGACGGCCTTGAGCGCATCCAGAATGGCGATGCTGGTGTGTGTATAGGCCGCGGCATTGATGACGATGGCATCGGCCTGCGCATCCTGCGGTCCCACTGCTGCCGCCTGGATGCGGTCGACCAGGTCGCCCTCGTGATTGCTCTGGAAGAACAACACCTCGGCGCCGCGCCGGCCGGCATGGGCCCGGATGGCGGTCTCCAGTTCCGCGAGTGTCTGTCGTCCGTACTGCTCCGGCTCGCGCATGCCGAGCAGATTGAGGTTGGGGCCGTGAATCACCAGGATGCGCATCCGTTCTCCCCCCTGTCGACTGCCCTGTCGTCTGCCCTGTCGTCTGGCCCAATGGTCGCGGCGCGGCTCGCGGCGGCGGCACTCAGGATCTCCTCGTCCGACACATCGTCCACGACCAGACAGCAGCCCGGCGCCAGCGGCAAGACATAGCGCAGCCGGCCGGCACGCTTCTTCTTGTCCAAGTGCAGGCTGTGCAGGAACGCCTCCTCGCAAACCTCCGGCGCCGCCACCGGAAGCCCGCAACGCTTCAGAATCTGCACGCTCTGCGCGAGCAACTCCGCCGGCCAGAGCCCACGGGCACAGGCGATGTGGCCGGCCACCACCAGGCCGATCGCGACCGCTTCACCGTGGTGCAACCGCCCATACCCGGCGATCGCCTCGAAGGCATGCCCGGCGGTGTGCCCCAGATTGAGCACCCCGCGTTCCCCCCGCTCATACGGATCCCGCAGGACGATCGTGGACTTGATCAGCGCGCTGGCCCGCACACAACGCTCCAAGAAGGCGGCCTCCCCGAGAGGATCTCCGCGGGGGGCGCCGGGAGGGGTGCCCCGGGGGGCTTCG
>CAYQJL010000136.1:0-14387 GCA_964417675.1 uncultured bacterium | reverse complement strand
GCCTCCGTTCTCCCAGGCCCACCGTCAGCCTCCGTTCTCCGTGGCCGATCGCCGGCCTCCGTTCTCCCAGGCCCACCGTCAGCCTCCGTTCTCCGTGGCCGATCGCCGGCCTCCGTCCTCTCAGGCCGGTCGCCAGCTTCCCTCCTCCGTTCAACAGGGCATGCGTGAGGATCCTGTTTCCTCACGGCTGAAGTATCGCGTCAGAACTCGGTTGTGCCCCAGGTCAGGTCGACATGAAGGGGGCACGTTCCCGCCGGGATTCGAAGCTGCGCCTGCGTGGGGGGACATCCCCCAACTTGTTTTCCCTCTTCTGATTATGCCTATTCTGAAACCCTTGGTGAGCAGTGGCTATATCTTCGTTGCACGCTCTATCTCGGACGTCGACCAACCGTTCTCGGCCGCCATCTACCAATAGGCATGCAACGCGCTCAGGAGCCTCCTTTTCCACCCAACGCATAGCGGGCAAAGATGGCCTCGACTTGCGCGCGCTCAACCGGAGGCGGGTGACCTCGCAGCCTGCGCACAACCTCTTCCGGCCCCAGACCGGGATAACGGATCAGGGTCAACAGCACCTGGATGATCATGGCCTCACTGATCGGCTCGCTCTGCGCATCGCGCAACAGCTGTCGTTCCCGCTCGGCACGTTGGGTTGCGCGTACGCTCGGATCCGTATGCAGGTAGAGATAGACCTTCGCCAGACGTTCCCGCGTGATCTCCTCCTCACGTAGAAGACCCAAGAGCGTGTTGTAGACCCGTACCCGCAAGCGCTCCTGCAACTCCCGCTGGGTCACCCCGGCCACGGCTTCGTGCACCAACCGTCGCACCGTCCGCTTCAGGCTTCCATCAACCGAGAAGTGGACGTCCTGCCAGCTCCACAGACCAAAACGATCGTGACGGGCAGGGTCATAGAAACAATAGAAGCCTCCATTGTGGTTGTAGCTACGCCGGTAGGGGACCTGCTGCAGATAGCGAAAAGCCGTCATGTGGGACACCCCGCCCAACTCGGCACGGATCGTTGGCAGGTCGACGACCGGCTTGGCCTTCAGCAGGTTCACCAGGGCTTCGGGAGAGCGTCGAGAAGACATGGGTCACTCCTGTTATAGCAATAACTATGATGCTCCCTACGTGTCCATACCCTAACATATCGACACGACAAATCCACTCCGAAATGACCAAGTGGGAACACAATTGGCTCAATCTGGACGGAATCTGATACAGTATGGACAACTACGCTAGAGGCATCTTTAAGCAAATCAAGAACTTAGGACCATCCAACCAACTTCTGACGCGATACCGGCTGAAGTCTGTAACCCATTCAAGATCAATTACTTAAGTCCGTGCCCCGGGGCAAGACAGATAAGACAAAGTTGCAAGAACGGCCGTCATAGACATGGATGCACAGCCTGCATCTGGGGCGAGTTTCTGTCCAGGACGCACCCGGTGGGACACCCGGCCGGGACGGGCGGGACGGCCGGGGTGGCCGGGCCGGGACGGGCGGGACGGCCCGGGTGGGGAGCGGCATCGGCCGGCAGCGTGACGCCCACAGCAAGGGGCTCGCGTACCGACTGATTCCTGTCGAGCCGTTTCAACTTGATGCCAATGGGGGTTATCAACCGTCGCGATTTGGCTTCGAGCTGCTGATCAACCAGCGAGTACAAGGATGTCCGGTATGACGAAGATATCCGCAAGAGCTACCTTCAGGGGCGACTGGGTGGAATTCCCCGGATTCTGCTGGGAGACGCCTTGACCAATCCGTGCCTCACCGAAGGAAGTGAGGGGGATGGCTGATGCCACCGAAGAGACGGAGATTTCAGAGACCCCTCGGCGCGCGCCCCGTGGATGCGCCGAGGGCCCGACGGCGCAATTCCGGCAGAGATTTCGGGCCGGGCCTCTAGCGCAGAATCACCGTGCGAACCGTCGCGGCCGCGCCGGCGCCGCGGGCCCGCACGAAGTAGACACCCGGCGCGGGGGGGCGGCCGTACCGGTCTGCGCCGTTCCACGCAATCACGCGCGTCCCCGCCGAAACCTCCTCTTCGAGAATGCGCTGGACAAGGCGACCCTGCAGATCGAGCAGTTCCACCCGGATCCGCGCGGGCTCGGAAAGCTGCAACTGCATATCCACCGGCAGGCCGGCCAGAACGAGCGCGGGAACGCTCAGGCGCACGGGATGATCGTAGCGCCCGGGCCGGTCGGCCGCGACGCCGCTGACGCTGCAGTCCTGCTCCACGATGATGCCCGGCAATCCGGCCAGCAAGGCCTGAAAGGCCTCCCAGGCCTGCGGGTCATCGAGCAGGAAGGCATCCAGCCAGGGAAGCAGCAGCTGAAGCGTGAGCGCGTGCTGCTCCGCGCGGGAGATCGTCGGGCTCGGACATCCGCTCTCCCCTATGCTGCAGAGGAAATTGTACTCGGCGAACTGGCAGTGGCTGGCGCCCAGCAATTCGACATAGGTTCGGCAATCGGAGGCCAGCGCCTCGTACATCGGCTGCTGATGGACCGCCGGGGGCGTGACACAATCGAGCGACCCGGCGAACAGCAGCGCGGGCGCCTCGATCTGCCCGGCCGCGCCGATGGCGGAGGGATTGGTCTCGGCCGCCGCGAGGTTGAACAGGGCCGTGATGCCGGGATCCGAGGCGGCCGCCAGGAAGCTGGCGCCGCCACCCATCGAATGCCCGCTGACCGCAGAGGTCGGGGCGACCTTCTCATGGAACGGCGACGCGGGCTGCTCCCCCTCCGCCTGCAGAGCCCGGCAGACGAAGGCCAGATCCAGGCCCAGGTCCAGGTGGCTCGGAGAGAAGCCCGTCTCGGTGCGGGGCAGGGCCACGATGTAGCCGCTCGGCACGAGGCCCTCCCACAGGAACTCGTAGTCATCCACCGAGATCACGAATCCGTGTCCACAGGCGATCACCGGAAAGCCCGGAGGATCCGGCGTCGCCAGCGGGACGTTCTCTCCCGGCGTGTCGGCCGGATAGTAGATCTCGGTGGAGATCTGGCGATTGGATCGTTCCGGATCCACGAAGGCGAGGGTCCGGTGCCCGATTTCGTAGCCGTGCGCCGCACCAACCATCACACCCAGAAGGGCCGCCAGAAGCGCCCCGCGGGCCGCGGGGGCGGCCCCGGCGCGCCGGCGCGCCCGTAGCGGTTGTCTTGCGTTCATGGTCCGAAACCCTCCTCCGTCGGATTCTAAAGCGTAAAGGCAAAATCCTCGACCAGGGCCCCCGGCAGGCGCGTGCTGCTCACCTGGCGACCGCCGTAGGTCATGTTGTCGAGAATCATCTCTCTCTCCGCGGTCAGACCGATCAGATTCTCCCCAAACATCCGGTAGAACGACTCGTCGAAGCGCATGACGTTCAGCGGCGCCACGATCTTGCCGTCCTCGACCCAGAAGGTCGCGAAGCGGGTCATCCCCGTGAGACGGCATGCGGTCCGGTCCGAGTAATTCAGGTAATGCAGGTTGTTGATATAGGCTCCGGTGCCCAGCTTCTGCAGGATCTCCTCCTCCTTGAGGTCGCCGGCGGCCATCTCGAACGAGAGCGGCCATTCGCCGCTCGTCGCCGCGTTGGTGGCAACCCCGTACTCCTTGGCGGTGCGCGGGCTGACCAGCGGATCCTTGAACACGCCGGCCTCGAGCAGGACGACCTCATCCGGCTTGATGAAGCCCTTGCCGTCGAAGTTGGGCGCGATGCCCTGGCGCGTGTTCTCCACCATCGACACCGACGGGTGAACCCGCGCGTCACCCTCGGTCATCTTGATCAGACAGGAGATCTTCGACTTGTGGCTCTTGAGGCCAAAGCCCATCCATCCCAGCATGCCCGCGATCTCGTTGACCGCCGCCGGCGAGAAGTAGGCCCGGTATTTGCCCCGCGGAATGGTCTTCGGCTCGAGACTCAGGATCTCGAGCTGCTCGGCGGCGGCGTCCATCTTGCGGCCGAGCGCGCCGTCATCCCACTCGAAGCCCGCGTAGGAAGACTTGACCGCCTTGTCGGCGCGCAGATAGAACGAGTAGTCGAAATTGAAGCTCGAGCTCGAGAACCAGTTGCGCTGGCCGAAGCTGTTGGCGAATCCGCGAAAGATCGGCCCCTGGGCGTAGAGGCCCACCAGATCCTTGCCCTCGCCCTTGGCGAGGATCGCGGCCAGCGCGTCCGCGCGCGCCGGCAGCCTGTCCTCCCCGATGCGCTCGGTGGAATGGACCTCGGTGGCGTAGAGCAGATGGGGATCTTCGGGAATGTGATCGATGCGCCCCCGGAGATCCTCGAGGGCCCGCCGGACGCGCGCCCGATCCTCATCTTCGACGCCCGTCAAGGCGATCTGCATTTCGGCATGGGTGTTGCCATGGATCAGATCGATCCCCAGATCGCTGGAGCGGACCGAACCCGGCTGGCGCACCCGGTTGTGGTTGAAGCGAACGAAATCCGATGCCTCTCCCTCGAAATTCAGGTTGATGACCTCATCACCCTGCAAAAGGGAGACCGCATAGTCGGCGATATCAAAGAACAGCTCCTGCATCGTCTGCCTCCCTTCCTACTCGCCACCAAAGACTTCGACGTCCGCGAACAGCGCCACCGGCGAGGCGTGCCCGACCTTCATGACCTGATTCGGTTCGCCCTTGCCGCAGTTCGGCACCCCCAATACACGGAATGTCGAGCGGTCCCCGACCATCTTCAGATTGTTCCAGAAGGTCCGCGAAATGCCGCGGTAGTTCGGCTTCTTGACCATCGTGGTCAGCCGACCGTTCTCGATCAGCCGGCCCAGCTCGCATCCGAACTGGAACTTGTTGCGCGAGTCGTCGATCGACCAGGAGGTGTTCGTCTGCATATAGATGCCCTTCTCGACCGCGCCGACCATCTCATCGAAGCTCTTGTCGCCCGGCTCGAGATTCAGATTCGACATGCGATCGATCGGCGGACGGCGCCATCCATCGGCCCGCGTGGTCGCCACGCCGGGGAGGCCGCTGCGGGTTTGAGAGATGAGCCCGCCCAGGGCGCGCTTCAGGATCCCCTTCTCGATGATGAAGAGCTTCTCGGCCTTCAGGCCGTCATCATCGAACGCGAAAGAGGCCCACTGATTCTCGATCGTGGGATCGTAGGTGATGTTGAGCTGATCGGATCCGTAGCGGAACGAACCGATGTCGCCGGGCTGCACGAAGGTCGTCCCGGCGTAGTTGCGCTCATCCCCCAGGATGCGGTCGATCTCGAGCGGGTGGCCGATCGACTCGTGGATCTGCAGATGCATCTGATCCGGTCCCAGCAGAAGATCCAGCGTGCCGGTCGGGCAGTTCGGCGCCGACAGCAGGTCGACCGCCTCCTGCGCCAGCCGGGGGCCTTCGGTCTGAAAACCGACCTGCTCGATGACTTCCATGCCCCCCTGGAGTGCGAACGATCCGGCACCCAGGGTGCGGGTCTGCGAGTCGGTGCCCTCGGCCGCGGTCACCCGCAGGATCGGCAGTAGACGCTGATGTTCCTGCGTCACCTCCCCACCCGCGTTGGTCAGGTAGAGCGAATCGGTGCGGATGTACCACAGCGAGGAGGCGAAATCGGCGATGCGCTCGTCGATCTTCAGGCGCTCGCACTCCCGCTTGACCAGATCGATCTTCTCGGAGAGCGGGACCGAGTCCCAGGCGATCTTGACCGGCGACCGGTGGCTGCCCTTGGGATGAGGCATGACCACCTTGGCGTAGTCGAACACCGTCCGGCCGGACGACAGCGCCGCCCACGACTGGGCCTGCTCCACCGCCGCCCGCAATCCGGACTCCGAGAGATCCGAGGTGGCCGCGTAGCCGTACCCGCTTCCGTCGATGACCGCGATCATCACCCCCTGGTCCTCGTAGCGCTGAATCGGCTGGAGGACGTTCTGTCGCACCTGCACGATTTCGTTGATTTCCCGCACCGCACGCAACGAGCAGAAACCGCTCGCCGGCATGACCTGCCGGAATCTCTCCTTCAAGCCTTCGAACATCTCTTCCTCCTTGCCGCATCGAGCGCCGCACGGGGGGCGCGGGCGCACAGGGTCGTACCGGGCCGCCGGGGACAGCCGTCAAGCTTACCTCATTGGGGCCGCGGCTGCCAAGCGGAGGGTCTCCCGGCGCCCGGACTCCCCGCGGGGCGTTCGGTGGTTGACGCTGCCCCCGCCACTGCCGACAATAAGAGGCCGTTTCGTCAAGAGGCCGCCATGGCGGCCGTAGCGGGAAAGGAAGTGGCGTAGATGCCGGGGTTCTCCCATTCATTCGCTCCCACCGGCTGTACACGGCGCGGGATGGCGGGCCGCCTGGCCATCGCGCTCCTCGCGTTCACCGGCATTCTCCTCGCGGGCGGTTGCGGCCACGATCCCCTCTCCGAGATCCCCGCACCGGGACCGATCGAGCAAGCCTGGTTGCCCGGCGCCGGGGAAGGCGGCCCCTGGAATCTGCTCCTGATCACCCTGGACACCACGCGCCAGGACCACCTGGGCTGCTATGGCTACGAGCTGCCGATTACGCCGTTTCTCGATGCCGCGGCAAAGCGGGGTGTGCTTTTCGAGAACGCGGTCGTCCCGGTCCCGATCACCCTGCCATCCCATTGCACGATCATGACCGGCCTCAATCCCCCCGAACACGGCGTCCGCATCAACGGCCTCTTCGTGCTCGATTCGACGCATGTGACCCTCGCCGAGATCCTGTCCGATCAGGGCTACGCCACCAGCGCCGTGGTTGGCGCCATGCCGCTGGAGAAGGAATTCGGCATCGCCCAGGGATTCGGATTCTATGACGATGACTTCCCCCCGCAGGTCGGCGGCGAGGATGCCGTGCTCGAGCGTCCGGCCGAGGATGTCACCAACCTGTCGATCGAGCATCTCCGGGAGCGCCTGGCCCGGGAACCGGAGAGGCCGTTCTTTCACTGGGCGCACTACTTCGATCCCCACTACCCCTACGAGCCTCCGAACCCCTACAAGCAGCGCTTCGGCTTTCCGTACGACGGAGAGATCGCCTACACCGATGCGCAGGTTCGGCGGCTCTACGAGTTCTTCGAGCGGGAAGGCCTGCTCGCGACCACCTGGGTGGTCATCGTGGCCGATCACGGCGAGGCCCTGGGCGATCACGGGGAACCCGCGCACGGCATGCTGATCTACCGCGTCACGCAGGACACACCGCTGTTGCTGCTCCCCCCGCAGCGGTGGAGTGCGCTCCCGGAGAAGCAGATCCGCAATCGGCGCGTGCCGAACCTGGTGTCCCTGCGTGACCTGGCCCCGACCATGCTCAACGCCCTGGGACTGGCCCGCGAGCGGCTTCCGGCCAGCGGTTCGAGCCTGCTGCCCCTGCTCGCGGGAACCTGGGACGGCCCTCGGGTGGCCTACATGGAGACCCTCACCCCCGCCATCGAATACGAGTGGAGTGACCTGCGCGGGATCCGTACCGGCCGCTGGACCTACATTCGCGCACCCGAACCGGAGCTCTACGATCTCGAGCAGGACCCCCACGAACAGGTCAACGTCTACTATGATGTGCCCGCCGTCGCCCAGCGCCTGGAAGCCTGGTGCGAGTGGTTCACCGAGGAAGACAGCGAGACCATGCACACCCAGGAACTGGATGCCCGCACCCTGGAGCGCCTGCGCAGCCTGGGGTACCTCTCCGGCTCGGCGCCCAAGAAGACCGCCCCGTCCGAGAAAGATCCGAAGAAGCTGATGCACCTCGTGCGCAAGATCAACCAGGCGCGCAATTCGATCACCAGCCGTCCCGGGGAAGCCGCCGATCTGCTGGCCAGTGTGTTGGGGGAAGAGCCCGAGAATATGGTGGCGATGCGCTTCCTGGCCCAGGCCTTCCTCAACGCCAAGAGATACGAAGAGGCGTACGTGACCGGCCGCAAGGTTCTGGGAAAGCTGCCCCATGATCAGGATGCGCTGCTCTATGTGGCCCGGGCGGCCATGCGAACCGATCGCCTGAGCGAATCCGAAGAGTTGCTTGCAATCGCCATGGAGCAGGAATCCGGCCGGCGCCGCGCCCAGGGCGTCAAGGCCGAGCTTCTGCTGACGCAGGGCCGCGACGGTGCCGCGCGCGGGCTCCTGGAGGAGATGCTGGCGGAGGATCCGGGCGACATCACGCCCCTGCTGCGCCTGGCCCGCTTCGAGTGGAGCGCACAACGTCTGGAAGCGGCCGGCGCCATCGTTGCCGAGATCCTGGAACGTGAGCCGGACGTGCCCGCCGCATTGGCCATGCGCGGCGAGCTGACCTGGAGACGGGCCCAGGCATTGCGGGCGCAGGGTGAGATCGAAGCCGCCGCGGCCCTGCTGCCCCGGGTGCGGGCAGACATGGAGCGCGCTCTGGCGCTCGACGGCGCCGAGCCGGTGGCCAGCTTCCGCCTGGCCATGCTCAAGGAGATCGAGGGCGATCTGCGCGGCGCCCTGCAGCTCTATCAGCAATCCCTCGGCCGAGGACCTGACAACACAGAAGCCTATGCCAAGATCGGCGGTGTCTATCGCGCCATGAATCAACCCGCCGAGGCCCTGCGCTACATCGAGCGCGCCGAGCAGATGGGCCTGCGGTCGGTCGGGCTGTTCGTGGACAAGGGTGTCGTCTTGGCCATGCTCGGTCGCGCACGCGAGGCCCGGAGCGCCTGGGAGACGGCGCTCGCACTGAACCCTTCGCCCGAGATGGCCGCTGGCATCCGCCGTAACCTCGAGACTCTATCCCAGCAGCAGTAGGAGAGCCATCCGTGCAGGTCCGCTCATTGGATGCCATCGCCGGCCGGCGGCCCGAGACGCGGGTCTCCTACGCCCAGCTGCGGCCCTGGCGCGTGCGCAACATCCTCCTCGTCTCGAGTCTCTATGACTCGTTCACCTTCGAGGAGGACGGCAGCCTCACCGAGCTGCTGTTCTCCGAGTACCTGGATCTGAATCTGAGCAGCGCTCCGACGATCACACGGGTGACTACGGCCAAGGAAGCCATCGAGAGCGTGCAGGACTGTGTTCCCGACCTGCTCATTACCATGCCACGCGTCGGCGACATGGATGTCTTCGAGTTCGGCCGCTGCGTCAAGAGCAGTTGCCCCCAGCTGCCGGTCGTGCTGCTGACCCATGACACCCGGGAGCTGTCGCTGCTCAAGGCGCGCGACGAGTCGGGCGTGGATCGGATCTTCGTCTGGCAGGGCGATGCACGCATCTTCCTGGCGATCATCAAGTTGATCGAGGACGCCCGCAACGCCCAACATGACGCCGAAATCGCCGGCGTCAAGAGCATCCTGCTCATCGAAGACTCGGTGCGCTTCTACTCCGCCTACCTGCCCCTGCTCTACACCGAGATCATGGAACAGACCCAGGCGTTGATGGCCGACGGGGTCAACCGGATGCAGAAGCTGCTGCGGATGCGCGCCCGGCCCAAGATCATGATCGCCACGAGCTTCGAGGAGGGCGAAGCGCTCTTCCATCGCTATCGCGAACAGATCCTCGGCCTCATTCTGGATGCCCGCTTCCCGCGCGCCGGTCGCACCGACGGCGGCGCCGGGCTGGCCTTTGCCCGGATGGCGCGCGGCCTGAATCCGTATCTCTCGATCCTGATGCAGTCGAGCGATGATGATATCTGTGTCCTGACGGCCGAGCAGAATCTGGCCTTCGCCAACAAGCAATCACCCACCCTGCTCCGCGAGGTGCGCGGCTTCATGCGCGCCGAGCTGGGATTCGGCTCCTTCCAGTTCCGGACCCCCAGCGGGACGATTCTCGGCCGGGCGCGCAGCCTGCGCAGCCTGGAGGAAGGACTGCGCACGATTCCCGAGGAAGCGCTTCTCCATCATGCCAGCCGCAATGATTTCTCGACGTGGCTGATGGCCCGCACCGAGTTCGATCTGGCCAAGGCGCTGCAGCCGCGCACGCCCGAGGAATTCGCGACCCCGGCGGATCTGCGCCGCTACCTGGTGCACACCCTGGCCGCCTACCGGGAGGAAAGCCAGGCCGGCTTGGTGGCCGAGTTTTCGCGTGAGACATTCGATCCGCGCAACCTCTTCACCCGCATCGGTTCGGGCTCGCTGGGGGGCAAGGGACGTGGTCTGGCCTTCTTCAACTCGCTATTGACCACGCACGCCATCGAGCGGCATTTCCCGAATATCCGCATCACGGTCCCCCCGACGGCGGTGGTGGCCACCGACACCTTCGATGCGTTCATGGAACGCTCCTCCCTGGCGGCGCTGGCCCTCAGCGATGCTTCCGATGAGACCTTGCGGGCGGCCTTCCTTGGCGCCCCCCTGCCGGATGCGGCCGTCGAGGCGCTGCGCGAATTCGTGACGCGGGTGACCTACCCGCTGGCCGTGCGCTCGTCGAGCCTGCTGGAGGACTCATCCTTCCAGCCCTTTGCCGGCATTTACGACACCTTCATGCTGCCCAACAACCACCCCGACCCGGAGGTGCGGCTGGAGGAGCTCTGCCGCGCCATCCGGCTGGTCTACGCTTCGACCTACTACGCGGATTCGAAAAGCTACATCGACTCGACGCCCAATCGTCTCGAGGAAGAGAAGATGGCCGTCGTGATCCAGCAACTGGCCGGCCGCACCTACGGGCAGTACACCTATCCGGACCTTGCCGGCGTGGCCCGTTCTTATGACTACTACCCCATGGAAGGCATGGACCCGGAGGATGGCGTCGCCTCGGTGGCCCTCGGGCTCGGCCGGACCGTGGTCGAAGGGGGGCGCTGTGTGCGCTTCTCCCCGGCGCATCCCCGGCGCCTCTATCAGTTCTCCTCGACGGAAAGCTATCTGGAGAACGCCCAGCGCGAGTTCTACGCGCTCGACATGCAAGCCCCCGCGCCCGCGGGGCGAGCCGTGGGAGGCGGTGGAAACCGCGATGAAGGAGGCAGTGGCGCCACCGTCGGGTTCGCCCGCCGGGGTGGCGACGACAACATCACGCTGCTCGGCCTGGATGCCGCCGAGACCCATGGAACCCTCGCCCCGGTGGCATCAGTCTACTCGCCCGAGAACGACACGGTCTATGACGGCGCCCACCGCAAGGGCATCAAGCTGGTCACCATGGCGGGGATGCTCTCGGGCGACTTCTTCCCCCTCGCCAACGTGCTGAAGTTCCTGCTGGATGTCGGCCGGGCGGGTTTCTCTTGCCACGTGGAGATCGAGTTCGCGCTCAATCTCAGCCGGGAGAAGGATGCCCCCCACGAGTTCGCCTTCCTGCAGATCCGACCGCTGGTCTTCGGCACGGCCACCGAAGCGCTGGACCTGTCGGGCATTGCCGCCGAAGACACGATCTGCATGAGCAGTTCCGCGCTCGGACATGGTTACTTCGACGACATCCAGGACGTGCTCTACGTCCGCCCGGACAGGTTCGAACGCGGAAAGACCGCCCGGATCGCCACCGAGGTCGGGCAGCACAACGCGCGCCTGCGTGCCGAGCAACGACCCTATCTGCTCATCGGCCCTGGCCGCTGGGGCAGCGCGGATCACTGGCTCGGGATTCCGGTCAGCTGGTCGCAGATCTGTGGCGTGGGCTGCATCGTGGAAAGCGAGCTGAAGGACATCCGGGTAACCCCCTCGCAGGGGACCCACTTCTTCCAGAATCTGACCTCCTTCGGGATCGGGTACTTCACCCTCTCGCGGGAACAGAAGGTCTCCCATATCGACTTCGCCTGGCTCGACCGGCAGCCCGCATCCCAGGAGGGCGCCTTCGTTCGTCATCTTCGATTCGAGCACCCTTTGAACATCCTGGTCGATGGCGCCACCGGAACCGGCGTCGTCATGAAGCCCGGCCGGCTGCCCGCCGGAAGGTGAGCCTGCCTGGCCTAGCCCAGCCCGCCATGGGTGCGCGCCCACTCGTGCAGATCCCTCAGGTCGCGCACGCACACCACACCCGCCTTCGACCGGGCGCCTTCGCCGCCCAGCAGAATGGAGACGGCCGCCGGCAGCTCGCTGCGCAGGCGGCCGATCGCCCGCGTCGTGCCGGCGCCCCGGGTCACCTCGGAGACGCTGAGGCCCACATGCGCGGCGCCCAGATCGGTCGCCAGGTTCACGATTTGATCGACCGGTGTATCCGTCCCCAGGTACAGCAGGCGAAACCCGTGGGAGGCCAGCAGCAGGGCCGCCATCTGGAGTCCGAGTCCATGGTGCTCGCCCGGCAGGGTCGCCAGGATGAAGAGCGGTCCGCGCGCGCGCTCTTCGAAAGGCATGCGCAGGGACCGCAGCAGGTCACCGAGCCGTTCGCTGAGGAAATGCTCATGCCGGATGTCCAGCCGCTTCGTCTGCCACCCCTGGCCCACGGCCTGAATCAAGGGAGCCACACGATCCGCCAAGAAGTCCACCGGCTGCATCCGCGCCCAATCGAGCAGTAGGGTCCGCGTCAGGCGCGCCCCCCGGAACTCGATCACCGCCTCGAGCAGATCTTCCTGGGTCAGGCTTTCGCTTCCGCGCGCCAGCCCGCCCCCATCGTCGGTTCGCTGGGGAATGGCCGCGATCAATCGGGTGAGATCATCGTCGCTGGCCGACACGACCTCCTTGGCGCGATGCCCCTCGGCCAGAGCCTGTCCGATCCGACGCAGGCGCGGGATGTTCTCGATCGGATAGAGTCGATGGCCGGAGGGCTTGCGCTCCGGCACCGGAAACCCGTAGCGCCGCTCCCAGGTGCGCAACGTTTCGGCCGGAATCCCGGTGGCCTTCGCGAGCGCGCCGATCGACAGCATGCCCCCTGGGGGGGCGCCCCCCTCACCCGCCGGCCGCAACGCCGCTCGCTGTTCGTTCCGACTGCTCATCGAGAACTCCTTTCAGTGAGGAGGTCTGCGGGCCAGCACACCGGCAAGGTACCCGCGTCGCTCATCTGGCGCGCGCCTCATGATAGCGCAGAACGGTCCGTCAAGCCCGCATATGTTCAACTAGTGAACAGCTACTGGAGAGTGCCCGGGGGCAAGCGGCCGTTTGCTTTGCTGATTATATGAACATGTATTGAATAAAAAGGTTGCAGGAAAGATGCACGCATAGCGAACCCTGTATCTGTTTACAGAGAAGTTGATTAGCATGCAAGTGCTACAATCCTGAATGTTGGAACAGCCGCAAAAACCGAGCACTCGTACACCTGCCACCGGCCGTTTTCGGGAGCAAGGGCTGCATCGGAACGGCCGATTTTCGTGGGTAGACTAGGAAGAGCGCATTCCCCCGATCGCGCCGTCCCGGCGGCGCGGGCGCGCGGGCAGAGCGGCGCAGGCGCGCGGGCAGGGCGGCGCGATCATCCGGCACAACGTGTACCATACGGACAACCGTCGAACGCGAGGAACAACATGAGCCCCAGTAGACGACCCACGCGTACCGAGAGACGCATCATTCCGCGCCCGGCCGGGCAATCGCCGGGCCGCCAGGCTCCTGATCCCGATCCCGGCGGCCACAGTTCCCCGGACGAGCCGTTCGGCGCCCCTCCCGCGAGCTTCTTCCCCATCTCGCCGGAGTCTCTGCGGCTGGAGACGGTGACCGGATTCAGTCTGTACCTGCACCACCCGAAGCAAAACAACTATGTGCTCTACCGGCGCGGGCATCTCACCTTCGGGGAAGCGCATCGGGAGCGGCTGCGCGCCAGCCGCGTGAAACACCTGTACATACCGGATTCGCAGCGGGGTGCCTATCTTCGGTATGTGGAACAGCATCTCGACCAGATTCTCAACGATCCGAACCTCTCCCGCGAGGAGAAGGGCGGAGTCCTGTATGCCTCGGCCACGCACATGGTCGCCGACATCTTCTCCAATCCCACCGTGGGGGCCAACATCCGCCGCACACGGGCCTTCATTGGAAGCACCGTGCAGCACATCGTGACGGATGCGAAGAATGTCACGGCGTTGATCGAGTTACTCGACTTCGACTACAGCACATTCACACATTCGGTGAACGTGTGCGTCTTTGGTCTCGCCCTGGCCGCGCGCCTGGGCTATGACCCGGCCAAACTGCACGATCTGGGCGTAGGGTTGATGCTGCACGATCTGGGCAAGGCCAAGATCGACGAAGAGATCCTCTTCAAACCCGGTCCCCTGAATGACGGCGAATGGGAGGTCATTCGGACCCATCCCGACCTGGGCCTCGAACTGGTGAGCCAGGCCGCGCATCTCAGTGACGATGCGGCGGCGGTGATCCTGCAGCATCACGAACGCTGCGACGGGGGTGGCTATCCCCAGCAACTCACGGCGAGCGAGATCCATCCCTTCGCCAAGATCGCCGCGGTCTGTGACGTCTTCGACGCCCTGACCACGAAGCGGTGCTACCGTGAAGCGGTTCCCTCCTATGACGCGATCTTCGAGATGCAACGGGACATGACCGGCCAGCTGGATTCCGCTCTCCTGCGCGAGATGGTCATCATGATGAGCCCGCTCGCCGCGCAGGCCGAGGACGGCCTCTCCCAGGCGGCGTAAGAAAGGGCGGGCGCAAACGGCCGGGTGCAAGCCGCCGGGCGTGGAG
>CAYQJL010000135.1:0-3709 GCA_964417675.1 uncultured bacterium | reverse complement strand
ACCAGCGGCGCCTCACCAACGGTTGCGGAGAAAACGCGCCCGGTCACTTGCCACGCGGCCTATGGGCAGCAACTCGTTTCATCCGATGCGGGTCGCCCGAATGGGCGGTGGGAAACTAGCCCATCTGTAAGAGCCCGCCATCGGCCACGAGCGTCTGGCCGGTCATGAATCCGTTTTCCGGCGAACAGAGAAATGCCACCAGTTCGCCGAGTTCGGCGGGCCGGCCTTGCCGCCCGAGAGGGATCTTGGACCGCAGCTCGGCCTCGATCTCCCCGGGCCGCAGGCCCCGCAGATGAGCCATGGAGGCGCGCACCTCGCGGGACCGTTCCGTGTCGAAGAACCCCGGTGCCACGGCGTTGATCAGGATGCCGTCGGACCCCAGCTCGACGGCCAGATCACGCGCCAGGCCCGCGAGCGCGGGACGGATCGTGTTCGACAATGCCAGTCGGGGGACCGGGCGAAAGGCCGAGATCGAGGCGACCAGCGCGATGCGTCCCGCGGCGCTCTGTTTCAGCAGCACAAGCGTGGACCGAATCAGGCGGATGTTGCTGAGCAGGATCAGCTCGAACGCGTGGCGCCAGGCGTCATCATCCAGTTCCCCGAAGCTGCCGGGCGGGGGGCCTCCCGCGTTTCCGACCAGAATGTCAAGGCGGCCCCAGGCCGCCTGCGCCGCGGCCGCCAGAGCAGGGGCCGTGGCGGGGTCGGTGACGTCGCCCGCCAGGATTCGGACGTCGGGCGTGTGGGCGCGGTCCGGGCCCGAGCCCGCCTCCGGAGAGGTCACCTCCGGAGAGGTCGCCGGCAGAGAGGCGAGGATCCTCCCGCGGGCCTCCGCCAGGCGGCCGGGATCGCGGCTGCACAGGAGGACTCGGACCCCATCAGCGGCCAGGGCGGCGGCAATGGCGGCCCCCAATCCGGCGCTGGCGCCGGTGACAATGGCGGTGCGTCCGCCAGAGCGCCGGTCGTTGCCGCCGTCGGAGTGCATGGCACAACTCCTTCTTCCCTCGCTGGTGGCGGGTTCTGGCTCACCGCGCCATGGAATCGAGCCGCGGCGAGCGGGATGTCTGCCTCGGGTCTTGTCAATTTCGGATCGTGCGGGCTGTTGTTGCCTGCCCGGCGCGTCAGACCGGGGCGGAAGTGAGATCCTTGGCCTTCCCTCATCTTGGACCATCCCGCATACTCCCAGCATGAAGCAACCAAATCTGACCCACAAGGAACAACTCGGCGAGATCGCGCGCGAGGCCATGAGTGCTCGCGACCTGTTGACCGATTTCTCCCGGCGGGTGCGTGGCGAGATCGACCAGATCGAGCGCCGGCCAAGCCCGGCCGAAAAGGACCGGCGCGATCTTCGCGCGCTGCTCTGGAGTTCGATCGACAATGACGACTCCCGTGACATCGATCAGGTCACGATGGCCGAGCGGGCCGACGCGGATGCGATTCGTGTGCGGGTCGCGATTGCCGATGTAGCGGTTCATGTCGATCCGCGCGGTCCCGTCGATGAACATGCGGCCTACAACACGACCTCCGTGTATACGCCGGCGCTCATCTTCCCCATGCTTCCGGTCCGCCTGTGCTATGACCTGACATCTCTGAACGCCGGCGAAGATCGCGCGGCGGTGGTTGCCGAATTTACCGTGGAGCCCTCCGGGGCGCTGCGGGACGGCGGGATCTACCTGGCCACCGTGCGCAATCAGGCCAAATTGACCTACGACGGCGTCGGCGCCTATCTGAGCGGCACGCGGCCCTTCCCGCGCGCGGCCGCGGAGATCACGGGCCTGGAGGAGAATCTGCGTCTTCAGCACGAAGCAGCAACACGCTTGCGGAAGCGCCGCCATGAGCACGGTGCGCTGGAGCTGCAGACGATCTCGGCAAGGCCCCGCTTCCTGGAGGACGGGCGCTTGCACATCGAGATCGATGGCCGCAACCCGGCCAAGGAACTCATCGAGGATTTGATGATCGCGGCCAATACCGTGACAGCCAGGTTCCTGCGGGAGCAACAGCTCCCGTCTCTGCGGCGTGTTGTCCGCAAGCCGGGACGATGGGAGAAGATCATCGAACTGGCGGCGGTGCATGGTACGGCCCTTCCCGACCGACCGGACTCGAAGGCGCTCACACAGTTCATGAGGGAGCAACGCAAGCAGGATCTTCTTCGCTTCCCCGATCTGTCGCTCACCGTGATCAAGCTCATCGGTTCGGGTGAGTATGTCGTCGAGCATCCCGGCGACAGGGCCATCGGCCACTTCGGCCTGGCCGTACGCGACTACACGCACTCCACCGCGCCGAACCGGCGCTATCCGGATCTGATCACCCAACGCATGCTGACCTGCGCCTTGCGAGGTGATCGCCAACCGTACGATTCCGAGGAACTCGAAGGCCTCGCCAAGCACTGTACCCAGAAGGAGGATGACGCCGACAAGGTCGAGCGCCGGGTGAACAAGGCGGCCCTGGCGCTGCTGCTCGAAGACCGCATCGGAGAACGGTTCGACGCGCTCGTCACCGGCGCGGCGCAGAAGGGCACCTGGGTCAGAATCCTCGACCCACCCGTGGAAGGGAAGCTCCTGTCCGGGGACTTTGGCGTGGATGTCGGTGACCGCATCCGGGTGGAGTTGATCGGTACGGACGCCTCGCGCGGGTACATCGACTTCCGCCGGTGCGAGTGAGCGGGGAGCGGCCGTGCGGATCCCTATTGCCCTGGATTGACCAGATCGAGCTGCCGGACCCACACGCCCCGGCCCTTCTCGTGACCCGCGGCCAGTGTGCGGGCGGCGGCAAAGGCGGTGGCCGCTGTTTCGGCCGTATGGGGGGCCGCCGCGGTGACCGGCGGCGCCTCGACCACGACGCCGATGCCGCGCAGCTGCCGGAGGGCTTCGGCATTGAGTGCCATCGCGGGGGCGCTTTGTGCGAATCGCGGCGCGGGCAGCGTGGTTAGAGTCGCCTCGAAGTCACGCAGTACGGCCGGGCTGGCGACCATCAGGATGCGCTCGGTTCCCCCGGCGGACGAAACCCCCCAGTGGAAGCGCCGTCCATCCGAGCTTGGGGGCAGGCGGTGGCGGGTCTGTGCCGGCAGTGGATTCGACATGGCTCCGCCTGGAATCGGAAAGAGCAAATAGGCTTCGCCGTGATCATCCTGCGTGAGGATGTACAGATGCATGGCGCGATTCGCTTCGAATTCGAGATAGAGTCGATCGCCGGGGCTGACGCGCGCACCGGAGAAGAGCTGCTCGTGCGTTCCGCCGGCCTCCCTGTACAGGGCGGCCGCCACCGTGTACGTACCACCCGGTGCGAATCGAACGATGGCCCAGCCCAGCAATAGCACCACCAGGGACGCCGCCCCAATCCACGCCCAATGGAAGCGCGCTGTCCGGGGCGCGGGGTGGGGGCCGCGCCGCGCCGCGAGCCGCGCCTGCGAAGCATCATCGGATGGGCGCAGGGTGGCCACGCTCGGGGCGGCGATCTCACGCAGTCCGGCGGTGTGCGCCAGTGCCTGCTCCATCTCGCCTGCGCTGGCGAAGCGGTCTGAGGGTTTCGGCGCGATGGCCTTCTCAACCAGTGCGACGAACTCACCGGGAAGATCCGGACGAAGATCGCGCAGGGGCGTGCGCTCACCACAGGCGTGCATCCGCCGAAGTGCAGGCAGGTCGTTCGCCTCCACGGGATAGCGGCCCGTCACACTGTAGTACAAGGTCACGCCAAGGCTGTACAGATCGCTGCG
>CAYQJL010000134.1:0-2447 GCA_964417675.1 uncultured bacterium | reverse complement strand
GCCTTCGGGGTCCACCAGCCGGCGTTCAGACTTCGCTCCGAACAGCTGACGCTTGAACCAGTCGATCTGGCGGGACAACTCGTCGTGCGACTGCTGCAGCTCCCGGTGGGCTTTCAGAAGAGCTACGATCTCCTCGCGACAGAAAGCGGCGGCGCTCAGGCCTGACCTCTCCTGCTTCGTGATCAGGGCCCGCCATTCCGCCTCTGATCGCCTGACCCTTCCATTCGACATGACCCGCATCGTGACCTCCCTTGTGACTGCCCAGCAGATGATGGCCGGGATGCGGCTGCCACTTGATGGTTGTAGCTCACAAGAGACGGAAGGGGAATGCTCCGGAGAATGACCGCTTACGAAGGTGTGACCGACACTGAATCCGCCGAACCGCCGCATACGTGATCCGTACGTTGGGTGGTGTGGGAGGAGAGGGGTCGCGCGGCCCCTCCCTATCCCGATTGTCCAGAGTACCCGGCCCGGAAGCGCTCCTGCAAAGCGAAGCCTTGCCGGGCAGCAATAGACCGATAAGACAAGAATAGATTGTTACAATTGGGCTTGAACAGCTTGGAATAACCCGATAAGGTGGCCACAGATGTCTTGAACTAGGCAGCTGGAGGTAAACCCCATGGACCCCCTGCAAAATCCGTTCTCTCCTGGGGCCGGACCCCCCCCGCCGGCACTCGCCGGCCGCGATGAGATCCTCGAGGCGGCCAGGATCGCCCTGCATAGAATTCGTGCCGGCCGCTCCGAGAAGAGCCAGATGCTCCTTGGACTCCGCGGTGTTGGGAAGACCGTGCTTCTGAACAAGATCGCAGAAATGGCCGAGGCGATTGAGTATCACGTTGTCATGCTGGAGGCGCCCGAGGGCCAACGTCTCGCTCAGTATCTAGCGCCGGTGCTCAAGAGCACGCTACTGCGGCTTGATCGCGTCGAGAAGGCAAGGGAGTACGTATCACGCGCTGCAGGTGCGCTGCGCGGCTTTGCGAGCGCCTTCGAAGTGTCAATCGGGGAAGTCCGCATCGCATTGACTGAGCCGCCCCTGGCTGACAGTGGGAATCTGGAAGTTGATCTCCCCGCACTGCTGCTGACGGTCGGGCAGGCCGCCAAGGCTGCCGATTCGAGCGTCGCCATCCTAGTCGACGAGGTTCAGTATCTCAGCGAGGAGGACTTGAGAGCCCTAATCGTGGCGTTCCATGCCGTCGCTCAAAGGGGATTACCGGTCGTGATGTTTGGGGCCGGCCTACCCCAGGTTGCTGCACTGTCGGGTAAGGCGAAATCGTACGCCGAACGTCTCTTCGACTTCCCGTCTGTGGGCCCACTCGATTCGGACGCAGCAAGACAGGCAATCGCGCAGCCTGTTCGAAATGAAGGGGCGGAGATCAACCCCGACGCCTTGGTGAGAATCGTCTCCGTTACGAAAGGATATCCCTACTTCCTTCAGGAGTGGGGAAAGCACACCTGGAATGTGGCAGAGCAATCGCCAATCAAGAAAGACGATGTGGCAGCTGCCAGCCGGACAGCTACCGATGCACTGGATAGGAGTTTCTTCCGAGTAAGATTCGACAGGCTCACCCCGCGGGAGCAGGACTACTTGCGAGCAATGGCAGAGCTCGGGGCCGGTCCTCACCGATCCGGCGCCATTGCTGATGCACTCGGACGAGCTGTCGAGAGCACTGGACCACTACGAAGCGGATTGATCAGGAAAGGGATGGTCTGGAGTCCGGCTCATGGGGAAACAGCATTCACCGTTCCTCTCTTCGAAGAGTTCATGCGGCGGGCCATTCCGGACTGGCAGCCACCACCTACCCGCCGCCGAGGCGGTGGAAGGTAAGTAGAACGGGCCTGAGGCGCAATCGACAAGAAGATCTTTGGACAACCATCACATTCACCTGTCGTCTGGTCCTACCGCGGCCCTGGCGGAAAGCGCGTGCCTTTGTGCAGGCCCTGAAGAGCCAGGGCCGCGCCAGGCCCACCCGCAGGTGATGTCTGTCGTTGGGCCGATAGCGTTACTGCGAGGGAGTCGCCGCACTGGGATGACACCGTTGGATTCAGCGCGTCCGTGCGACTCTGGCGCGGGCGCCTGCGAGGAGCCTGAGCGGGTTCGCGGTATCCGCGGCGGCCATATCGCGCCGGCGCGCGGCGCGCGGCGCGGGTCCGGAGGTGCGCGACGGGCTTGTCGATCACCGACTCCCGGCGCCAGCCGTGGCGTGGGTCGATGGATTCGCGGCGGTGGTTCCAACCGCCCAAAGTGAGCAGTAATGGCGCACGGGTACGAAACCCCCGACCAGTGGCCAGAATGCCGCTTGTCACTCGGACGCGAACACCGACAGGGCCAACGTCAGCATTTCGCGAACGTCGCCGACATCCTCCCCGGACGCGCGCTGAGTAGTCGCCAACGCGATCTGCTCTGACAGGTATCGCGCTCCGGCTCGAACACTTCGCCCTGCGGGCCA
>CAYQJL010000133.1:0-6005 GCA_964417675.1 uncultured bacterium | reverse complement strand
AGCTCGATCTCCCCCTGCTCGGTGAACTTGACCGCGTTGGCGAGCAGATTGACCAGAATCTGCCGCAACCGGCCCGCGTCGCCCTGCAGCCGGCGCGGGATCGCAGGATCGACATCGCAGATGTACTCGAGCCCTTTCATCTGGGCCTTGACGGCCACGATATCCCCAGCCTCTTCGACCGTGCTTCGCAGATTCAGATCGCCGATTTCCAGATCGAGCTGGCCGGCCTCGATCTTGGAGAAATCGAGAATGTCATTGATCAGCGTCAGCAACGATTCCGCGCATCCGGAGATCCGCTCCGCATAGTCTCGTTGTCCCTCCGACAGACGGGTGTCGATCAGCAAGCCGGTCATGCCGATAATCCCATTCATGGGCGTTCTGATCTCGTGACTCATGTTCGCCAGGAACTCGGCCTTGGTCTTGGTCGAGTCCTCGGCCTTCTTCCGGGCGTTCACGAGTTCGGTCACGTCCGTGAACGATTCGATCCCTTGCTGGATTTCCCCCGCGTCGCCATAGACATTCGCGTTCTTCAGAATATGGAGTCGCCGTCCATCCTTGGTGATGATGCTGCATTGGCGGCGCCGCACCGGCGCTCCGCGCCCCTTGTCGAACAGGGCGCACTCCTGCATGCATGGTCTTCCGCGCAGCAGCGCGCATTTCGAACCCACCGCCTCGACCTCGCTGAAGCCGGTGATGTCGCAGAACTCTCGATTGACCGATGTGATGGTCCGTTGCGCATCCACCGTGAATACCGCCGTGGCGGCCGCGTCCAGAATCCTCTGTTGATGCCGATGCGCCTCGCGCAGGGCCTCTTTTTGCCGCTTGGCCTCGGTGACATCCTCGATCACCCAGACCGCCCCCTTCCCCAGATCGGGAGGCGCGATGGCCCGTCCATTGAACTGACACCACACCACATGACCCTTTTTGTGCCTGAGCGGGTACTCGACGTGCACGATGTCGCTTTGGGCCAGACGATAGTAGTACCGCTCGCCGAATTCCTTGGCATGCTGAGGCGACAGGTGCATCTTCTCGGGTCCCTGGCCGATCACCTCCTCGGGGCAGTAGCCGAGCATCTCGGCCAGCCGGCGGTTGACCTTGGTGATGATGCGGTTGTGCAGGACGCAGATGCCCACCAGACTGCTTTCGAAGATGGCCTCCTGCTCATGCAGCGCGGCTTCCAGCAACCCTTCGACCTTCTTCCGAGTGCTGATGTCGCGGACGACCCCGAGGGCGTGCCACTGCCCCTGACGATGGATGGCCGAGAGGGCCATCTCGATCGGAAACTCGTGGCCATCCTTGTGCAGGGCGAAGAGCTCGACCAGTTGCCCCACGGCGGCCCCGTCGCCGGTATCGCGGAAGCGCGCGAAGGCCTCCCGGTGCGGCGCGCGGAAGCGCTCCGGCGCGAGGAGGCTATGCAGATCCTTGCCGGCAACCTCCTCCGCCGTATACCCGAAGATCCTGTGCGCGGCGCTGTTCCACGACAGGATCTCTCCGGCGGCGCCCATCATGATGATGGCATCCTGCGCGGACTCCATCATCGCCCGCAGCGTGGCTTCGCTTTCCTGCAGGGATTCGGCCGCGCGTTTGCTCTCCGTGATGTTGCGCAGCTGCTCGACCAGCATGGTCACCTGGCCCGTCTCATCGAGCAGGGGAATGCTGCAGATGTCAAACCAGGCCTGGTACTCGGGAACGTACTTCTCGATCTGCTCGGGGCGGCGGGTCGTGAGCGCTGTGCGCGTGGCGCACTGCTCGCAAGGTTCTCCGCGGCCGATGAGTTCCCAGCATTTGCGGCCCGCGACCTCGTCGGGGGACTTGTTCAGCGCCTCATAGCCGGCCTTGTTGTACATGATGATGCTGTGATCGGGACGTTGCAGCGCAACCACATCCGGAATCCCGTCGAGAATCGCCTTCAGGGTGGACTCGCGTTCGCGGAGGGACTGCTCGTAGCTGGCCTGCGCGCGCATGTCCACAAAGCAGTCCAGGTACATTGCCTGGCCGCGATACTCGACGGGCACAACGGTCTTGAGTACGGGAATCTTCGTTCCATCGACCGGGAAGATCTCAGCGCGGGCGTTGCGGATCACTCCCGGCCCCGCCGTGACCGGACAGACGTCGGCCGTGCTGTTGCAGAGGTAGCGCTTGCACGGCAGCCCGCGCAACTCCTCCGTCGTCAACCCGATGAGCTCGGCCGCGGTCTCATTGGCCTCCACAATCGTGAGGGTCGCGGCATCCACCAGCACGACACCGGTCTGAATGTGTTCCTGGATGAGATGGAGATGGTCGTCGGACTCCCGGCGCCGCCGCTCGGCCTCCGCCAGGCTTCGTTCGGCCCGCACCGCGCGGCTGCCGGCCGCGATCCACGCAAGAAGATCGGAGCGGGTGGGCGCGGGCGTTACACAGACGTCGGGGCTCGAGTGCCGGTCGCTCGCCTGATCGCCGGCCCATCTCTCGGAATCGCCGAGATACAGAATGAAGGTATTCAGTCCCGGGATGGCGCGGATCCGCCGGCACAGGGCGCCGAGGCCGTCTTCGCCGGCATCTTCGACTGCAGAACCGGCCACCAGGATCACATCCGGCCGCGTGGCCGACGCGACCTCAGAGGCCTCGTCTCCCGGACCGGCCGTCAGAACGTCATGCCCGCCCCCATCCTCCAGCCACTCACGGACCGAATGCAGCGATTCCGCATCTCCAACGGCCAGAATCCGTATGCTGTCGTTCTGGTTCAAGTTCCACCCCCATCCAGCAACACCTTCACGCATGGGGTGTAGGCCGACCCGCTACTGTCACAGTTCGCCACATTCGCGGTGCCGGCTTCCATCAACGCCTGGACGGCGATCGTCGCACGGGCGGCCGCCGCCACACCGGTTGTCCTTGCCGTGCCTGGGCGGCAGGCATGGCCACACCGTAGGCAGGCAAGCATGCTCACCCTGCTGGCTGGCCCCTCCGGGAGATATATCGGCAAGATGTGGACACCCTTGACCCGCAGCAATCACACCCGGCCCAAGATCGACCCGATCGGCCGGCCCCCGCCCGCTGCATTCGACATGTGGGTACATTTCGGGGTACCCATCGGGAATCTGCCACCTCGAGCTCGTTTTCGATGTTGTGCGGACCTACATCCCGATTCACTATGCGAGGGTCTGTTGCGTCTCCCTGAGCGTGAGGTTGCACGGGAATCCGGGCAGACAATCAAGCAGGAGTGTGGCATGATGATCAAACTCGTGTGGAGAGTACTCCTTCTCGGCTCCGTCCTCATCGGGCCGGCCATTGGCCAAGGCACACCCGGCGCGGCTGCGATCCTCGCTGAGTTGCCCCTGAGTTTCGCCGGCACGCTGCCGTGTGCCGACTGTCCCGGCATTCGCTATCAACTGAACCTGTTGCCCGACCAGGTCTACTTCCTGCGGATGACGTACCTGGATCGGGGAAGCGATGCCGTGTTCGACGACCTCGGCCGCTGGATCCTCGGAAGCGATCGGCAGACGCTCCTCTTGAGGGGAAGTCGCGAGGCGCCTCTCTTCCTGCGCATCGACACGGACAGCCGCTTGACGATGCTGGATCGAAAGGGCCTGCCCATCGAGTCCGAACTCAACTATGCCCTGGATCGTGCAGCGGCCTTTCTGTGGTTCGACATACAGATGCCGGTCCGCGGCATGTACAGGTACATGGCCGATGCCGGACGGTTCGTCGAATGCCTCACCGGCCAGAGCTGGCCGGTCGCCCAGGACGCCGCCAATGCGGAGGTAGAGCGCGAGTACTCGAAGGTCACGCGCCAGGCGGGCGAGCCGCTCCTGATGACCGCCGAGGGCCGCCTCCGTCTGCAAGCGGGCGCGGACGGAGGCGCCCCCCGGCCGACTCTGACCGTGGAGCAGTTCCTGGGCTTCTGGCCGGGGGAGACCTGCGGCACACCCTTTGTGCAGGAACCGTTGGCGGGAACCTACTGGAAGCTGACCCGACTCGGCGATCAGCCGGTGTCGGTGCGTGAGGACACCCGGGAACCGCACCTGTTGCTGCGCGAGGAAGGGCGCCGGCTCACGGGATGGGGAGGCTGCAATCGCTTGATCGGTTCCTATGAACTGCAGGATCAGATGATTGCCTTCGGAGGAATCGCCGGCACCCGCATGATCTGCCCGGATGGAGATGCCACCGAACCGGCCTTTCTCGCCGCCCTGGCCGAAACCCGCCAATGGAAGGTCCTCGGACAGCACCTGGAGTTCTATGACGCCGAAGGCCGATTGACGGCGCGCTTCGAGGCCCGCCATCTGGAGTAAAATTCATCACGTGCCGGGGCCGCCGGAGGTGGGCCGCGCGCGGGGGGTCGGCGCCGCGGCATCCAGGTGGAAGCTCGCCAGCATCTCCGTGAGGGCCCAATCGGTGTCTTCGTCCGGATCCGGCTCGCTCGAGAGGCACAGGAAGAAGAGCTCATCCGCATCGGCGACCAGGATCATTCTCTGCTCGATCGAAAGCCCCGCCCCGGCCGGGCGGCGCAAGCGCAATTGCGCAACGAGCGAACCGTCGGCCAGACTGAGCTGATCTCTTGCGATCAGCTCGCATCCGGGGATCGTCTTGGCCATGATGGCCCACTCGATCTCGGCCTGCCGTTCCAGATCGGGCATGCCGGCATGGGCCGCCCCCCACCGCTCCCGGCGGATGACCAGATTGCGCAGGCCCCCTTCCTCCCGCGGCCGGCCCAACTCGTAGGGGGTGGCATCCTCCCACCGGGCGGGGAGCATCATCGAGAAGCGATCGACCTCGTAGCGCCCATCTTCCACAGCGCCCGGCGCGGCCCGGACGGGATCCCGCGGGATCAGGCTGAGCACCATCGCATCGAGAGCTGCACTCATACGCGACCGGGAGGGACGCCCGAGTTGAACGACGGCCGTCCATCCGATCCCATCGGCCACACGGAAGTAGAAGCGGCGGTATTGCCGCCGCTCTCCCGCGGCGGAGTTATGGAACTCCAGTTGCACAGCCTCCGCTTGATCCGCATCCGGCAGTCGGACCTCGCGCAAGGCCTCCCATCCGGGCACGGAGGCCAGATGCGCTTCAAGGCGCTCGGCGGCATACCTCTGTGCATTGGGGGCCCGGCACCCGGGCTCACGGTGAACACTCATCCCGGCCCGATCCCCTTTGAAGAGGGGGCCCAGAAGTAGATGGCGGGAACGGTCTTCCCAGCTCTCGGGAACACTCATGGTGAAACGATGGCCGCGGAAGGTTCTCATGGCGACTCCCGCCCGGGCGTCGACTGTTGCCCGGCGGTCGGATCCGCTCCGGCGCGCAGGTTGCCGTGGGGAAGATTGGGAAAGCGGATGCGGCTGGTGCGGACCGAGACATCCTCGAGGGTGGCCCGGCCGTCATCGTCGAGTTCGCCGGTCTGAATCGCGCCGTCCGGAGTGAGCAGCTCGTACGGTTGGGCGCCCATGGCGTTGCCCTGATCATCGCTCAGATCGATCTCGAGCGTTTCGGTCAACTTCAGGAGTCCGGAGCGCGCGCTGACCGGATCCACCTGTACGTCGAATCGATACAGGGGGCGCGAGTAGCCCGCGGCCGTGTTGGCCCCGAACGGCTCCTCCGGCCCGGGAGACGCGTAGCTCCACTGCACCTCGACCTTGTTTCCGGACACCTCCCCGACGATAGCGGCAATCGCCCGCTCCGGCCGGTTCAGGTCACATTCGTAGATGATGACACGCGCGGCGGTGCCGTCGGCGAACCCGGTGGTGTCGGCCGTGAGGGTGAGGCGCTCACCGGCGTGCGCCTCGTCGGCCGACCAGCGCGCCCGGCTCACCGTGAAGAGCTGCACGGTGCAGGTGCCGGCGCTCTCCCAGCCGCCGCCGCTGACCAGACCGTTCTCGGCCAGGCGCCCGTTCGAGATCTCACCGTTGGGATCTTCCAGCTGATAGGCCACCCGCGCCAGGGGCCGCCCGGCCGAATCCACGAAGCGATAGCGAATCCAGTGGCCTTGCGCTTGATCCTCCCCCACGCTGGCGCCGGCCGACGCGGCGCCCCCT
>CAYQJL010000132.1:0-29053 GCA_964417675.1 uncultured bacterium | reverse complement strand
AGCCATGCACGAGAAGAGCATCGATCTACTGAACCAGGCGCTGGCCGACGAGCTGGCCGCCATCCACCAGTACATGTACTATCACTTCCATTGTGACGATCAGGGCTATGATCCCCTGGCGGCGCTGTTTCGGCAGATTGCCATGGCCGAGATGCGCCATGCCGAGGCGCTCGGGGAACGAATCCTCTTTCTGAAGGGTGATGCGGAGATGAAGCTCGCCGCCGACGTGCAGAAGAATCAGGACGTGGCCGCGATGCTGGCCCATGCCAAGTCGCTCGAAGAGGCCGCGGTCATGATGTACAACCGGTTCGCCAACGAGTGCGCCCAACATGGGGACAGCGTGACGAAGAAGCTGTTCGAAGGGCTGGTGGCGGATGAGGAGAGCCACTACGACAGCTTCGACATTCAGGAGGAGCACCTGAGCAAGTTCGGCGAGCAGTTCCTGGCCTTGCAGTCCATGGAGCGCAGCCGCAGCGTCGGCGCAGCGCAGGGCGAAGCCTAGCGACGCCGGCCCCAGCCGCGCTGAGCCAGCCCCTCGGGCCCGGCCCCCCGCGCCCGGGGTTGCGGTGGGGCGTGTTGCGGGGTCCGGCCGTGCCAGCGTCCATCGAGCCGGGCTGCCCCATCAGGAGGCGTTTCTTGATAGAACAACCGGTGAATCCAGTGCCGCAGGGGGATGATCCTGTTCACGATCGTTCACTGCGGCCGGGCTGTCTCGCTGATTTCATCGGCCAAGACGATCTGAAGCGGAATCTCTCGATCCTGGTGCAGGCCGCGCGCAAGCGGGGTGAGTCGCTCGAGCATCTCCTGTTCTACGGTCCGCCGGGATTGGGCAAGACCACCCTGGCGCAGCTGCTCGCCCGCGAGGTGGGAGGCGAGTTGATTTCCACGAGCGGGCCGGTGCTCGAACGGGCCAGCGAACTGGTGGGCCTGCTGACCAGCTTGAAGCCCGGCGGAATCCTGTTCATCGACGAGATTCACCGGACGCCCCGTGCCGTCGAGGAGTATCTCTACGGCGCCATGGAGGATTTCCAGCTCGACATCCTCCTTGACCGCGGCCCGGCGGCCCGTTCGGTGCAGCTTCACCTGCCGCCGTTTACGCTGATCGGGGCGACGACCCGGATGGGCCTGCTCACGGCTCCGCTGCGGGGGCGTTTCGGCTTCACCGCCCACCTGGACTTCTACCCTCCCGAGGATCTCTGCCTGCTCCTGCGCCGTTCGGCGGTCTTGCTCAGGGTGGTGCTCGACCCGGCCGGGGAGATGGTCATCGCGCGCTGTTCGCGTGGCACGCCGCGCGTCGCCAACCGGTTGCTGCGGCGGGTTCGTGATTTCGCCGAGGTCCATGATATCGAGACCATCACGGCCGAGGTCGCCCGGGATGCGCTGGCCCTGCTGAAGATCGACGATCATGGTCTGCATGACATGGACCGGCGGATCCTGGAGACGGTGGTGCACAAGTTTGGGGGAGGACCCGTGGGTCTGAGCACCATCGCCGCCGTGTTGGGTGAGGAGGAGGATACGGTCGAGGACCTTCTGGAGCCCTTCCTGATTCAACAGGGCTTGATCGAGAGGACCCGCCGCGGTCGGGAAGCCACGCCGCGAGCCTACGAAATCCTGGGAATCGAACTCCGCGAAGGGCAGAACCGGCTCTTCTAGGCTTCGGATGCACGATGGATCGGCCGAAACTCTCTGCCTACGACTACCAGCTTCCCCCCGAGGCGATCGCGCAGCATCCGGTCGAACCGCGAGATCAATCGCGCCTGCTGCTGCTCGATCGAGGGCAAGCACGGTTTGGCCACCATCGCTTCGCCGAGCTCCCCGCTCTGCTCCGTTCCGGCGATCTCCTGATCATGAACGACACGCGGGTGATTCCGGCCAGGTTGTTCGGCACCAAGCGGCCGGGCGGGGGCCGGACCGAGCTGCTTCTGGTTCGGGACCTGGGCGCGGGCTGCTGGGAGGTGATGGTGCGTGCCGCGGGACGCCTCCGTCCGGGGTCCGAGATCGACCTGCCGGACGGAAACATCGCTCGCCTGCTGCGCCCCCTGGAAGCGCCCTGTTGGGAAGTGCGCCTGCCCGCCGGAGCCGCCCTCGAGCGCCTGCTCGAGCGCCACGGTCACGTTCCCCTGCCGCCGTACATCCGGCGGGACGAGACCCCGATGGATGGCGATCGCTACCAGACGGTGTTCGCGCGGATCCCGGGCGCGGTGGCGGCGCCTACGGCCGGTCTGCATTTCACCCCGGATCTGCTGGCGCGGTTGTCCGCGGCCGGGATCGGTCATGCGATGGTGACGCTGCACGTCGGGCCGGGTACGTTTCGTCCGCTGGATGAGCGATCCCTGCAAGAGGGGCGCCTTCACCGTGAATGGTACGAGCTCACACCTCAGACCGCCGAGCGGATCAGGCGCGCGCGGGAGACCGGAGGGCGAGTCGTCGCCGTGGGGACGACGTCGGCCCGTGTGTTGGAGACCTGCGCCGCGCCCGATGGAACGCTGCGGCCGGGAAGCGGTGACACGCACCTCTTCATCCATCCGCCCTATCGTCCACGGGTCGTCGATCTGTTGATCACGAACTTCCACTTGCCGCGCAGTTCCCTGCTGATGCTGGTGGCATGCTTCGCCGGCCGGGAACGTGTCCTGGAAGCCTACGCCGAGGCCCTGCGCGCCGGCTACCGCTTCTATAGCTACGGCGATGCCATGTTGATTCGCTAGCGGATGTGCCTCCGCTTTGTGCTAGGATCACAGGCGTTTTGCCGGACCGCTGGCCGGGAGCCGGGGCGCAGCCGGGCAGCGGGATTCCCGACCGAGTGGCTTGGGATGCAGGGGAGCGTCTTGTGGAGCAGGTGTCGCCGCAACAGCGCCAGATCCGGTTCACGCTTCTCCAGGGTGAGACGCGGGGGCCGCGCCTGGGCCGTCTCCAGATCGGCGAGCTGCAGGTGCCGACCCCGGCCTTCATGCCCGTGGGAACGCGCGCCACGGTCAAGACGCTCGATGCTCAGGATGTCGAGGAAATCGGCTCCCGGCTGATTCTGGCGAATACCTATCACCTCCATCTGCGGCCGGGGGCGGCGCTGATCCGCGGCCGTGGCGGCCTGCATCGCTTCATGGGCTGGCGGGGGGGGATCCTGACCGACAGCGGCGGGTTTCAGGTGCACAGCCTGGCGCGTCTCTGCCGCATCCAGGCCGATGGGGTGGAGTTCCGTTCGCATCTGGACGGATCGAGCCATTTCTTCACACCGGCCCGTGTCCTGGAGATCCAGCAGGATCTGGGCAGCGACATCCGCATGGTCCTGGATGTCTGCACTCCCTACCCGGCCGAGGAGTCCCGGGTTGTCTCCGAAATGGAGACGACCTTGCGTTGGGCCGAGCAGGCCATCGAGCAGCGTGCCCGGATGCAGGCGGCGGGCGCCTGGCATGGGGCGCTGTTTGGAATCGTACAGGGCGGTGTGCATGAGGCTCTGCGGGCCCGGTGTGCACGCGAACTTGCCCTGCTGCCGTTCGAAGGCTATGCTCTCGGCGGCTTCTCGGTGGGCGAACCGCTGAACGCCAACGGCCCGGCCATGGATGCAGCGCTGGCGCAGCTGCCCCCGGAGCGGCCCCGCTACCTGATGGGGGTCGGATCACCGGTGGAGATGATCGACGCCATCGCCCGGGGCGTCGATCTGTTCGATTGCGTGCTGCCGACACGCAATGCGCGCAAGGGCACCGTATTCACGCGAGAGGGCAAGCTGGTCGTCAAGAATGCCGTGTACGCCGAGGATGACCGCCCGATCGATGAACAGTGCTCCTGCCGGGCGTGCCAACGCTACTCCCGCGCCTACATCCGGCACCTCTTCCAGGTGGGGGAGCAGTTGGCCGGCCGGCTGGCGACGATTCACAGTCTGGCATTCATGGAGGACCTGATGAGGCGTGCCCGCGAGGCCATCGCGCAGGGCGCCTTCTCGACATGGGCGGAGCAGATCCGCCGGCGCCATGGCCGCTGAGGACGGGCATGGCGGCCTGAGCCGCGGCCGGTGGGCCTGATCCCGACCGGCCTGACATTCCTGAGGGAGAATTGGAGGTAGGATGCCCAGTTGGTTTCTTCTCATGACCGGGGGCCCGGCGGCGGACGGTGGACAACAGGGAAGCCCGTTCACCATGCTGATCTTCTTTGCACTCATCTTCGCGATCTTCTACCTGCTGATCATTCGGCCGCAGCAGAAGCGCCAGAAGCAACACAGCGAGATGCTGGCCGGCATCCGCAACGGTGACGAGGTGTTGACCTCCGGCGGGCTGATCGGTTCGGTCGTCGGAACCAAGGAAGAGCACAACGTGCAGGTCGTGGTTCTCAAGATCGCCGACAACACCAAGGTGGAAGTTTCCCGCACCCACATCCAGCAGGTTCTGCGGAAGAACGCCTGAGCCGTTCGCGGGCGGTGGATCGACGAGGTAGCCTGTTGAAGATCGTCTTCATGGGAACACCGGAGTTCGCGGTCCCGGCGCTGCGCCGTCTGGCGCAGGCCGGGTTTGCCCCGGCGGTGGTCTACGCGCAACCCCCGCGCCGGCAGGGCCGGGGCCTGCGTGTCCTGCAACCCCCGGCGGCATGCTGCGCGGAGCAGTTGCGCCTGCCCGTCCGCCAGCCGGAGGTTCTGCAGAACAAGGCCGAGATCGCTTTCCTGCGCGAGTTGGCTCCCGATCTGATCATCACCGCCGCCTACGGAAAGATCTTTCGACGGCGGCTGCTGGACCTGCCGCGGTTGGGATGCATCAATCTGCATCCCTCCCTCCTGCCGCGCTACCGGGGCCTGTCCCCGATCCCGTGGGCGATCCTGCGCGGGGAAACGCAGACGGGTGTGACGATCTATCAGATGGATGAGCGCGTCGATGCCGGGCCGATTCTGCTGCAACGGGCCACCCGCATCCTGGCCGGAGAAACCGGCGGCGCCCTGGCCGACCGGCTTGGGGAGCTGGGGGCCGAGGCCCTGTGCGAGGTGGTCGGCGGGCTGGCCCGCGGTCGGCTGGAATCGGCGCCCCAGGATGAGGCGCTGGCCACCTACGCGCCGCGACTGGCGCGCGGAGACGGTTGCGTGGATTGGCGGCTTCCCGCCGGCCAGATCGAGCGCCTGGTGCGCGCCCTGGCCCCCTGGCCGGGGACCTTCACATACTGCCGGCAGGCTCGCGTGAAGCTCCATGAGGTCGAGGCCCTCGACGAGCTACGCCGCCCCGTGGCGCCCGGGACGATTCTGCGGGCGGGAGGCAAGCGCCCGCCCATCGTCGCCGCGCAGCCCGGGGCCGTGCTCCTGCGCCAGGTGCAGGCCGAGAACTGCCGGCGCCAGGATGGCGCGGCCTTCTGTTGCGGCCAGCGGATCGGGCCCGGCCTGCGGCTCAGCGCGGCACCCCGGGCCGTTCAGGCGGAGGCAGAGCATGCGTGATGCCCGCGCGCTGGCACTCGAGGTTCTGACCAAGAGCGATGCCAAGCGCATCCCCAGCGATCCGCTGCTGGCGCCGCGTCTGGCCCAGAGCCGTCTGGATGCTCGAGATCGGCGGCTGGCCACCACACTGATCAAGACCACGCACCGCTGGCGGGGGCGGGCCGATTACATCCTGGACGGCCGACTGACGCGCGGGGTTCGCTCGGTGGATTGCCGGACCTTGAACATTCTTCGGCTGGGGTACATCCAGCTCTTCCACCTGTCCCAGATCCCGCCCCACGCGATCATTCACTCGGCGGTCGAGCTCGCGATGCGATCCACCGGACCGGGGAAGGCGCGCCTGGTCAACAGCGTCCTGCGCGGGTTGCTTTCACGGCCGCCCACCCCGCGCGATTGGAACCACAGCGAGTCCTACACGGCCCTGGCCGGCGAACTCTCCCATCCGGCCTGGCTGTTGGAGCGCTGGATGGCTCGCTGGGGCCGGGATGAGGTCCGCAGGGTGTGCGCATGGAACAATGACCCCCCCCGCCTGCACATGCGGCTGACCGGGGATGCGGCCACCCGGGCGGCAACCCTCGGCCGGCTGGATGCCGAGCAGATTCCGTACGGTCCCGGCGCCGTGACCGCTGAGACCATTCGATGCGAGGGCCTCTTTCCGGTCCATGACCATGTCCTGATGAGTCAAGGGCGACTGGTGCCGCAGGATGAGAGCCAGACGTTGGTGGCGCGACTGATGCCCGCGGCCGCCGAGGGGCCCATCCTGGATCTGTGCGCGGCTCCGGGCACCAAGGCGTCCCATCTGGCCGAGAGGTTTCCACACCAGCCCGTCTTGGCGGCGGATGTTTCGCTGCGCAAGGCCCGCCGTCTCAGGGAGACGCGCACACGGCTGGGCTTCCACAACATCCATGTGCTGGCGGCCGATGGGACCCGGCCGCCCTGGGGCTGCCTTTTCGGCGCTCTTCTGCTCGACGCCCCCTGTACCGGACTGGGTGTGCTTCAGCGGCGGCCCGACGCGCGCTGGCTGCGGAGTCCCGGTGAGATCCTGGATGCCGTCCGCCGCCAGCGCGCCCTGATGGAGTCCGCGGCCGGTCTGGTGCTGCCGGGAGGGTACCTGCTCTACAGCGTCTGTTCGGTGGAGCCGGAGGAGAGCGACGAGAATGTCGCGTGGTTCCTGGAAGCACAGCCGGATTTCGAGCCGGTGCCCCTTCCGGACTGGCTTCCCGAGCCCTTGCGGGCATCTCCCGGGCGGATGAGGATCCTGCCCGGGATGCTGGGCATGGAAGGCTGCTTCGCCGCGCTGTTGCGGCGTAGGAGGTGATCGCATGCCGCGACCCACTGTCCGACCCACTGCCGAGTCGGCTGCCGAGTCGGCTGCGCGACCGACTGCCGAGTTGGCTGCCGAGTCGGCTGCGCGACCGACTGCCGAGTCGGCTGCCGAGTCGGCTGCGCGACCGACTGCCGAGTCGGCTGCCCGGCCGGCTGCCCAGCCGGCTGCCCAGTCGGCTGCCCGGCCGGCTGTGCGGTCCGCGGGGCGCCGGCCCGCCGGGCGGCGCCTGCTGCGGTGGCTTGCCAGTGTGCTCTCGATCAGTGGCGGGGTGGCCGGGGCGGTTCTGCTGTTTCATTTCCTGATCATGCCGCTCTTCGTGCGCCACGGCCGTGAGATCGAGGTGCCGGATGTGCGCGGTCTGGCGCTGGCCGACGCCTGGCCGATTCTCAGTGCCTCGGATCTCGTGCCGGGCCGGCTCCAGCAGGCCCATGATGACCACATTCCGCCGGGACGCATCATGCGCCAGAACCCCCCACCGGGGTATCGGGTCAAGCGCGGCCGGGAGGTGGATCTGGCCGTCAGCCTGGGGGGGCGCGAGCTGCGCGTGCCGGCCATCGTGGGGGAGAGTACGGTCCACGCCCGCTTTCTGCTGGTCAGGGCCGGGCTGGCGGCGGGGCGCACCATGCGCATTCCCTCCCACGCGGTGCCGGCTGACCAGGTGGTGGCCTCGTCTCCACGGCCGGGGGGCACCATCACGGGCCGCCATGTCGTGGACCTTCTGGTCAGCTCCGGGCCGGTGCCCGAGACATTCCTGATGCCCGACCTGCGCGGCCTGGATATCGATCGGGTCAGCGCGGTCCTGGAGCCGACCGGCCTGACGGTCCATCGCCGCGTGCGGCCCGGGGCCCGGGTGCGGCTCAGTGTCATAGCCGAGCAGTTCCCCCCGCCCGGTCATCCGGTGACCTTCGGCGGGTCGGTGGAACTGACCACAGGAGGATAGCATCAGCCCATGACTCGACGCGTGATGCCGCCCGGCCTTCAGATCGCACCCTCGTTGCTCTCCGCCGACTTCGCCCGTTTGGCAGAGGAGATCGGTACCATCGAGGACGCAGGCGCTACGATATTGCATCTTGATGTGATGGACGGCCACTTCGTGCCCAATATCACCTTCGGCCCCCCCCTGGTCAGCAGTGTGCGCCGCACGACCGAGCTGTTCCTGGATACCCACCTGATGATCCGTTCACCGCTGGCGTTTCTGGAGCCGTTCGCACAGGCCGGGGCCGATCTGCTCACCCTTCATGCCGAGGCCCTCGAAGCCGGTGGACCGCGCGCGACGCCTTCGGCCGCCGGAGTGGCCAACTTCCAGTCCGCTCAGGAGATATGCCGTGACTGCGGGGTGGGCATTGGGCTGTCCTTCCGGCCGGCCACCGAACCGTTTCCCTGGTTGGAGGCCGTGGGCCGGCATCTGGATCTGCTGCTGATCATGACGGTCGAGCCCGGATTCGGGGGGCAAGCCTTCATGGAGTCGATGTTGGCCAGAATCCGCGACTGCCGCCGCACGATCGCCCATCAAGGATGGCGGTGCCGGGTGGAGGTCGATGGCGGAATCGCCCCGGCCACCGTGGGGCGGGCGGCCGAGGCGGGGGCTGAAATCCTGGTGGCCGGAAGCGCCGTCTTCGGCCAGGCCGACCGGCGGGCCAGCATGGCCGAGCTGCTGCGGGCCGCCTCCGGGCCGGTGGGACGTTGAGCCCGGGCCCAGGAAGGGAGTGGCGCCCCGGCTGCGCTAAGGGCTTGATCCCCGGGAAGCGCAGTGATAAACTTCCTGTTTTGCATGCTCTAACGAAAGGTGCCCCCCGGGGGGTTGTTATACATGTTTGAGTCTCTGGCAGGACGTCTCGAGCAGGTCCTCGGGCGGATTCGCGGGCGGGGGAAGCTGACCCCGGAGAACGTCCGCGAGTCGTTGCGTGAGATGCGCAGGGTTCTGCTCGAGGCGGATGTCAACTTCAAGGTCGCCCGCGATTTCATCAAGCAGGTGGAGGCGCGGGCGCTAGGGGTGGAGGTTCTCGCGAGCCTGACGCCCGACCAGCAGCTGGTCAAGATCGTCTATGAGACCTTGACTGATCTGCTCGGCGGCGAGACCGCGCGATTGGCCGAATCCGCAGAGATACCGACGCGCATTCTCATGGTCGGGTTGCAGGGTTCCGGGAAGACGACCTGCACGGCGAAGATCGCGCGGTACCTGCGCAAGCGCAAGAAGGTGCCGTATCTGGCGGCCTGCGACGTCCACCGGCCGGCGGCCGTGGATCAGTTGCAGCGACTGGGTTCGGATCTGTCGGTCCGCGTGTATGCGGAGCCGGGGGAGCGCGATGCCGCCGCCGTTGCCGCGCGCGGCCTGGCGCAGGCGCGCGCGGTGGGAGCTGACTACTACATCGTCGACACGGCTGGGCGCATGCAGGTCGACGAGGAGATGATGAAGGAGATCGAGCGCGTCAAGACCGCCCTCGATCCGCATCAGATCCTGCTCGTGGTGGATGGCTTGACCGGTCAGGAAGCGGTGACTGTCAGCCAGACGTTCCATGAGCGACTTGGACTCGGCGGGATCGTCCTCACCAAGATGGACGGCGATGCTCGCGGTGGAGCCGCGCTGAGTGTGCGGGCGGTGACCGGCGTACCGATTCTATTCGTGGGAACCGGAGAGCGGGTCGAGGCCTTGGAGGCATTTCACCCGTCCGGGATGGCCTCGCGGATCCTGGGCATGGGCGATGTGCTCACGCTGGTGGAGAAGGCCGAGGAGGCCATCGACCTGCAAGAGGCCGAGAAGCTTCGTAGAAGCTTCGCGAAGAATGAGTTTACATTCGAGCAGTTCCTGGGCCAGATGCGCCAGATGCGCAAGATGGGGCCGGTCAAGGATCTGGTCAAGCTGATCCCCGGCCTGGGGGCCAAGCTGCCCGGGAAGCTCGAAATCGATGAGCGGGAAGTCTCGCGGTTGGAAGCCATCGTGCTCTCGATGACGCCGGCGGAACGGCGTCGGCCGGAGATCATCAACGGCTCGCGCCGAAAGCGGATCGCGCGGGGGAGCGGCACGACGGTCCAGCAGGTCAACCGCCTGTTGCGGGACTTTCAGCAGATGCGCAGGCTTTTTGGACGATTGCGCAAAGGGCGCAAGATGCCAGGTCTGTTCCAGCTGTCCTAGACAAGAGGAGGAAGAAGCCGTGGCGGTTGTGATCCGGCTACAGCGGGCGGGGGCCCGCAACCGGCCTTTCTATCGCGTGGTGGTGACCGATTCGCGCAAGCCCCGGGACGGCGCATTCCTGGAAAAGGTAGGGTACTTCGATCCGATTCCTGATCCGGATATCGTCGAGATCGACCAGGCGAAGGTTGCTGCATGGATGGCCAAAGGAGCCCAGCCGACCGAGGCTGTCAGTGCCCTGATCAAGCGGGCCCAGAAGCTCAATCCGGCCGTCGCGACCGCGGATCTGAAAGGCGAGCCGCCGGCGGAACCCAGTGATCCGCCGGTTGGTGATACACCCGAAGAGTAGCATTGGCCCACTGAGACCGGGTCCGACGTCGAGTTCGAATACTGCGTGCTCAACGCGAACCCCACAATGGAGCTGACGGCGCCCTTGAGATTGCAATGTCCCCGTACGGCGGGGCCGAAAGGCGCCAGCGATCGATGCCAGAGGAGGCGAATGTCATGAATCCCGATAATCTGAAGGAACTGATCGAGTATCTGACGCAAGCCCTGGTGGACCGCCCGGATGAGGTCGAGGTTGCCGAGGTCGCGGGCGAGAAGACGACGGTCTACGAGCTGAAGGTCGGCGACGGTGACCTGGGCAAGGTCATCGGCAAGCACGGACGAACGATTCGTGCCATTCGCACGGTGCTCTCCGCCGCCGCCACCAAGCAGAACAAGCGCGCGGTCCTCGAGATCCTGGAGTAGGCATCGCCGCGCGCGCATCACGGGGGCCCGGGATGGGGGCGAACAGCGCGGGGAAGACCCCGGCCGACGCGGAGCGCTGGATCGATGTCGGCGCGATCGGCAAACCTCACGGACTGAAGGGTGAGGTCGTCGTGCACTACACGGGAGATACGCCGGCCCGCTTCGAGGCGGGCGCTCGCGTCTCCCTGTTCCTGCACGGCGAACGGCAGACGCTGGTGGTGGCCCAGACCCGCCCGATGCCCAAGAAGTTCGTGGTTCGTTTCGAGGGCTGCGCGCGGATCGAAGATGTGGAGCCGTGGCGCGGCGGCCGGTTGCAGGTCTTGGCCGGTGAGTTGCCTGTGCTCGAGGCCGGCAGCAACTACCATTTCGAGTTGATCGGTTTGGAGGTGATGGATGCCGGAGGGCGCCGGCTGGGGCGTCTGAGCGAGATTCTCTCCACCGGCAGCAACGACGTATACATCGTGCGCGGCACAGATCGGGAGTATCTGATTCCCGCCATCCGCGATGCGATCGAAGCCGTGGATCTGGAAGCGGGCACCATGATCCTGAAGGATCTGAAGGGAATGATCGAGCCGTGAGCGCGGGATCTTCCCGGGTCACCATTTCGATTCTGACCGGATTTCCGGCGCTGTTCGGCAGTCTGGACACGGAGGGGATGATCCGGGTGGCGCTGGACCGCGGCGCCGCGCGGTTGCGCGTCGTGAACCTGCGCGATTTCACCGAAGACCGGCACCGTTCCATCGACGATACGCCCTACGGGGGCGGACCCGGCATGGTGCTCAAGGTCGCGCCGGTGGTCAGGGCCCTGGAGTCCTTGCCGGCCCCGGAGAAAGAGCGCGAGGTGGTTCTGCTGTCCCCGAAGGGGCAGAGGCTGACCCAGGCGTTCTTCGATCAACGTGCGCGGGGTTCGGACTTGGTGTTGATCTGCGGACGGTACAAGGCCGTGGACGAGCGGGTTCGCGCCTATGTCGATACAGAGCTCTCGCTCGGAGATTTCGTGATCTCGGGCGGCGAACTGGCGGCGATGATCGTCGTCGACGGCATTCTGCGCATGATCCCGGGTGTGTTGGGGGATCTGGATTCGGCTCTGGGGGACAGCTTCCAGAGTGGGCTTCTGGATTGTGCGTACTACACGCGTCCGGAGCAGTTTCGGGAGGCCGCGGTTCCGCAGATCCTGCTCTCGGGGAATCATGCGGCGATCGCCCGCTGGCGGAGAGAGGATGCGCTGCGCCTTACCTGGGAGCGGCGCCCGGATCTGCTGGCAAGCAGTGTCTTGACGGCGGCGGATCGGGCCTGGCTGCGCCAGCATGGCTGGCGTCCAGAACGGGACTGCGCCGACCGAGAACAGAGGTAGATCAGAACGCACCTGTACGGCCGGCGGGGATGCTCCCCGCGGCCACAGCATGGGGGTGGGGAATGGATGTGATTCGCAATATCGAGGTCCAACAGCTGAAGGCCGATGTTCCCAAGTTCGGTCCGGGCGACACGATCCGCGTAGGTGTGCGCGTCGTGGAGGGCAGCAAAGTGCGCCAGCAGGCTTTCCAGGGCACGGTGATGATGCGCAGTCGCAGCGGTGTCAGCGAGACGGTCACCGTCCGCAAGATCACCGATGGCGTCGGGATCGAGCGAATCTTCCCGATTCACTCACCGAATGTCGAATCGATCGAGCTGATTCGCCGCGGCCGGGTTCGCCGTGCGAGACTCACCTATCTGCGGGGACGCAAGGGCAAGAGCGCGCGCATCCGCGAGCTTTCCATGCATCGTGCCGGCAAGTCGGCGCGCAAGAAGGTTCCCGCGCCCGCGGCCCAGCCCAAGGCCCCGGCGGCCGAGTAGGTTCGCCGCGATGGTCTCCCGTCCGCCGCGGACGGTGCCCCTGTCCGGTCCCGACCGGCGCCAGGAAGCGTACTGGCGCCGGCGGGGCTTTTCCGTGATCGCCGGGGTTGACGAGGCCGGCCGGGGCTGCCTGGCCGGACCGGTGGTGGCCGCGGCCGTGATTCTTCCCGCCCGGGCGCCGGCCGGGGTGCAGGATTCCAAACGTCTTTCGGCCCCCGCGCGCGAGCGGCTCTATCACGCGCTCGTCGCCGGCGGGGCTCAGATCGGCATCGGCCAGGCCAGCCCGGAGGAGATCGACGCGATCAACATCCGCCAGGCCAGCTTCCTGGCCATGCGCCGGGCGATCGCGCTCCTCGCGCCCGTGCCCGATGCCCTGCTCGTCGATGGGTTCGTGATTCCCGAATGCGGTCTGCCCCAGCGGGCGCTCATCAAGGGCGATGCCCGTTGCCTGTCGATCGCCGCGGCCAGCATCGTCGCCAAGGTGTACCGGGACCGATTGATGGTCAGCCTGGCCCGCGACTATCCGCCGTATGGCTTCGAACGGCACAAGGGGTATCCCACCCGCGCCCATGTTGGCGCGCTGCGCGACGCCGGCCCCAGCCGGATTCACCGCAGAACCTTCGGGCCGGTCGCCGCGCTACTGGGGGGCGCCGGTGGTATCCCGACCGCCGGTGGCGCCGAATCCGCTACTGAGCGGGCATGAACTCCTCCCCGCAGAGCACCGTGCGGCGCGGCCGGGCCGCCGAAGCAATGGCGGCCGCCTATCTGCAGATCCAGGGCTACGAGATTGCCGCCCGCAATGTTCGCTGCGGTGCGTTGGAAGTCGACCTGATCGCCCAGCGCGGGTCGCTGTTGGTGGTGGCCGAGGTCCGTTTCCGGACCCGGCCCGTGGAGGCGGCCCTGGAGGCGCTGCCCCCGGAGAAGTGGCGCCGTCTGCAGCGGGCGGCCGCCCTGGCGGCCCGGCCCTATCGCCTGGCGGCGCACCGCAGCCTGCGCTGCGACCTGATCGTCATCGACCGGACCCCCGATGGAGTGCGGCTCCGGCACATCCAGGGAATTCCTCCCCGCCGGCCTGCCGATTGACACGGTCCCACTCGGCTTGTTAAGGTCAACGTTCTGCGCTGATTGCGCGCCTACCCGGATGGGAAGAGGCCTGGGTGGCCGGGGAACGTCATGCCAGCATCCGAGCCCCTGAAGGGGCAACCGAGCCCACAAACCGTCTCGCGAGCCGGACAGCTCGCGGAGCGTCTGATTCGCGGCGAGCGCCGCGCGGTGGCGCGCTGCATCTCGCATGTCGAGGATGGCACGCCCGTCGGGCGGCAGCTGCTCGATCGTGTCTATCCCCATACCGGGGCGGCCCGGCGCATTGGGGTGACCGGACCGCCCGGCTCGGGCAAGAGCACCCTGGTGCACGGGCTGGCACAACAGCTGCGCCGCGCCGGCCAGCGGGTGGGGATCCTGGCGATCGACCCGACGAGTCCCTTCAGCGGCGGGGCCATTCTGGGCGACCGAATCCGCATGCCGGCGGCGACCGGGGACGAGGGGCTCTACATGCGCTCGATGGCCTCGCGCGGCAGCCTCGGCGGGGTGGCCGCCAGCACCTATGAAGCCAGCGAGATCCTGGAGGCCGCCGGATTCGATTGGATTCTGATCGAGACGGTGGGCGTCGGGCAGAGCGAACTCGAGGTCGTCGAGCTCGCCGACACGACGATCCTCGTCCTGGTTCCGGAATCGGGCGATTCGGTGCAGGCCATGAAGGCCGGCATCATGGAGATCGCCGACATCTTCGTCGTGAACAAGTACGACCGGGAAGGTGGCGACCGTCTAATCCGGGATCTGGAAACGACCCTCGATCTGACCGGATGGCAGCGCGCCGGAGGGTGGACCCCGCCGGTGGCCAAATCGATCGCGCTGCGCGATGAGGGCATCGGCGAGCTGCTGCAGGAGATCGAACGTCACGGGAGGTGGCTGCTGGCCGACCCGGAGCGCCAGCAAGCCATCCGCGCAGAGAAGATCGGGCGCCGCGCGCGCGTCCTGCTCAACCGGACATTGCTCGAAGCGGTCTGGCGGAAGGCGCGCATCGCGGATGATCTGAAACGGGCCATCGAGCCGATGGCCCGCCGGGAACTCTCGCCCTACGCGTGGGCCGAGGGTGTACTGGAGAAGCTGGCCTACGGCCGGGAGGAGTGACATGGAGGAGAAGATCCGGGTACTGGTGGCGAAACCGGGATTGGATGGGCACGACCGCGGCGCCAAGGTCATCGCCACGGCATTCCGGGATGCCGGGTTCGAGGTCATCTACACCGGCCTGCACCAGACCCCCGAGATGATCGTGGATGCCGCGCTGCAGGAGGATGTCGATGTCGTGTCGCTATCGGTTCTTTCCGGGGCGCACATGACGATCTTCCCGAAGATTCTGGACATGCTGAAGCAGAGGGGCGCCGAAGATGTCTACGTCATCGGCGGCGGCATCATCCCGAAGGAAGATGCCGCGGAACTGGTCGGTCTTGGTGTGGGAGCCATCTTCGGACCGGGCACCCCCACGACCGAGCCGATCGAGCACATTCGCACATGGTTCCGGGAGCATCCCCGCGAGGACTGATTGGCCGCGCGGGGCGCCGGCCGCCTGGCCGGCGGCGCCCGTTGGATCGCCGCCGGGGTGTGCCGGGGCGTGTTGCATGAGGGGCGCGCGGGTGGCGCGCGCCAGGGACGCACGAGCAGGAGGACAGGATGGACTTCGAACTGAATGAAGAACACCGCATGATCCGTGACACCGCCCGCGACTTCGCCGACAACGAACTGGTGCCGATTGCCGAGCAGGTCGACGAGACCCGTGAACCACCGATGGAGGCGGTCAAGAAACTCGGCGAACTCGGATTCCTGGGCATGATGGTGCCCGAGGAGTACGGCGGCGCCGGTCTCAACGACATCCATTACGTGTTGGCGATGGAAGAGATCTCCCGCGGCTGCGCCTCGACCGGCGTCATCATGGACGTGAACAACTCGCTGGTGTGCGAGCCGATCCGGATGTACGCGAACGAAGAGCAGAAGCAGGAGTATCTCATCCCGCTGGCCCAGGGAAAGCGCCTCGGCGCCTATTGCCTCACCGAGCCGGGAGCCGGTTCCGATGCGGGCAGCATCAAGACCCGCGCGGTCGAGGATGGCGACGACTACATTCTCAACGGCACCAAGATCTTCGTGACCAACGGCGGATTCGCCAATGTGCTGCTGGTCTTCGCCAGCACCGATCCCGAGAAGGGCACCCGCGGTGTGACCGCCTTTCTGGTCGAAGAGGACTTCCCGGGCGTCCGGCGGGGCACCCGTGAGAAGACCCTCGGGATCCGCGGATCGACCACCTACGAGATCATCTTCGAGGATGCGCGGGTTCCCAAGAAGTGCGTGCTGGGCGAGGTGGGCCGGGGCTTCAAGATCGCGATGGAGGCGCTCGACTCGGGCCGCATCGGGATCGCCGCCCAGGCCATCGGCATCGCCCGCGCGGCCCTGGGGCGCGCGCTGGCCCACGCCAGGGAACGCCAGCAGTTCGGCCGGCCGATCGGAGACTTCCAGGCCATCCAGTGGAAGCTGGCCGATATGGCCACCAAGATCGAGGCGGCGCACTTGCTGGCCATGCGCGCGGCGTGGTTGCGCGTCAGTGGGGGCGACTACGTCCTGGCATCGGCCCAGGCCAAGCTCTATGCCAGCCGCATCGCGGTGGAGGTCTCGGATGATGCCATTCAGGTTCACGGCGGATACGGGTATACCCAGGAGTACCATGTGGAACGTCACTACCGGGACGCCAAGATCACCGAGCTCTACGAGGGCACCTCGGAGATCCAGCGCCTGATCATTGCCCGGCGGTTGATCCGCGGGTAGTCGGGGATCCACCGCACGCCGGGGTGGCCAGGGTGAGAGGGGCCTCAGCGGCCAAGGGCAGGGAGAGGATCGTGGATTTCCAGCTCAACGAAGAACAACGACTGATGATCCAGGCCGTGCGCGAATTCGCCGAAGGCGAGATCCTCCCGCAGGCCCGCCAGATGGATGAGCAAGCTTGCATTCCGCAGGGGATCATCGACCAGATGATCGAGCTCGGCCTGTTCGGGGCGGTCATTCCTGAGGCCTATGGCGGCAGTCAACTCGACACGCTGACCTATGCCGGGGTGATCGAGGAACTGGCCCGGGCGTGCGGCGGCGTGTCGATCGTCCTGAGCGTTCACTGCTCGGTGGCGGCCTACCCCTTGCTGCGGTTTGGTTCCGAGCCGCAACGGCGGCGCTTTCTGCCCGAGATGGCCGCCGGCGCGATCGGTGCGTTCTGTCTCTCCGAGCCGTCCCACGGCAGTGACGCCGGCTCGATTCAGACCACCGCCCGCAAGGATGGCAATGACTACCTGCTCAATGGTCAGAAGGTGTTCGTGACCAACGGCAAGATCGGCACATATTACCTGGTCATCGCGCGCACCGATCCCGATGTCGAACCGCGTCACCGCGGCATCTCGGCCTTCTATGTGCACCGGGATACGCCGGGTCTCGTTCTCGGCCGCAAGGAGGAGAAGATGGGACTGCGCGCCTCGGACACCATGGAGGTCTTCTTCGAGGATTGTCGTGTTCCGGAGGCGAATCGGATCGGCGCCGAGGGCCAGGGCTTCAAGATCGCGATGATGAGTCTCGACAACGGCCGCATCGGGGTGGGATCCCAGGCGCTGGGGATCGCCCGGGCGGCTTTCGAGGACGCGGTTCGCTACGCCAAGGAGCGCCAGCAGTTCGGCCATCCGCTCGTGCATTTCCAGGCCATTCAGAACAAGCTGGCCGACATGGGCACGCGTCTGCAGGCCGCCCGCCTCCTGGTGCAGCAAGCCGCCTGGCTGAAGGATCAGGGCGTGCCGTTCAGCCGTCAGGCGGCGATGGCCAAGGTGTATGCCTCCGAAATGGCGACGGCGGTCACACACCAGGCGGCCCAGATTTTCGGCGGGTACGGCTACATGAAGGAGTATCCGGTCGAACGCTACTACCGCGATGCGCGCGTCACCGAGATCTACGAGGGCACCAGTGAGATGCAGCGGATCGTGATCGCGCGAAGTCTGCTGCACGGCAACCGCTGATCGCAGCATCCGGCGATGGCGGGGGGGCGTTCCCGCGGCCGCGCGGTGGGGCGGGCATTCCCGCGGACCGCGCCGGGCGTCCGGCGATCAGGCTGGCGGCCCCGCGGCGCGGGATCTCAGGCCTCCTGGCATAGCTCGAGCAGCACGCCGCCGGTGCTCTTCGGGTGAAAGAAGATCACCTGCTTGCCCCCGGCGCCGCGGGTCGGCGTTTCCCCGAGCGGTTGCAGCCCGTGCGCCTTGAGCCGCTCGACCTCGGCCACGATGTCATCGACGGCCAGGGCGATGTGATGGATGCCCGCGCCGCGCTTTGCCAAGAACTTCGCGATCACGCTGTCCGGTTCGCTGGGGTGCAGGAGTTCGAGATTCGATTCGCCGATCCGCAGGTGGTAGGAGATGAGCTTCTGGCTGGCGACCGCTTCGCGCTCGGTCAGCTCGAGCCCCAGGGCGTCGCGAAAGATCGCCAGGGCCTGCTCCGCATCCGCCACCGCGATGCCGATGTGATCAATCTTCTGGATCATGATTTCGGATCCCCTCGAGCGCTCTGCGCGGGGCATGCTGTGGTGGTATCACCGCGGGGCCACGATCGCACCCGCGCCTTGGCACCCGCGCCTTGCCTTTGCATCCATCCATGTCGTCCGGCGCCGGCCGTCGTCTAGAGAAATCCACGATCGCGGTAGGACCCATAGACCTGTCTCAGTCGGTCGCACATCTCGCCCAGGGTCGCATAGGCGCGCACGCAGGCGTAGAGCGGCTCCATGATGTTGGCGCCGGCCCGCGCGGCGGTCTCCAGTTCGGACAAGCCGGCGGCGACCCGCTCGGCGCTCCGGCGGGAACGCAGGGCCGCGAGACGCTCGGCCTGGGACCGCTCGAGTTGCGGGTCCAGGGAGAAATGGATCTGCGGTTGGGCCTCGCTCATCCGGTACTTGTTCACACCGACGACAATGCGGTCATTGGCCTCGACCGCCTTCTGGTACTCGTAGGCGCTGCGATGAATCGCCTTCTGGATGTAGCCGCTTTCGATGGCCGGCAGGACGCCGCCCAACGATTCGATCTCCTCCATGATCGCCTCGGCCCGCGCGGCGATCTCGGCGGTCAACGCCTCGATGGCGTAGGAGCCGGCCAGCGGATCGATCGTGTCGCTGACGCCGGTTTCCTCGGCGAGCACCTGCTGCGTGCGCAGGGCGAGCAGCGCGGCCGCCTCAGAGGGTAGACTGAGCGCCTCGTCCCGGCTGTTGGTGTGCAAGGATTGGGTTCCGCCCAGGACGGCCGCCAGAGCCTGGTAGGCGACGCGGATGGCGTTACTCTCCGGCTGCTGGGCCGTGAGTGTGCAGCCGGCGGTCTGGGTGTGGAAACGCAAGAGGAGGCTCTTGGGATCCTGGGCGCCGAAACGAGTGCGCATGATCTTGGCCCACAGCTTGCGCGCCGCGCGGAACTTGGCCACCTCCTCGAGCAGATGGTTGTGGGCGTTGAAGAAGAAGGAGAGCCGCGGGGCGAAGTCATCGACCGCCAGCCCGCGGTCGAGGGCGGCCTGCACATAGGTCACCGCGTTGGCCAGGGTGAAGGCGATCTCCTGCACCGCGGTCGAACCGGCCTCGCGGATGTGATAGCCGCTGATCGAGATCGTGTTCCAGCGCGGCAGCCGGTCGCGGCAGTACTCGACGATGTCGGCGAAGATCTTCAGGCTGGGCTCGGGGGGGAAGATGAAGGTGCCGCGCGCCTCGTACTCCTTGAGAATGTCATTCTGGGTCGTGCCCGCGAGCCGCGCCGGAGCGACCCCTTGCTGCTCGGCCACGGCCTGATACATCAGCAGCAGGATCGCGGCCGGGGCGTTGATGGTCATCGAGGTGGAGACCTCGCCCAACGGAATCTGGTCGAGCAGGGCTTCCATGTCCTCCAGGCTGTCGATGGCCACGCCGACCTTGCCGACCTCGCCGGCCGCCACGGGCGAGTCGGAGTCGTGCCCCATCTGCGTCGGCAGGTCGAAGGCCACCGAGAGGCCGGTCTGGCCCTGGCCGAGCAGATAGCGGAAGCGGCGGTTGGTCTCGGCCGCGGTGCCGAAGCCGGCATACTGGCGCATCGTCCAGAAGCGGCCGCGGTACATGGTCGCCTGAACGCCCCGGGTGTAGGGATACTGGCCGGGATAGCCGATCTCCGCGGCGAAGTCGATCGCGGCGCTGTCGCCCGGATCGTAGAGGGCCTTGAGTTCCAGGGAGGAGGCCGCGAAGCGTTCACGCCGCTGGCGTTGCGTCGCAGCGGCCGCGGCCCAGCGGCGCGCTTGCTCGTCGATCTCTGGCGTCAGGCTCTGCTTGGGTGGCTTCATCGCAGTTCGGCTCCATTTCCGCAGACCCGGTTAGAGCGGGATGTTCCCGTGCTTCTTGGGGGGGTTCTGGAGCCGCTTGTTCTCCAGGAACCGGAGCGCACGAATCAGATACGGCCGCGTCTCGCGCGGGCGGATCACATCGTCGATGTAGCCGTAGCCGGCGGCCACATAGGGATTGGCGAAGGTGGTCCGGTACTCCTCCACGATACGCTTCTGCTCCGCCACCGGATCGGCGGCGTTCTTGAGCGCCTCGCGGAAGATGATCTTGACCGCGCCCCCGGCGCCCATCACGGCGATCTCGGCCCCCGGCCAGGCGATGTTGACATCCCCGCGGATGTGTTTCGAACTCATCACATCGTAGGCGCCGCCGTACGCCTTGCGGGTGATCACGGTCAGCTTCGGGACCGTGGCCTCACAGAAGGCGTAGAGCAGCTTGGCGCCATTGGTGATGATGCCGCCCCATTCCTGGGCCGTGCCGGGCAGGAAGCCGGGGACATCTTCGAAGGTGACGATGGGGATATTGAAGGCGTCGCAGAAGCGTACGAACCGGGCGCCCTTGCGGGAGCTCTCGATGTCCAGGACGCCGGCCAGGTAGGCCGGTTGGTTGGCGACGATGCCGATCGAATGCCCGGCCAGACGCGCGAACCCGACCACGATGTTGCGGGCATAGTGCTCGTGCACTTCCAGGAAGGTGGTCTGGTCCACGACGCGGCGGATGACCTCCCGCATGTCGTAGGGCTTGTCCGGCTCGGGCGGCACGAGGCTGTCGAGATCGGCGTCCTCGCGATCGGGATCATCCCCGCTGTCGAGGACGGGTGGATCTTCCATGTTGTTCTGCGGGACATACGAGAGCAGGGCGCGGGTCAGCTCGATGCAGTGGCGGTCGTCATTGGCGGCGAAATGGGCAACGCCGCTCTTGGTGTTGTGGGTCCAGGCCCCGCCCAGATCTTCGAAGCTCACGTCCTCCTGGGTGACGGTCTTGACCACGTCGGGGCCGGTGACGAACATGTGGCTCGTCTCCCGCGTCATGATCGTGAAATCGGTGATGGCGGGCGAGTAGACCGCCCCGCCCGCGCAGGGGCCCAGGATGGCGGAGATCTGCGGCACCACACCGGATGCGAGGGTGTTGCGCAGAAAGATGTCGGCATAGCCCCCGAGGCTGGCCACGCCTTCCTGGATGCGGGCGCCGCCCGAGTCGTTGAGGCCGATGACCGGGCAGCCGGTCTTGACCGCCTGGTCCATGATCTGGCAGATCTTGCGCGCATTGGAGGCCGACAGGGTGCCCCCGAAGACGGTGAAGTCCTGCGCGAAGGCGTACACCGGCCGCCCATCGATCAGGCCCCGCCCGGCGATGACGCCGTCGCCGGTGATGGTGCGTTCCTTCATGCCGAAATCGGAACAGCGGTGTGTGACGAATACGCCGGTTTCCTGAAACGATCCGGGATCGAGCAGCAGATCCATCCGTTCGCGCGCTGTCAGGCGGCCCTTGGCATGCTGCTTGTCGATGCGATCCTGGCCGCCCCCCAGCTGCGCTTCTTCCCGCCTGCGTCGGAGTTCTTCAAGTCTCGGATCGGTCGCCATACTCATCCTCCCAACCTTCACCCGCCTGCCGCCGAGAGGTTCTACCTCCCTCATGAGTGCAGAACGTCCACTATAGAGAATCATGGCGGCGGCGGTCAAAGGGTTTGCGTGGAGCGTCTTGGGCGGACCGGATGGCGTAACGTATTCAAAAAACAGTGGACTAGAGGATCTTTCCCCCCGGGCGGTTTCCGAACCGGAAGCAAGCCCGGATCCACCGGCGCGATTGACTTGCCTCCCGCGAGGCCCTACGCTTTCCCTTCTTTGCAGAATGGGTACCTTTGAGGGAGGCGTCAGGCATGGCATACGAGTACTTGCTGTACGAAGAGAGCGGTTCGATCGCCACGGTCACCGTCAACCGGCCCGAGAAGCTCAACGCAATCAACCAGCAGACCTTCCATGAGCTGCATGACCTGTTCAATCAGATTGCGCTCAACGGTGACGTGCGGGTCGTGATCCTGACCGGCGGCGGCGAGAAGGCCTTCGTGGCCGGTGCCGACATCCAGGAACTCGCCAGCCTGTCGCCGGTCCAGGCCCAGACCCTCTCGCGTCTGGGCCAGACGGTGATGGAGGGGATCTCGCGCTGCCCGAAGCCGGTGATCGGGGCGGTCAATGGGTGGGCCCTGGGCGGAGGCCTGGAGTTGGCCATGTGCTGCCACTTCCGGATCGCCAGCAGCAAGGCGCGCATGGGGTTGCCCGAGGTCACCCTGGGGTTGATTCCTGGGTATGCCGGCACGCAGCGGCTTGCGCGGCTCGTCGGCCTCGGCTGGGCGCTGCAGATGATGACCACCGGCGATCCGATTGATGCCGAGACCGCCAAGCGGATCGGCCTGGTCAACGATGTGGTCGCGCCCGAGGAGCTTCTCCCGGCCTGCCGGAAGATAGGCGCAGCGATTGCCGCGCGCGGGCCGGTGGCCGTGCGCTATGCCCTCGAGGCCGTGCAGCGCGGGTTGGACGGTTCTCTGGAAGAGGGCTCCTGGCTCGAACAGGCGCTCTTCGGCCTGCTGTGGACGACCGAGGACATGCGGGAGGGGACCGGCGCCTTTCTCGAGAAGCGCACACCGGAATTCAAGGGGCGCTAGCGGCCCCTTCCGCGAGAGTGGCGGAACTGGTAGACGCGCTGGATTTAGGATCCAGTGGGGTTTCCTCGTGGGGGTTCGAGTCCCCCCTCTCGCAGGTTCTCACCCGCCCCCGCGGGGGCGGGTCGCCTTGCCACTTGAGCCCCCCGTTGCCGCGTGTGGGCGATCACCTTCCAGGAGGTTTCAACGGTGAGATCTGAACTGCGTACGACCGGGCCGCTCGAACGGGCGCTGGACATTCACATCGAGGCCGCCGACGTCACGGCCTTCATCGACCGGATGGTCGCTGAGTTCCGCCGGCGCCACACCTTTCCCGGGTTCCGGCCCGGAAAGGTCCCGGCGTCGCTGATTCTGAAGAAGTTCCATGAGGACATCGACCAGGCCGTGCTCGAGGAACTGGTGCCCAGCGGCATTCGGGAAGCCATCGACGAACATCAGCTGCGCCCGGCGGCTCCCGGACGGGTGGCGAGTCTGCGCTACGAACGTGGCGAGCCGCTGACCTTCACCTTCACGGTGGAGGTCTGGCCGGATGTCCAGATCGGCGGCTACGACCAGATGGAGGTCGATCAGCTCATCGAGGAGGTCGATGACGCCGAGATCGGGCAACAGATCGACTGGTTGCGCGAGCGTCTGGCCGAGGTGGTCCCGGTGGAGCGGCCGGCGGAGGCCGGCGACGTCGTCGAGGCCGAGCTCGAGAGCATCGACGAGCAGGGCCAGCGGTTGCCCGGCACCGAGAAGGAGCCCACCCGCCTGGAAGCCGGTGCGGCCAACCTGCTCAAGGAGTTCCGCGAAGCCTCCCTGGGCATCGCCCGGGGGGAGTCGCGCGAGCTCGATGTCACCTACCCGGAGGATTTCAACAACGAGGATCTGCGGGGCCAGGTCCGCCGCTACCGGATGACGGCCGTGCAAATAGCCGAGAAGAAGCTGCCGGCCTTGGACGATGAATTCACCGGGAAGCTCGAGCCGGGCCTCGATGTGGCCGGGCTGCGGGCCAAGGTGCGCCTGCGACTCGAGTCGGAGAAGCGCATGGCGTCCCAGGAACGGCTGGAGCATGCGATCGTGGACCGTCTGCTCCGGGACAACAGCTTCGAACTGCCGGAAGGCTCGATCAAGATGGCCCTCGAGAGGCTGGAGAGGCGTCTCAAGGAGGAGGGCCGCGAGGTCACCGCCGAGGAGCTCGAGAGCTCCTACCGCCCGTACATCGAGCGCTCTCACCGGCGCGAGATCATCCTGGCGCGCGTCGGGGAACGGGAGGGGATCTCGGTCAGCCGTCAGATGGTGGATGCCGAGTTGAAGAGGATCGCCGACCAGGAACAACGCGCGCTGGAGGATGTGAAGAAGGACATCGGGGATCTGGACCGATTCCAGGACTTCCTCTTCGAACGCCGCGTTCTGGAAGCGTTGCGCTCGAAGGTCCAGGTCCGCGAAGTGAAGGTGCCCTCCTCCGCCATGGCGGGGGCCGGGTCGGGCCGAGCGCCGGCGCGCCCCGAAGAGGGGGCCGGAGACGTTGCTCCCGAATAGGGGGCCGGAGACGTTGCTCCCGAATGGGGGGGTTGGAGACGTTGCTCCTGAACAGGGGATCGCAAGCGTGGCCCTCGAGCAGGGGGCGGGAAGCGTTGCCACGGACGGGGAAAAGGAGAAGAGCGAATGAGTGAGAAGCGTGCCGCGTCGTCGCGTCAAGGAGGGTTCGCCGCCGGATTCGGGCCCATGAGCATCGCCGGGGGGGGAGATCTGCTCAGCGGGGCCGCCCGTTGGCGGGCCAACCCCTACGAGGCGGCCGCCTGGCGGCCGGGGGCCTTCGCCCCGCAGTCGGATGCGGAAGCGGCCTCCCTGTCGTCCCTGGTGCCGATCGTCGTCGAGCAGTCCAGCCGCGGCGAGCGGGCCTATGACATCTTCTCGCGGCTACTGCGGGACCGCATCATCTTCGTGGGGACGGTGATCGATGACATCACCGCCAACCTGGTCATAGCCCAGTTGCTCTTCCTCGAGGCCGAGGACCCGGACCGGGACGTGCACATCTACATCCATTCGCCGGGGGGAGTCGTCTCCGCGGGGCTGGCAATTTATGATACCATGCAGTTCGTCAAGCCCGACGTTTCGACGATCTGCATGGGGCAAGCGGCCAGTATGGGGGCCTTGCTGTTGGCGGCCGGCGCGGCGGGCAAGCGCAGTGCGCTGCCGCACGCCCGGGTGATGATCCACCAGCCGATGGGGGGCAGCCGCGGCCAGGCCACCGACATGCAGATCTACACCAAGGAGATCCTGACCCTGCGGGAGAAGATCAACGAGATCCTGGCGCATCACACCGGCAACGACCTGGCGAAGATCCGCAAGGATACCGACCGCAACTTCTTCATGTCGGCCGAAGAGGCCCGGGAGTACGGCCTGGTCGACGATGTCATCGTCAAGAAGAAGTAGGATGCGCCGATATCTGAGCTTGGAGCGGGGTCCCCGGGTGGCGGGGGCCTGGAAACGCGAGGGCGGCCGATCCCCCGGTCTCCCTGGTGGAGTGATACCAGCGCTCGCTGCCTAAGGAGACATCATGAAGAAGCGTACCGGGACACCGCAACCCATCCGCTGTTCGTTCTGTGGTCGCGGCCAGGACGAGGTCGCCCGCCTGATTTCCGGTCCCGGTGTATACATCTGCAGCGAATGCGTCAAGCTGTGCAATGACATCCTGGAAGGGGAAGCGCAGCAACCGATTCTCGAGACGCCCAAGGATTTGCCGACCCCGCCCGAGATCAAGGGCCTGCTGGACGAATACGTCATCGGCCAGGACAAGGCCAAGCGGGTGCTCTCGGTGGCGGTCTACAACCATTTCAAGCGCATCTACAACCCGCCCAAGGCTGGGGACGTTGAGCTCGAGAAGGGCAACATCCTCCTCGTGGGGCCCACCGGATCGGGCAAGACGCTGCTGGCGCGCACGCTGTCGCGCTTCCTCAAGGTGCCCTTCGCCATCGCCGACGCGACGACGCTCACCGAGGCGGGGTACGTGGGAGAGGATGTCGAGAACATCCTGCTCCGGCTCCTGCAGGCGGCCGACTACAACGTGGCCGCGGCCGAGCGCGGCATCATCTACGTCGACGAGATCGACAAGATCGCACGCAAGAGCGAGAATCCCTCCATCACCCGCGATGTGTCCGGCGAGGGGGTCCAGCAGGCACTGCTGAAGATTCTGGAGGGCACCGTGGCCAACGTGCCGCCGCAGGGCGGGCGCAAGCATCCCCAGCAGAAATACATCGAGATCAACTCGAAGAACATTCTCTTCATCTGCGGCGGCGCCTTCGAGGGCATCGACCGGATTGTGGGACACCGCATCGGCAAGAAGAGCATCGGCTTCGGCGCCGACTCGCGCAGCAACAAGAACCTCGGCCTGACCGAGCTCTACGAGCGCATCGAGCATGAGGATCTGCTGCGTTACGGGCTGATTCCCGAACTGGTCGGACGCCTGCCGGTGGCCGTCACGCTCTCGGAGCTGGACGAGGCCGCTCTGATCCAGGTGCTCACGCGCCCGAAGAACGCGCTGACGAAGCAATACCAGAAGTTCTTCGAACTCGAAGATGTGCAGTTGGAGTTCACCGAGGAGGCGCTCACGGCGGTGGCCCACATCGCGGCCTCGCGCAAGGCCGGCGCCCGCGGACTCCGGTCGGTGCTGGAAGAGTCCATGCTCAACATCATGTATGAGCTCCCTTCCTGGAAGGGCGCCGATACGTGCATCATCACCGACGAGGTCATCACCAAGGGCGCCGCGCCGACCATCCACTACCGTGAGTCCAAGAAAGAAGCCTAGCGCCCCAGCGGCAGCCCCGCGGCTCACACTCCCGGACGGCGGGGGCGATCTGGCCCTGCCCCGGCGTCTTCCGCTGCTGCCGCTGCGCGATGTGGTCCTCTTTCCCCATGTCACGATGCCGCTGTTCGTGGGGCGGCCCTGCTCGATCCGCGCGGTGGAAGAGTCCGCCGCCGCGGATTTCGGCGCTGCGGCCGACGGGGGGCGGCTCGTCCTGGCGGCGACCCAACGCCGGCCCGAGACGGCCGAGCCGGGGATCCGCGACCTGCATGAAACCGGCACGCTCCTGCGGATCCTGCAGCTGTTCCGTCTGCCGGACGGTTCCCTGCGCATCCTGGTGGAGGGCCTCGCGCGGGTCAGACTCACCGGGGGCCAAGAGTGGGCCGGCGGCCTGGCGTCCGAATTCCGCGTCCTGGATCCGGCCGGCGGCCAACCGCTCCCTGCGCCCGCGCTGGCCGCCGAGGTCCGCCGCGCCTTCCTGCGCTATGTGCGGCGCCATCGACGGGTGGCCCCCGAGGTGGCCCTCGCGATCCGCGGCGTGGAGGATCCGGGTATCCTGTCTCTCAAGGTGGCCGCCCATATCCATACGGCCGTGGCCGAGAAGCAGCGCCTGCTTGCTTGTGAGACCAGTGGAGAGCGTCTGGAAGCGCTGCGCCGCCTCCTGCTCGAGGATCAGCAGCGCTGCGCGCGTGAAGAGGCCGCGGGAGCCGCGGCGCAGGAAGATGGCCGGTCCGAGCCCCTGCTGGACGAAGAGCGCGAGGAGCTGGAGGAGTTGGCGGCCTCGATTGCCGAGGCGCAGATGCCGGCCGCGATCGAGGAGCGGGCCCTGCGCGAGCTTGCCCGCCTGGGCCGCATGGCGCCGATCTCGCCCGAGGCCACGGTGTCCCGAAGCTACCTGGACTGGCTGATCCAGCTGCCCTGGCATCACGCGACCCGCGATACCCGCGACCTGGCGCGCGCCGCGCGGATTCTCGACCAGGACCACTTCGGGCTCTCGAAGGTCAAGGAGCGGATTCTCGAACTGATCGCCGTGATCAAGCTGGCCGGCGAGGTGCGCGGCCCCATTCTCTGCCTCAGCGGGCCGCCCGGAGTGGGCAAGACATCCCTGGGCCGCAGCATTGCGCGGGCCCTGGGCCGCGAGTTCGTACGCATGAGCCTGGGCGGTGTGCGCGACGAGTCCGAGATCCGCGGGCACCGCCGGACCTACGTCGGCAGCCTTCCGGGGCGCATCCTCCAGGCCATGCGCCGGGCCGGCTCGGTGAATCCGGTGATCCTGCTCGATGAGATTGACAAGATCGGATCCGACCACCGTGGGGATCCCGCCGCCGCGCTGCTCGAGGTGCTCGATCCCGAGCAGAATGTGGCCTTCACCGATCACTACCTCGAGGTCGACTACGACCTGTCACGGGTGCTGTTCATCACGACCGCCAATCAGCTCCATGCGATCCCCGAACCCCTGCGCGACCGCATGGAGATCATCCGCTTGCCCGGCTACACCGAGCTCGAGAAGATCGAGATCGCCCGGCGGTTTCTGCTGCCCCGGCAGCGCCGGGCCAATGGGCTGGTCGACGGGGATCTTACCCTGGAAGAGGAGGCGTATCGCGCGCTGGTGCACGGCTACACGCGTGAGGCCGGCGTCCGGCAGCTCGAGCGCGAGATCGCGCGCCTGTGCCGGCGGGCCGCCAAGGTGAAGGCCGGGGGTGAGGATGCGCTGCTGTCGCTGCCCGCTGCCGGAGCGCGCAAGGGCCGCCGGCGGACCCTGGGACTGACGATCGGGCCCGAACGCCTCCGCGGCCTTCTCGGTGTGCCGCGCCACGCGATCCAGCTTCTCCAAGCCGGCAACCGCATCGGGCTGGCCACCGGACTGGCCTGGACGGCCTCCGGAGGGGACCTGTTGCAGATCGAGGTGGGCGCCTATCCCGGCCGGGGAACGCTGCTGCTGACCGGCCAGCTGGGCGAGACCATGCGGGAATCGGCGCAGGCGGCGCTTTCCTATGTGCGCTCGCGGCAGGAGGAGCTGGGGCTCGATCCGCGCTTCCACCGCCGGACCGATCTGCACGTGCACGTTCCCGAGGGGGCGGTGCCCAAGGATGGCCCCTCGGCCGGTGTCACGATTGCCCTGGCCTTGGTCTCGGCCCTGACCGGCCGGGCCACACGGGCCGATGTGGCCCTGACCGGCGAGATCACCCTCCGGGGCGCGGTTCTGGCCGTGGGCGGCCTGAACGAGAAGATCCTCGCGGCGCGGCGGGCAGGCCTTGCAACCGTGCTGATCCCCGCTGCGAATGCCAAGCACCTGGGGGAGATGCCGGCCGAGATCCGCGCAGGCCTCGATGTGAGGCCGGTGGCAACCATGGATGAGGTCCTCGCGGTCGGGTTGCTGGAGCCGGCCCGTCCGGAGCGCGCACCCGCCCGAATCCTACCCCTGGCCGTCTGATCTCTGCGGCGGCCGTGTGACGATCCGCCTCCCGGTCCGAGCGGTTGGCCTCCTTGCCAACGGCGCTGACTCCGTTCTCCAGCGCCCGTGCGGGCGACCCGCATCGGGTGAGGCGAGTTTCCGACTAGTTTCCGTCTAGTTTCCCACCGCCCGTTCGGCCGACCCGCATCGGATGAAACGAGTTGCTGCCCATAGGCCGCGTGGCAAGTGACCGGGTGCGTTTTCTCCGCAACCGTTGGTGAGGCGCCGCTGGTGAGGTGCCGCTGCCGGCCTGCATGCGTCGTGGCGGGCGGGCGGCCGCAGTTGTCCCTGGCC
>CAYQJL010000131.1:0-11831 GCA_964417675.1 uncultured bacterium | reverse complement strand
GCGCAGTACCGCCTGGTCATGCCGGGATCGAAACTGACCGAGAAGGAGTCCGAGCGTGCCCTGGACGGCTGCGCGGAGGCCGCCCGCGAGGCCCGCTGCGTTGTCGCCAGCGGCAGTCTGCCTCCCGGCGTACGCCCGGACTTCTATGCGCGATTGCGCAGGAAGCTGCCCGGCCAGGTACGCTTCGTGGTCGACACCAGGGGAGAGGCCCTGCGCCTGGCCCTTGCGCAGCGCGTCGATCTCATCAAGCCCAATCTGGCCGAACTGGGCGCACTGGTCGGTAGAGAACTGGAGGAGGACGCCGCGATCGAGGCCGCCGCCCGAGAGTTGATCGGGGACAACCGCGCCGCCGTGGTCGTCGTCTCGCTCGGACGGGGAGGCGCCCTGCTGGTGACCGAAGACGGCACCGATCGCATCTCCGCCCCCACGGTTCCGATCCGCAGCAAGGTCGGCGCCGGTGACAGCATGGTAGCCGGGATCGTTCACCAATGGGTCCAGGATGCCCCGCTCGCCGACGCGGTTCGTTTCGGGGTCGCCGCCGGAGCGGCGGCGGTCATGACGCCCGGTACGGAATTGTGCCGGCGCGCGGATGTGGAACGTCTCTATGCCGGGATGCAGCAGACCGCGGCCTCCCGATCGGCCGGGGCCTGAGAGCCGGCCGCACGAAGAGACAGACGGCATCCTTCCATCAGCAGCGCCACCGCACCCAGCGCCACCGCACGCGGCACCACCGCACACGGCACCACCGCACGCAGCGCCACCTCACGTGGCACCACCGCACACGACACCACCGCACGCAGCGCCACCTCACGCGACACCACCTCACGTGGCACCGACACGTTGTGGCGGTTGCCATCGGGGCAGACTGGGTAACAGCCAAGGGAGTCCTCCCTGTAGTCCCCGGAAGCATGGCTTCGTAGGCTTCGAATCATTGGGCCGCCACAGGCCCAGGACTCGCTGGATATCGGAACGCAATGCGGGAGGAACCCATGCATCGCCTCGCGAACAAGGTCGCCTTGGTGACCGGCGGCGGATTGGGAATCGGACGGGCATGCTGCCACCAGCTCGCCAGAAACGGCGCCACGGTGGCGGTCACCGACATCCTGGATGACGAAGGCTCCAAGGTCGCCGAAGCGATCCGATCGGAAGGCGGCCACGCCCACTACTGGAACATGAATGTCGCTTCGGAGGATTCCGTTCTGAGCGCATTTGCCGACGTTCGAGATCGGTTCGGCAACCTGCAGATACTGGTCAACAATGCGGGCATTTCCGGTGCCGATCGCCCCACGGATGAGCTCAGCCTGGAGGATTGGGACAAGGTCCTCGACATCAACGTCAAGGGGGTCTTCCTGTGCACGAAGCATGCGATCCCCCAGATGCGGGCTGCCGGAGCCGGCAGCATCATCAACCTGTCGTCGATCTACGGCATCATCAGTGCTCCCGACATTCCGCCCTATCATGCGTCCAAGGGCGCCGTCCGGCTCATGACCAAGACGGATGCATTGCTCTACGCAGGGGATAGGATCCGGGTCAATTCCGTGCACCCCGGCTACATCTGGACACCGTTGGTGGAAGATCTGGCGCAGCGTTCCGGCGGCAGCGTCGCCGAGTTCCGCGAGCGGCTCGATGCCGCCCATCCCATCGGCCATGTGGGTGAACCGGACGACATCGCCCACGGGGTCGTCTACCTGGCATCCGACGAGGCCAAGTTCATCACCGGAAGCGAACTGGTCATCGACGGCGGCTATACCTGCCGCTAGGTGCGCGGTTCGCGGACCCACAGACCGAGGGGCACCGTGCGGCAGATGTCGGCCACGGACAGCATCCTCTGCCGGCCGTGGCGGGTCGCCAGCAGCGACTCACCGGTCAACAGATGGGTGTAGGCCCCTTCGGCTTCCTCTTCGGGGAGGACCACCCGCGTATCCTTCCACACGCCGGACCCCAGCGGGAGGCGTCCCGCTTCGAAGGCCAGAAGCTTGGCGCAGATGCGCGGGGCCACGATGACCGCGCAGGCCTCAGCGTCCCGGCGGGCGTAGGCGCACAGGTGCGCAGCCTGCTCACCGTGCACGGTCAAGGGAACATACTCCCCTTCGCGGAAGAGCCTCTCACGGCCCGCGCGCAGTTCGAGAATCCGCTGGATCAAGAACAGCTTCGCGCGCCCGTCCACCAGATCGGCGAAGAGCGATCCCGCGTAGGCGGCCCTCCCGCCGGGAGCTTGCTCGGCGGCATTGCCGATCTCGCCCAGCAACGCCTGGCGCCGATCGAAGTCGACGCCCCGGCGGTTGTCGGGATCGACGAGCGAGTAGCGCCAGAGCTCGTCTCCCTGATAGATGTCGGGCACGCCGGGGCTCGTCAGTTGCAGGAGCGTCAGGGCAAGCCCATTGAGCATGCCGTAGTGGGACAGCCGCCTCTGGAAGAGCAGGAAATCGTCCAGGAAGGCATTGCCGTCCGTGCCGGCCAGAAGAGCGCTCACGAAGCCGCGCAAGGCATCCTCGTAGTCAGGATTGACATTGATCCAGCTGCTGTGAACCTTCGCCTCCCGCACGGCCTTGATCATGGCGCCCTCGATGCGCTGAATGAAGGCCTTCCGCTGTTCGCCGGCCATCTCTGCGGCCGGCCAGGCGCCGGCCAGGGTCTGGTAGACGGCATACTCATCGTTCTTCGAAGGCGCCAGGATCCGGCCCAACCGGCGCTTGAGGTTGCGATTCATGCGGTGCCAGCGTGACACCTGCACCTGCCACAGATCGGGGATCTCGGCGAGCACGCTGATGCGCGCCCGCACGTCGGCGCTGCGCTTGTGATCATGGGTCGAACCGCTCAACATGCTGTGCGGCCAGCACCTCCGGCGCTCCAGATTGCGCCGGTGGAACTCATCCACCGTGATGCCGAAACGGGTCGGATCGCTGCCAACATCGTTCAAGGACAGCAGGCGGTTGTAGATGTAGAAGGCGGTATCTTCCATGCCCTTGGCCATCACCGGGCCGGTGTACTGCTGGAATCGCATGGCGAAGCGGGCCGCCGACGACCGGATCTCCGGACCGCGGTCGCGGGGAAGATCGAGCAACAGGATGCGCGCGATGAAGTCATAGATGCTCACGTCGGTCGCCTGCGACCGCGCCCGCGCGCGGGCGATGGCGGTTTCGACCTGCCGGCGGTCGCCGGGGCTCACACCCGCGGTCGTCACATAGGTCCGGTAGACGGGAAAGCAGGCGACGACCTCGGCCAAAGCGTCCTTGAGGCGGCTCAGGGTGAAGTCGCGCGTATGGCGGTCCGCTTCGGCGATCCGGTTCAGGTCGGTGGCCAGGACGTTCAACTCACTGCCCAGCGACCCTTGCACGATCATCTTCTTGCAGTGATGCAGCAGTTCGGGAAAGTCGGTCTTGCGCCCCACGAAGCGGTTGTAGATCCGCTCCATGTCCGGCTCGCCTTCGTGATCCGTGAGCAGGGCAATGGCGTCGCAGGCGAAGTCATACCCTGTCGTTCCATGGACCGGCCAGGCCGGCGGCAGGCTCTCCTTTCCGACCAGGATCTTCTCGAGCGCCACATACAGGCCGGGTGCGCCCTTGCCTTCCTCGGTCGTGGCCGGGGCGAGCGCCCCGGCGCCGGGTGGTGTGCCCGCCAGACGCGCTGCCTCCTGGAGCCAGCGGCAATAGGTCTCGGGATCGCGCAACCCGTCCGGATGATCGATGCGCAGACCCTGTACCTGGCCCTTCCCGATGAGCTCGAGGATGAAGCGGTGGGTCTTCTCGAAGACCGCCCGGTTCTCCATCGACAGACCGGCCAGATCGTTGATGTCGAAAAATCGCCGGTAGTTGATGTCATCCGAGGCGACCCGCCAGTAGGCCAGCCGGTAGGCTTGCCTCGACAACAACCGGTCCAAGGAATCGAAACTGCCCCGATCCCCTTCCCGGCCGTTGAACCGGCGGACGCTCTCGTCGATGAACCGGCCGATGGGCTCGCTGGCCGCGCAGACGCGGACCAGGTGGCGCTTGAGAACCTCCTGATCGCGCAACCGGGCCGTGACCCGGGCCGTGTCCGTCTCGTCCCTTCCAGGAAGATGGGCGAAGGCATCGATCAGGGAGAGATACTCGCGCAGGTTCTGATCGTCCGGCCCCAGGGCCTTCTTCATCCGCTCGATCCCATGGGTGAAAAGCAGCGGATAGGTCTGCGGATCGATCGGAAAGCGGTGCTCGTGGTAGCCGAGCGAAACGGTCCCCTGGTCGGCATCGAAGAGGACTCGGAGAAGCTTGCGCTCGAGCACGATGCCGTAATGATCCTCGAGAAAGGGGAGCAGAACCTTGCCGCGCAGCTCGATCTTGACCGGCTCCCAATCGATATCGAAGAACCCGGCATAGGGCGACGCCGGGCCGTGCTCGAGAACGTCACACCACCATGGATTGTCGGAACCGATGCCCATGTGGTTGGGAACCATGTCCAGAATCAGCCCCATCTGGTGCTGCTTGAGGACGTGAACCAGATGCTCAAAGGAACTCCGGCTGCCGATCTCGGGGTTGATCTGGCTGTGGTCGATGATGTCATACCCGTGCAAGCTGCCCGGACGCGCCTTGAGAATCGGCGACAGATAGCAGTGGCTGATGCCCAAGCGCTTCAGGTACGGCACCCGGGCGGCCACATGATCGAAGGTGAAGCGGCGGCTCATCTGGAACCGGTAGGTGGCCCGCGGGATCACGGCGGCCCGGCGGCCGTCCGGCGAGATCCCGGCATCCTCGGTGGCGATCCGCCCGCTCCCGCGCTCGCGCCGCAGCGCCTCGGTCAAGGCCGCGAAACGCTCATCCTCGGCCAGCTGCTCCATCGTGACCGGCAGCTTCCGGCACCAGTTGGGGTGTTGCTCCACCGTACCGGGCAGGTTGACCTGATCGCGCTGGCCCACGATGTCTTCCAGCTGGAAGGTCATCATCCGCGCGGGGGTGCGTGCCAGGTAGGTATGGATGGCGAGGATCAGCTCATCGGTCAACTCCGGAAGAAAGGAGGCATTCAGGCCGACGCCGGCCGGCAGCAGCCCGGCGTTCGACAGCGCCATCATGATGCGCGTGCGATCCTGGGTGCGCTCGAGAATCTGCGCCTCTTCGACGGTTTTCTCCGGATAGAGCCCCAGCTCAACCCGCTGCTGGATGTCGCGGCCGCTCCAGTACCCTGACAGAGTGGGCAGGTCGTGCGTGCTGATCGTGACCAGGGCTTGGGCTGGGTATGCCTCCGGTTCCAGAAACGCGCCGCGCTCGTTCTTGGTGAAGTAGAAGACCCGGTAGGCGTGAATACCGCCCGGCTCCATGGCCTTGCGGACTTCGTCATCCACCGTGCCCAGATCTTCCCCGATCACCATGCAGTGGTTGCGCTGACTCTCGAGCGCCAGGATACCAAGCAGATCATGCAACGGGTAACGAACATAGGCCCCCTCGGTGGGACGGTCTCCCTTCGGGACCCAGAAGAGTCGCATGAGCCCCATGACATGGTCGATACGGAGCGCTCCCCCGTGGCGCATATTGGCGCGCAGCGCCGTGACGAACGGTTGGTAGCCCAGCGACTGCAGGCGATGGGGAATCATCGGGGGCAGGCCCCACTCCTGTCCCTCGGGATGGAAATCATCCGCGGGCGCCCCGATGCGCGCCTCCAGGGCGTACAGCTCCTGTTCCAACCACGTATCGAGCCCGCCGGCGTCGACGCCCACGGCGAGATCTTGATAGAGACCGACCTTGAGACCCAGCTCGAGCGATCGGCCTCCGACCTCGGCGAGCTGGAGCTGCGCCTGCCACTGCATGTATTGGTAGAACTCGACACGCTCGGCATTCTCACGCGCGAACGCCTCGACCGCATCACTGGCCGGATCTCGATACGGCTCGGGCCAGACCGGCCAGCCCCACTGCCGCTCGTCCTGATCGCGGCGATCCTCGGCCAGCGCCTGGAACAGGGCATGCTGCCAGAGAGCGTGTCCGCCCTGGGCTTGATAGGCTCGAAAGGCCTCGCCGCGCACCGTCCCCGGCCCGATGTGACACTCCCGGAAATGCTCGAAAAGCATCTCCAGAATGGAGCGCTTCGCCTCGGACACCGCCGCCCCGTCCACCAGCTCGATCTCCCGGAGCGCCGCGAGACGCGTTTGGAGCTCGGGATCGGCAACGGCCTGTTGCGCGGCCTCGCTTTCCGCGAAATCGGGCACGGCTTCCACATCGATATAGAGCGTGTTCGTGAAGCTGCGGGTCGAGGGGCTGTAGGGGCTGCGCCGGCTGGGATCGTGCGGGAAAAGCGCATGCATGGGATTCAGACCAACCAGTCCCGCACCCTGCTGCGCGGATCGTTCGACCAGCCGCTTCAGATCCGTGAAGTCGCCCATGCCCCAGTTGCGATCCGAGCGCAGCGCGTAGACCTGCACGGCCGGCCCCCACACCCGGTCGCGGGGCCCCATCCCGGGAGGGATGTAGCAAGCGTCCGGGACGACGACCAGGCGCGTTGTGGCGACGGCGTCGGGGCCGTCCTCGGGTCGGATGATAATCTGATGATAGCCGAGGCCGGTGCGTGCCGTGATCGGCAGACCGATCTTCACGAACGTTCTGCCGTCGAAGCTGCGTTCGTCGATCGCCTCGATATCACGCGGGCGGAAACGGTCCTGGTGCCGGGTGCCGCCCTCCTCGAGCAGGGTCCAGATCAGATGCTCTTCCAGGCGATCTTGCGGGAGGCACAGTTCCAGGACCAGGGGATCGTCACCGCTTCGCCGAACCAGAACTGGAGGCAGTCCCCGCGCCCAACCGTCCCGTTCACGATCGATCAGTGCCCGGCGCACGGCCTCGTCATCATCGACCTCGATATGCATGGCGCGCAGCAGCACGCGCTTCGTGCGATCCGAGATCGTATGGCGCCGGCCGCGGATGTCCCAGTAGTGCTGTTCGATGCCGCAGCTCTGCGCAAGAGCATCGAGCGCCTCACGGTTCATTCTCCCTCCTCAGGATGCACGGTCACAAAGAAACCAGGCCGCCGACCACCGCCGGAGCCGCACGGCCCCAGGCGACTCGGCCGCCGGCATGTTGTGTTGGGCGATCAGGCGACCCTCCGGCCGCGGACAGCGTATCGCGGGGCCGCCCAGGTTGGCCAGCAGGCTCAGGCGGGAATCATCGCCCAGCACCCATTCGGCCCCCAGGGCGCGTTCGTTCCACCGCCGCCAGCGGGCGCGCCCCCCCGGCATGGCGGCCAGGCGCGGTGTGATCTCCTTGGCACGAATCCGCAGATGGGTCCGGTAAAGATCGAGCCAGCCGGCCCCGGCGGGGGTCTCGGCTTGCTTCCAGTCAAGGACGGCGCGCTCGAACGTGCCGGCCGCCTGGGGATCGGGGATCCGCTCGACCGCCCCCGAATCGGCGAATTCGGGGAAGGCGGCGAACTCCCGCCGGCGGCCCTCGGTCACGCCGGCGGCCAAATCCGGCCCGAAGTCGGAGAAGAAGGGAAACGGTTGGCGGCACCCGAACTCCTCTCCCATGAACAACAGGGGCGGCGACGGCGCCAGCAGGAGAAGGAGTACGGCCGTTTCCAGCGCATCCCGATCGGACAGGCTGATCAATCGCTCCCCCAGGGCTCGATTGCCGATCTGGTCATGATTCTGCAAGAACGACACGAATGCCGGCGGCGGTAGATGCCGGCTCACCTCCCCGCGCGGTTGTCCCCGGCGATGCCGCGAAGGCTCTCCTTGGTAGGCGAAGCCTTCGGTCAGGCAGCGGCCGAGATGGGCGCCGGGATCCTCGGCATAGTCCTGGTAGTAGCCGTTGGTTTCCCCGGTGAGCAGGCAGTGGAAGGCATGGTGGCTGTCATCGTTCCATTGCGCGCTGTAGAGCACCGGCGAGCCGCTCGAGGTTCGCTTCAGGTAGCGCGCCTGGTTCGCATCGTTCTCCAGGATCAGGTGAATCCGCCGCTCGCGGCCGGGCCCGGCCGAGACCCGTTCGGCCAACTCCTCGAGAATGTCCGGATCGGAGCGGTCGTGGATGGCGTGGACCGCGTCGAGCCGCAGGCCGTCGAAGTGAAACTCCTCCAGCCAGTAGAGGGCGTTGTGAATGAAGAAGCTCCGTACGATCGGGCTGTCGGGACCGTCGAAGTCGATGGCCGCTCCCCAGGGGGTCTCGCGCCGGGACGTGAAGAAGGGCTTCGCGTGGCAATGCAGGTAGTTGCCCTCGGGACCGAAGTGGTTGTAGACCACATCGAGCAGGGCCATCATCCCCTGCGCATGGATCGTCTGAACGAGAGCCTTCAGATCGTCGGGGGATCCATAGGGCGCCGCGGGGGCAAAGATCTGAACGCCGTCATAGCCCCAGTTCCGCGTGCCGGGAAACGCCGCCACCGGCATCAGCTCGACCGCCGTGACGCCCAACTCGGCCAGGTAGGCCATCTTCCGCGCGGCGGCACGGAAGGTCCCCTCGGGGGTGAAGGCGCCCACGTGGAGTTCGTACATGACGCTCGCTTCCCAGGCCCGTCCCCGCCAGCCGGCATCTTCCCATGGGAATGCCGCCGGATCGATCACCTGGCTGGGGCCATGGACACCCTCCGGCTGGAACCGCGAGGCCGGATCGGGCACGGCGAGGCCCCCGGCCAGGGCGAAGCGATACAGGGTGCCGGCTCCGGCGCTGGGGATCGCGCAGCTGTACCAACCGCGCCCGGTCGGTTGCATGGGCACCCCGGCCGCCTGGCCGCCGGAGGTTGGCTGGCCGCCGGAGGCTGGCTGGCCGCCGGAGGCCGTCTCCAGCACGAGCTCCACCGATTCAGCGTCCGGCGCCCACAACCGGAAGCGCACGCCGCCGTCCGCCTCGATCTCAGCCCCAAAGGGCATTCGATGTATGCGCTCCACCAAGACACCTCCCCCACGCCCAGATCGTGCACCCGCCCGGCAGAGCGAGCGACAGGGCCGCAGCGCGCCGCTCGATCTCCTGCGCTCCCGCAGCGCCGGCGAACCTCCAGCTCGGATAGTACGACAGTTGATCGACGCTGCCCCAGCCAATCCAACCATGCGTGACCCAACCCCCTCCGCACAGCGTCCATCGTATCAGGGATCGCCCGAATGGATGACCGGAAGCGGCCGGATGCACATCCACCCCCGATCCACGGGATCCTTCATGGGCATTATGCAAGGAAGTCTCATCTCGTATCGGGAAGGAGCCTGGACCGATGATTCAACTGAACCCCCTCGGAACCCATCGATCCACCGGCCGAACCTGGACCGTCGTTCTGGCCGGCGGAGAGGGCGCGCGGCTGTCACCGACAATCGAGCGCTGGCTCGGCGAGAAGCGGCCCAAGCAGTACTGCACCTTCGTTGGCCGGCGCTCGATGTTGCAGCACACCCTGGATCGTGCCCGCCGGTTGGCCCCTCCTGAACGGATGGTCACCGTCATCGGCCGCCATCACAGCCGGTATGTCCGGGACGCGGTCGGGGATCCGCGGCCGGGTCTGTGGCTCAGGCAGCCACGGAACCGGGGTACTGCCGCCGGCGTGTTCCTGGCCCTGACGCACGTGCTCGCCCGCGACCCTCAGGCGATTGTGGCCTTGCTGCCCTCGGACCATTTCATATGGCCCGAGGATCGGTTCGTGCGCCGAATGCGACAGGCTCTCGCCGCCGTCCGCGGCTCGGGCAAGATGATCCTGCTGGGTGCCCGTGCCGACCGGCCGGAAGTCGAGTATGGCTGGATCGTTCCAGGGGACGACCTGGCGACCGATTTCCGGGACGTTCGCCTGCACAGCATTCTGGACTTCTCCGAAAAGCCGAAGCTCGCCGATGCCGAGCGCCTGCTGCGCGGCGGAGCTCTGTGGAACACGATGGTGACCGTCGCCCGGGCACGGTCGCTCTGGCGGCTGGGACGGACTCTCCATCCCCGTCTGATGGCCCCCTTCGACACGCTTCGTCGGATGCTCACGCGGGACGGGACCGACATGGATGCGGCCCGAGTCGCACGAGGCTATGTCCAGGCCGCTTACGCCACCTTGCCCCACTGCTGTTTCTCACGGGACCTCCTGGAGCGCGCCCATCGGCAGAGCGCCGTGATGGCGTTGGATGGCGTGAAATGGTGCGATTGGGGCCGCCCGGAGCGGATCGCAGAGACCCTGGAGACCTTGGGCCAAGAACCGGCCTTCATGCAGCCTGCCGCGCGCGCCAGGCGCGCCAGCCTTGCGCCACTGCCAGCGGAACGAGGCTGAGGGGCAGGATCAACGACCATCCGGCCATCCCAGGTGGTCGGATGCCCAAAATCGTCGCGAGGGGCGCAACGTAGGGAGCCGCCACCAGCAAGGTGAGGCTGATGCCGACCGCGCCCCACACATAGACATTCCGGGTCACCTCGTTGACCCACATCCCCGAGACGCTCCCGCGCATGTTGAACACATGCCAGGTACGGGCCAGCGCCAGGGTCAGGAACGACACGGTCACGGCGTAGGATCCGTCGGCGCCGTCGCCGCGGCGGGCAATCAGGAAGCCGAGCAGTGTAGGCAGGCAGATGAGCAGGCCGTAGGCCAGGATCGCGTACCAGTGAGAACGCGTGATGATGGCCTCGCTGCTCGGGCGCGGCGGAACCGTCATCACCTGCGGCTGGTGATAGCCCAGGCCCAGGGCCAGCGCGGGAAAGACATCGCTGATCATGTTCAGGTAGAGAATCTGAAGCGGCAACAGCGGCAACGGCCAGCCCGCCAGAAGCGCGAAGGTCACGATCATGATCTCGCCCACATTGCCCGACAGCAGATAGACCACGAATTTGCGGATGTTGTTGAAGATGATTCGGCCCTGTTCGACCGCCACGGAGATCGTCTGGAAGGCATCATCACGCAGAACGATGTCGGCCGCCTCGCGGGCCACCTGCGTGCCGCGGCGTCCCATCGCAACGCCGATGTCGGCCTTCTCGAGCGCAGGGGCATCGTTGACCCCATCGCCGGTCATGGCGACGATCGCCCCCTCTTCCTGCAGGCGGGTGACCAGCTCGAGCTTCTCCTCCGGCGATGTCCGGGCAAAGACGGTTCCATCGGCCTCCGCGGAGGCGTCATCCACCAGACCCAGCTGCTTGGCAATGCTCATCGCCGTCCTGCGTTGATCTCCGGTGACCATCACGATCCGCAGTCCCGCCCGCTGCAGCGTGGCGATCTCCTCGACGATGCCCGGACGGGGCGGATCCTCGAACCCCACCCAGGCCAGCAAGGTGAGATCGTCGTCGCGGAAATCATCACGCTCTCCCACCGTGGCCTCCGCCAAGGCCAGCATGCGCAGGCCCTCCGCCGCCCGGGATTCCATGCAGTCGATCCATCGCTGGCGCTGCTCGTCGTTCATCGTTACAGCTTCGCCATCGCGGGTCATGAAATGGCTGCAGGCCTCGAGGATGACCTCCGGGGCCCCCTTGACGGCCACCCGGACCCCCTCCTGCGAACGATGGAAGGTCGCCATGCGCTTCTTCCGGGAATCGAACGGATCCTCATCCATCCGGGGGTAGGCCTCGGCGATCTGATCCGTTCGCATCCCGGATATGCGGGCCAGATGGCGGAGAGCGATCTCCTCCGGAACCCCGCGCTCCTCCTCTCCATTGAGCTGGGCATTGTTGCACAGCAGCGCGACCTCGATCGCCCGTCGGAGAAGCGGATGATCATTCACGTCCACCACCTGCTCCCCTGCAAGCATGCGGCCGCCCTCGTCCTGATCGACAATGGTGACGGTCGTGAAGCCGGGTCCCTGATCCTCGGCGCAGATGAGCTCGGTCACCTTCATGCGGTTCTCGGTGAGCGTGCCGGTCTTGTCGGTGCAGATGGTCGTCGTGGACCCAAGGGTTTCCACAGAAGAGAGGCGATTGACGATGGCATTGCGCCGCGCCATG
>CAYQJL010000130.1:0-6901 GCA_964417675.1 uncultured bacterium | reverse complement strand
GCGCTGGCGCGCCGGAACATGCTGGCGCCGGCAATGCCGAGCTGGAGTTCGGCATGGACCGCCAGAAACAGCGTGTCGCCGGGCATGAACCCCTCTTCGATCCAGTCGAAGCAGTGGGTGGAGGATCTGACCGCCGGATCGTAGGATTCCTCGAGGGGGAAGTGGCCCAGCTGGAAGTTGCCCTTTCGGGTCAGGGGCAGATCCCGCAAGGAGTGTCCATAGGCCACCTGGGTGCAGGCCATGTACCAGTCGCCCGCCGTGGCGAGATCGACGCAGAGCTGTGACGGGTCATTCGAGACCGTGACCGTGCCGGCCTCGATGCGCCGGTTGGCGATCAAGCGCAGCACCAGGGGCTCATCGCCCCCGCCATCGCGCAGCAGAGCCAGAGTTTCCGTGTCGGAGGACGCATCCGGCTGGGAGGGGTGGAGCGTTTCGGAGCAACCCCACAGGCCGAGAGCCAGGACGGCGGTTACCGCGGTGAGGTGGACGTACAGTTTCATGGATCGGTCCTCCTTTCGCCGCCGGGTGGGGACCCGCGGCGTGCGACGGAACACCGGCGAATCCGGCGATGATCCTTTTGATCTCCTCACGAGCGCGTCTCGAATGCCCCTTAGCATTGGTGCTCATCTAGAAGGTGCAGATAGCGTGCCGGGATGTCCGAGCAGGCGACGCGGGCGCCGAGACAGCAAGTTGGCGGGGGCAGCGGGCGTCGTGACAGGGAGTTGGCGGGACGGACGACCGGCGCGGGCAAGCAAACGGCGAGCAAGTGGCTGAGCTCAGCCATGTGCTCGGGCGCTGTGCAACGGGGATCCTGCAATGTGCAGCGCCGGGCAGCTGTGCCCAGCCCGACTGTCCTGCTCATCCCTTGCCCGCGCAGCCTATGGCGAAGACGGCCGCCGGGGTGCCGCGCGGGCCGTCTCTGCCGTGTCGCATTCGGAGAGTGGAGTGGGACTCCACGAAGCCGTGAGCGCGCAGCAGGCGGAGGCTGGCGGAATGGGATTCGAGGACGCCGATCTTGAAGACGCCATCCCGGCTACGGTGCGCTGTCTGGAGCAAGGCGTGACGCAGCAAGGATGCGGCCACCGGATCAGTGCGCGGCCCGGGGCGCACAATCCAGGGGCCCAGGCGGATCGACGTCTCCGTAGTGCGGCCCAGCAGGAAGCCGGCAATCGGGTCTGCTTCTCCCGCCCCCAACGACGTGTCCAGGGTGCCGGATCTCACCGCGCCCCGCGACGCAGCGGCGTTGATGCGGGCGACGAAGGAGAAGGCGGGACATGCCTGCAGTACGCGCGTGAGCACGCGCGAGCGATCAGCGCCAAAGGCGATACGATCGAGATCCCGGATCTGTTCATGATCGGGCGGCTGAGCGCGGGTGACCCGAAGGTCCGCCTCTGGGGGGCTGTCACAGGACGCCCGCGTTGGATGTGCGGAGGATGCATTGGCGGCAGGTGCCGAGGGTGCCTTTGCCGAAGGTGCGGAAGGTGCGTCGGCCGAATGTGCGGAAGGTGCGTCGGCCGGAGGTGCGGAAGGCGCGTCGGACGGGGGGCGACGGAAGCGAAGCGAGCGCTCCTCGGCCACGAATCCCAGTTTGCGATAGAGCGGTTCGCCGGCCTCGGTTGCATCCAAGCGAATGGCCTCGACCCCGGTCGAGTGGAGGTGGCGCATCGCCGCGCGCATGAGCTGCTCGCCGATTCCGCGTCCCCGGGCGTGCGGCTTCACGATCAGAAATCCGATCCATCCGAGAGCACCGTATGAGGTAGAGGTGACGACGCCGGCCGGGATGTCGTCGTAGTCGGCGACAAAGCACCCCTGGGGTTCGTAGGAGACCAGGCGCGCCAGTTCCTCCCACGTCACGCCCCAGCCCTGCTCCGCGACCAGACCGTGGAGGTAGTCGACATCGGCCGGCTGCAGGCTGCGGATGAGAGGAGCGCTGTCCATTGCGACTCCGGCTACTCGACGTCGAGGGCGGCGCCGGTGGACATGGGTGGATCCAGATGTCCGCGCCAGGAGTGACGGACCCCATCGCGCAGCCAGGAAATCGGAGGGAATTGCGACCCGTCCCCGAACTCGAACGGCTCATGGGCGGCGGCGTCGAAGTCCTCGGGAAGCTGCCGGTAGGCGTCCTTCCCGCCGGCGTCCAGGAACAGCCCCGCATTGATGATGAAGTCGCGCGGCGATCCGCTGCCCTCGACGAACGGCTGGCCGAAGCTGTTGTCCCGGGCCACGTAGAGATCGTCGCCGCCCTTGTCCCAGAAGACAGCGATGCCGTTGACGTTTGCGGCGCCGAAGGCGGAATCGTTGCAGTAGTAACGATCGTTGCCGCCGCCTTCCTCGAACCAGCCGATCGAGAAGTCACGGCCGAACCCACAGGCCCGGGAGGAGTGGCCGCGGTAGAGATCGTCGCCGGCCTCGTCGATGACAACGCCGACGGCGAAGTGCGGCGGACTGGCGAGTGAATAGGCGTACGAGGAGTAGTCGTCATCGCCGCCGTCATCGTACAGGATCCCGAGCGCGTACCAGTAGGCCGAACCCAGGGCGAAGATGTCGGCGTGGTAGCGGTCGTTGCCCATGCCTCCATCGACGAGCATGCCGACCCCCCCGGCCCAGGAGTGCCCATCACTCATGTCGGCTCGGCGGCCGTAGCCGAACCCCTGGGACATGTTGAGCTGCTCACTGTGCGTGCCAAACCAGCGGTACTTCACATTCTCCGTCTCGCCGATGTACTCGTCGTCGCCGCCGGCATCGACCAGGATCCCGGCACCCAGGGTGTAGGCATAGCCCTGGCCGCGATGGTAGCAGTGAAAGCGGTCATGGCCGGCCAGATCGGCGAGAATCCCGGTGCCGAAAGTGCCGCTGCCCTGCACGCCCGTGTCCCCGGTGTAGGTGTCGTCGCCGCTTGCGTCGAGCAGTACGCCCTGACCCAGCAGACCGCAGCCCTGTCCCCCAAAGGGGGTCGCATAGGAATCGTTGCCCGCCAGATCCACCAGGAAGCCATAGCCGAGGATACCGGCACCGAAAGCGGCGACATGATCCTCGGGGCGATGGTGTTCGAAGGCCTCGGAGCGTCCATCGACCCGCGCATTGTAGTCCTGCCAAATGGGGGCGTCGGGGGATGCGTAGGTGTCATCGCCGGCCAGATCGATCGCGACCCCCATGCCGAGCCGTGCACTCGTCGTGGCGCCGGCCTGGTAGTAGCGGTCATCACCGCCCGTGTCGATGATCAACAGGTCGTGATCCCGCGCCGAGCCGGAAGCCGGCCGCCGGGCCGAGGGCAGATGGGTCGATCCATAGGTGTGCGTGCCGGCCCCGTTCAGGCGGATCCACCCGAGCGGCGTGAGGGCGGCGAACTCGAAGGTGGCACTCCCGAGGGCGTCCCTTTCGTTGGGGGGCAGTGAATCGAGCGTGCTCTTCACATGGTCGATCGCCAGGGCAATCAGATTGGCGCCCTTGTAGAAGAGCGGGTAGTCGACCGCATCGAGGATGGCCTCCTGCGCGAGCATCTCCCGGATCATCTCGATCTCGACATCGGGGTCGGGATTGTCATCGTCATCGGCCCGGGTGTCCCAGAACAGTTGTCGGTACATGTCGGCATAGACGGCGTCGAGATCCAGGCCGCCCAGCGCCTCGAGCGGTTGGATCAACCCGAGATCCCGCAGCCGGGCGGCATGGTTCATCGCGTGCAGGAGGACGGCGGCGCAGCGCTGGATGACGGGGGGAACGATGTCTGGGGCAGTCTCGGTGACGGTGCCGGTGATGGCGCCCGGGGCAGTGTCTATGATGATGCCTGGGGCGGTGTCCGGGGCGGTGCCCGTGACAGCGGCTGGGGTGCCGGCTGCTCCCAGGGTTGCCAGGGCCCGGGCGAGGGCGCTTTCGCCATCGGCTTCGACCCGGGCGACGATGCCGCTCAAGTAACTGCTGTAGAAGTTGTCCCGCACGCGCACGCCGGCGTTCGATTGAGCAAGATAGGTGATCCCGCTCACGCTTCCCGCTTGGCGCAGGGCCCTCTGTGCGAGGTCCCGGGCGTAGGGGCTGATCTGCAACGGCTCCCGGAAGCAGATGTCGAAGAGCGGCAGACGGTACTTGTCACCGCCCCAGAGCGCGACCGAGGCCGGATCGAAACGGAAGGTATCGAAGGAGAGGCCCGCCAGGGCGAGTGCTTCGGCGAAGTGCACAGCGTCCGCACCGAGGTGCCAGAGGTGCGGGGGAATGGCTGGCCGAGCCGAGGGAGCCGCCGGCCCCTGAGCGCGGCCCGGGGGCGCCGCCAGGGTGAGCAGTCCAAGCAGGCCGAGCATGCCAAGCAGGAGCAAGGGCATCGAGCGCCCATGTTCGGCAGGTGGCCGTGCCGTGCGCCGCGGCCGGGCAGTATGCTGCGGCCGGGCAGTGTGCTGCGGCCGGGCAGTATGCTGCGGCCGGGCAGTGTGCTGCGGCCGGGCAGTGTGCTGCGGCCGGGCAGTATGCTGCGGCCGTGCCGTGCGCCGCGGCCGGGCAGTGTGCTGCGGCCGGGCCTTCGGGCGCATGGTCATAGGATACCAAGTCATTCTGTAAGCCCCTTCTCACGTTCACCGTGCGAACGATGCAGGCGAATCGAAAGCTTCGAACGATTCGAAGGATCCCCGCGGCACGAACGATCCGAGCCAGCCAAAGGACATGGTGCCACCGGGAATGCAGTCGGGCAATCGTCTTTCCGCGCGTAGGCCCCGGGGTCGGCCGGTCTTGACCTCCCGGCTGTTTGGGCGGAAGCTACGGGTCGAGCGGCTCCGGCGCCGGGCCGTCCTGCCATCGCCATTCCGTGGCGCGGCGACTGCTATAGATGGGTTCCATGATGACCACGCTCGAAAAACAGATGCACAGCGTGCTCAAGGATGTCTTCGGCTACGATCAGTTCCGCGGGCACCAGGCCGAGGCGATCGAGCACGTGATCGGCGGGGGCGACTGCCTCGTGCTGATGCCCACCGGTGGGGGCAAGTCGATCTGCTACCAGGTGCCCGCCCTGATTCTCCCCGGTACGGGGATCGTGATCTCTCCCCTGATCGCGCTGATGCAGGATCAGGTCTCCGCCCTGCGGCAGATGGGCGTGCGGGCGGCCTACCTGAATTCGACCCTCTCGCCGCAGGAGAGCCGCCAGATTGAGGCGGACGTGGCGGCCGGCCGGATCGACCTGCTCTATGTGGCGCCCGAACGGCTTCTTCAGGATCGGACTCTGGCGCTGATCGACCGCAGCCGGGTGGCGCTCTTCGCGATCGACGAGGCGCATTGCGTCTCGCGGTGGGGACACGACTTCCGGCCCGAGTACCTTCAGCTCGGCGGTCTGGGGGAGCGCTACCCGGGGGTTCCCCGGCTGGCATGTACGGCCACGGCGGATGAGCGGACCCGCGGGGAGATCACCCGGGGGCTTGCGCTGACGCGGCCGCGCCTGTTCGTCTCGGGCTTCGACCGGCCGAACATCGAGTACCGTATCGGATCCAAGGAGAACTCGACCCAGCAGCTGATCAGGTTCATCCGGGGCGAGCATCCGACCGATGCCGGAATCGTCTACTGCCTGACGCGCAAACGGGTTGAGCAGGTGGCGGCGGCTCTCCAGTCGAAAGGCTTCCCCGCCTTGCCGTACCATGCCGGAATGGCCGGCGCCGAACGGCAGCTCCACCAGGAACGATTCCTGCGGGAGGAGAGCGTGATCATCGTCGCGACGATCGCCTTCGGAATGGGGATCGACAAGCCGGACGTTCGATTCGTCGCTCACCTCGACCTGCCGAAGAGCATCGAAGCCTACTATCAGGAGACCGGCCGGGCGGGCCGCGACGGTCGTCCGGCCACGGCCTGGATGGTCTATGGGCTACAAGATGTCGTTTTGCTGCGGCGGCTGGTGGATGCGAGCCCGGGGGATGAGATGTTCAAGCGGGTCGAGCGCCAGCGCCTGGATGCGCTGCTCGGCTTGTGCGAGGTCGACACCTGCAGACGGCAGGTGCTCCTGCGCTATTTCGGTGAGACGCTCGGGGAACCGTGCGGAAATTGCGACCGCTGTCTCACGCCGGTGCGGACCTTCGACGGAACGGTCGCGGCTCAGAAGGCGCTGTCCTGCGCCGTTCGAACCGGGCAGCGCTTCGGCGCGCAACACCTGATCGATGTGCTGCGCGGCGTCGAGAACGACCGCGTCCGGCGGCTCCGGCACCACGCACTTCCGACCTTCGGTGCCGGCTCAGAATACGATGTCGCCGGATGGCGGTCGATTCTGCGGCAGCTCGTTGCCCGGGGGCTGTTGGCGGTCGACCCCGAGGGCTATGGCGGCCTACGGCTTACCGAACAAGCCTTGCCGGTGCTGCGCGGCGTCGAGCGCCTGGATCTGCGCGAGGATCTGAAGCCGGGCGCGGGGCTCTTCGCGGCCGTGGAGGTCGGGAAGGGCGCACCGGGACATGGTTCAGCCGGGCCTGGTTCGCTCGGGCCTGGTTCGGCCGGCCAGGACTCGGGCAAGCGGCGGCGGGGCCGGCGCGAGCGGGAATGGTCAAAGACTGCCGAGGTGACTCTGGGCAAGGCAGATCTCGAGGCGCGCGCGCCCCAAGAATTGTACGAACGACTGCGCGCCCTGCGACTGGAGCTGTCAAAGCGACAGCGAGTCGCACCGTTCATCATATTCCACGACCGCACCCTGCTTGAGATGGCCGCCCAACGGCCCACCAGCCAGACCCAACTGCGCGAGATCCCCGGAGTCGGCGACGCGAAGCTCGCCAGATATGGCGAGGCCTTCCTCGAGGTTGTCCGCGCCCATAGGGACAGGGAGGGGGACTCGCGCGGGGCGGACGAGGGTGCTGGAGTCGACGCGGGTGCTGGAGCGGACGAGGGTGCTGGAGTCGACGAGGGTGCTGGAGTCGACGAGGGTGCTGGAGTCGACGCGGGTGCTGGGGCG
>CAYQJL010000129.1:0-17592 GCA_964417675.1 uncultured bacterium | reverse complement strand
CGGCGTGGCCGGCGTAGTCGTCGTGGCCGGCGTGGCCGGCGGGACCCACCCGCGGAGTGGGACGCTCGCGCAGCTCGCTGAGAAGGGCCTCGCGGGCGGTCTCCCACAAAGCGCGGCTTTCGACAGGCGTGCCGGGCGGGCCGTCTTCCCGCTTGGCGGTCGCGGAGAGGTCGGCCGGCGCAGGGACAGCGGGCTGCTGCTCGAAGAAGGGGGATTCGCTCGCCGGCTCCGCGGCGGACGCACTGCCCGGCGATGGGAAGAAGGAGCCCGCGTCATTCCCGCCATGGGTGCCGGCCGCGCTGGCGCGCGCTTCGCGCAGCTTGCCCTCGAACTCCTCGAGGCCGCCGATGACCGCGAGCTGAAGGCCCCGCAGCCGAGCCTCCTGCTCCCGGAGATGGGGGCCGAGCAAGGAGCTCTTGCGCGCACGCCACAGCACACCGACCACCACGAGGAGCCCGAGGCCGACGGTGGCAACCGACACAGCCGCCTGCCGCTTCCAGAAGTTGGCCAGCAGATCCCGCCTGAGGGCCGCCTCACGGATCGCGACCTCTTCGGCCCGGCGCGTCAGGTCCTCGCGCACGAACTCGATCTGCTGTCGGCGGCGGGCCGCGTCATCGCTGGCCGGCAGGGCGGCCGCAGGGGCGATCATCGAGCGATCCGGCCGCGGGGCCGCCTGGGCAGCAGAGGCTTCGCGCGCGGTGTCGCCGAAGTACTTCTGGCGAGCCCGGTCCAACGCCGACGGGAGGAGCCCCACGATCGCGCCCAGCATCGAGCCGGCAATCACCACGTTGAGGAATCTCCGGTATCTGTCTGCTTTCGCCATGACGAAACCCCTCCCTGGGTCGATCAGGCCTTGACGTCAATCACCGAGCCCTTGCCATCCTCGTCCTCGGGCGAGCCTGCGGGGCGGCGGTCGGACGGCCCGTCCTCGGTCAGGTCGACCCGGGTCCCCTTGCCGTCCTGATCCGGAGCCTCTGCCGGTCCAGCCACTCGAACATCCACCGCCGGCTCCTCCTGCTCCTGGATCGTCGGCTCCCTGCCGCCCGGGGGCTGCTTCTCGCGGCGCGGCTGCCGATTCTCTCCGGGCGGCTGCCCCTGCCCTCGTCCGGCATCCGGATCGACTCGGGGGTCGGGGGCCTTCTGGCTTTCCTCCACATGCCGCCCCTGGATGTCGACCTTGTCGACCAGGTGTCGGGCCGTGGCCTGTTGCTGGATCTCGCCGCGCCGGCGCGCATTCTCCTGTGTACGCTGGACCGCCTGGGTCTGCACCAGAACCTGCCTGAGATTGGAGACGTCTTGCATCGTCCCCCTCCCCCGCCGCGGCCGGCGCGCCGGACCCCAACGGATCCGGGCGCACCCTATGCGGCGATCAGTCGCTTGCGCATGCGCGCGCGCAAACGGGACACGGCTTTGGTATGAATCTGCGAGACCCGCGATTCTGAGATCATCAGCGTCTCGCCGATCTCCTTGAGCGTCATTTCCTCGTAGTAGTAGAGCGCCACGACCAGCCGTTCCTGCTCGCTGAGAATGTTGATCGCCTCGAGCAGAAGCACCTGGGATTGCTCTTCCTCGATGCGCTCGAGGGTATCGATCGTGGCCTCGTCCTCGATCAGCTCGCTGAGCCCGGCGAGATCGTGCTCATCATCGACCGACACGGTCTGGTCCAGACTCAGGAGCGAGGCGCCGCGCACTTCTTCGAGCAGGCGCATGTACTCGCTGACCGGAATCTGCATCTCGGAGGCAATCTCCTGCTCGGTCGCCGCGCGGCCGAAACGCTGATCGAGCGTCCGGCAGGTGCGATCGATCTCGCGCGCCTTGCGGCGGGTGGTGCGGCTGGCCCAATCGAGGGAGCGCAACTCGTCGAGCACCGCACCCTTGATCCGCCAGATCGCATAGGTCTCGAACTTGGTGCCGCGGCTCTCGTCGAACTTCTCGAGGGCGTCGAAAAGGCCGATGACAGCCGTATTGATCAGATCATCCTTCTCGATCGATTTCGGCAAGCTGCTGGCAATCCGATCCACGACGTACTTGACCAGGGGTGCATAGTCACGCAGGGCTTGCGCCTTGACGTGCTCGTCGGGCGCCAGGCCCGGGGGAATCGGGCGGGCGGCCATCCTGAGTAGGGATGCAGTATCACGCATCGTCTGCATCGGTCTCCTTCCGGTTCGTGAGCCGTAGGCCTCTCCTGCGCGAAGCAGACCGCGGGCGGCCGCTCGTTCAGGGGTTTCCGGTTCCCTCTACCGGCGCCCGGCGGGCGCCGGCCATCCTACGCGGCGGCTTGACCGGCCGCGGGTTGCGCTTGATCGTCCACGGCGCGCGTCGCACGCGCGTCGGCGGACCCCATCGGTGCGTTCTCCTGCAGGTCCGTCTCCGGGCTGCCCGGCCCCGGCGCGGACAATTCGTGCGCCTCGGCCCGCGCGGCCCGCTGCTTCGCCATGCGTTGTTCCACGGCCAATCTCAGCAGGGCGCCCCCCACCAGGCCGCCGAGGATGCGCAGCCCCACATAGAGAACGACTCCCACCACCACACTGCGCAGCACCATCGTGCTGGGACCGATGCCCAGCGCCAGTCCAACGACCAGGATCAGGCAGGTGGCGGCCATTCCCAGCCGCAAGGCCCACAGGGTTGTCCACGCTCGCATGGGATCTCCTCACCGTGCCTAGGCTGCCCTGAGCGAGCGCTGCTGCATCTGACCTTCAGGCTGCAGGGGATGGGGTTCCGCCGTCGGCTCGAGCAGCCGGCGCATCAGTTCTCGCAGACCGGCCGTGGCCGCCCCCTGCGGGTATCGCTTCACGAACGGCTGCTGGGCCTTGACCGCCTTGGGCACGCATTCATCCTGAGGAATCACGCCGTAGAGTTGCGGCTCGAATCCCAGGAACTGATTCGCCACCCGCGCGACACGCGTGGCGACCCTGCCGGCCTCGTTCTCGGTACGGGCCATGTTCACCACCAACCGCGGAGGATTGGCCAGACGCCGGGAAGACAGAACCTTGATCGTGGCATACGCGTCGGAGAACGCCGTGGGCTCGGGGGTTGTGACGACCAGGATCTCGTCGGCCAGCTGCGCGAGGCGCAGGTTCTGACGGTGAATCCCCGATCCGGTGTCGATGAGAAGCACATCCCGATCCCTGGCCAGCGACTCCAAAGAACGTACCAAGACCTCTCTCCGGTAATCGTCAAGGCCCGCCATTTCCTCAACTCCGGAGGAGGCAGGAATGATGCGAATGTCGTGGGGGCCGTGGAGAACGATCTCGCTCAGGCGCTTTCGCCCGTGGACCACGTCGTAGAGGTTGTAGCGGGGAGCCAGGCCCAGCAGCAAGTCCACGTTCGCCAGGCTCAGGTCGCCGTCGAGCAACATGACCTTCAGGCCGCTCTCGGCCATCAGCATCGCCAGATTCGTCACCAGGTTGGTCTTGCCCACCCCACCCTTCCCGCTGGTGACCGCCACGGCAAACGGCTGGGAGGCAGCCGGTTCCGGTTCCGGCAGACGAGGCCGGGGATCCTCAGCGGGTCCGCGCCCGCGGGGATCGCGCCCGTGCGCTTCATTCCAGGGCCTGTCGAACCGATCGTGACTCATCGGAGAACCTCCTTCTGCGGATGGCCCGACCCGAGACCGGCAGGGGGCGGGAACGCGGACTGCGGCACCGCGGGGCGAGCCGCTCCGGCCCGCTCCGGGGCGGCCGAAGCCCGGGGGTCTTGCCAGGAGCGGATGTCGATCGCGCACCGTTCGAGCACCAGGTCGACCAGCGTGTGCGGGCGGGCCGGTCTGAGATCGGTCAATACGCTGCGACCACATCCTAGATAGGTGACCGGCAGGCGACCCTTGAGAGCCAGACTGAGCATTCCGCCATAGCTCCTTGTTTCATCAAGCTTTGTGAATACCATTGCCGACGGGTTCGTCTCGCGGAAGCGGGCCATGGCATCGGCGCCGTCGGTCAGCTTGGCCGTGGCCGGAATCACCAGATGGACCGCCGGTTCCGCCAGAGCGCGGGAGAGGCCGCCAATCCAAGCATGGACCTCCTCCTCGTCGCGGCCCGCACCGGGGCTGTCCACGATCAACAGGTCGCAGCGGCTCATCTCGGGCCGGGCGGCAGCCCCCGTAAGATCGTCCACACTGAAGACCGGGGCGAACGGTACGTCGAGAATGCGGGCGTAGCTCTCGAGCGCGGTCGCGCCCCCGGCCCGGAAGGCGTCGGCCGAGATGAGCGCGGGCGCGCGGCCGTTCTCGAGGGCCCGGGCGGCGAGCCCGGCGGCCACCGTCGTCTTGCCGCCCGAGGGAGGTCCGACCAGAAGCACGACGTGAGCCCCGGGGCGCTCGAGGACGCCCGGCTCGTGGGGAATCAGACGGAGCAGGCGCGAGCGCAGCCCGTCCAGGGAGGGTGCCGACAGGATGCCCGGACGCTCGTCGCGGGCAAGGTCACGCAGCAGGGCGAAGGCCAGATTCGAGTCGACCTCGGCCTCCACCATGCTCAGGTAGAGCTCACGCAGCGGAATCGGAATGGTCGAGAAATGATCGCTGGCCACCAGGCGGTTCAGGTACGTGATCCGGCCGCGCAGGCGGTCCACCTCGCGCGAGAGGTCCATCGAAAGGACCGGATCGCCGCCGGGGCCGGCCTGGCTCGGCGCCACGGCCTGAGGCGCTAGCGTCCCTTGCGGGGCGGCGGGTGCACCCACATCCGTGCGCACCAGCCTCAGATGCGGTTCATGGGCGCCCGTCGCCGTGCCCGGCTCCCGCCCGGCCGGGGGCGGGTGAACCCCGGTCGCGCGCGCCGCCGGACGCACCGGCGACGAGGGCCGCCCGAACTGCGGCGGCCCGTCGGGCTGGCTGCCGGGATGACGATCCACGGCGGCCACGACCATGACCCGGTTCTCGCGGCCCGCCCGGCCGGAGGCCTTCTTCGTCTCGAGGATGACCGCCTCGGGCCCGAGCGTCTCGCGCACCTGGCGCAGGGCCTCGGTCATGTCCCGGGCAGTGAAACGTCTGATCCGCATCCTTCAAGACTCCTCACACCTACGATCTCTGGGCGGCCCCGGCCGGGCGTCTGGCCCGGTGGGGACTGCTTCATGCCGTCTGCGGCAGCCGCGGCCCGCGCGGCGAACGGCCGGGCCGTCCCGGTGGCTGCTCCCGCGGCGCCTCCGGCGAGGATGCCGTCGCCCCGCTCGCGGCCGGTCCCACATCGGCCCCAATCGCCGCCACGGTCCGCACCGTGGCCAGCCCGCCCACCTCGGCATACGAGAGCACCACGACCTGCGGCACGAATCGGCCAATGAACTCCTGCAGGTAGGGGCGCAGGAACTGACTGCAGAGGATGACCGGGTGTTGGGCCACGGCGAGCAGGGAGCGGATGGCTTCGGATACCTGGTTCATCAGGGTTTGGGCCGCGCCGGGATCGAGCACCAGGCGGTTCTGCCCCTCTTGACCGGGGGCTACCGACTCCACCAAACGCTGCTCGAGCCGCGGATCGAGGGTGACGACCGATAGATTGCCCTTGGCATCTTTGTAGGGCCGGATCAGCGAACGATTGATCGACACCCGACAGCGCTCGACGAGCGTATCGAGCTCCTTGGCCGACCCCGCGTTGTCGGCCAGCACCTCGAGAACCGTGACCATGTCACGAATCGACACCTGTTCTTTCAGAAGGCGTTTGAGCACCTTCTGCACCCCGCCGACGGTCAGCAGATTGGGAATCAACTCCTCGACGACCGCCGGATGGGTCGCCTTGACCTGGTCGATCAGAACCTGGACATCCTGGCGGGTGAGCAGCTCGTGGGCGTGGGTCTTGACGATCTCGGTCAGATGCGTCGCGATGACCGCGGATGGCTCCACCACCGTCACCCCGGCCATTTCGGCCTCGCTCCGGCGGCTCTCGGGGATCCACAGGGCCGGAAGCCCAAAGACCGGCTCGGTGGCCCGGATGCCGTCGATCCGGCCCTCCGCCACGCCGGGACCCATCGCCATGAGACTGCCGATCATCAGGCTGCCGCTGGCCACATCCTCGCCGCGCAACTTGATCGAGTAGTCCTCCGCATTCAGCTGCACGTTGTCGCGGATCCGCACCGGGGGCACGACGAACCCGAGTTCGCCGGCTACCTGCCGGCGCGTGCTGGTCACACGGGCCAGCAGATCCCCGCCGCCGGCCTCATCGACCAGCGGAATCAACCCGAAGCCGAGTTCGAGCTCCAGCGGATCGATCTCGAGCAGGCTCTCGATCTTCTCTGGTCCGGACGCAGGACGCTCGCTCTGCGCCTTGCGCTCGGCGGCCGCTCTCCGCTTTTCCCGGCGCGCCATCAGGCCGGCGGCGGCGGTCACCGCGCCCAGCAGCCAGAAGGGCACCAGGGGCAGCGCGGGCACCAATCCAAGCAGGAAGAGGATCCCGGACGCCGCGAAGGGCGCGCGCGCCTCGCCCAGCATCTGGCTGAAGATCTCTTGGCCAAGGTGACTCTGCCCCTCGGATCGGGTGATCAGCAGGCCGGCCGCGGTCGAGATGATCAAGGCCGGGATCTGGGCCACGAGGCCGTCACCGATCGTCAGCAGCGTGAAGGTGCGGGCCGCCTCGGCCAGCGGCATGCCCAGCTGGGCCATGCCGATCACGAATCCGCCCAGGATGTTGATGGCGGTGATGATGATGCCGGCCACCGCATCGCCCCGGACGAACTTGCTGGCTCCGTCCATGGCGCCGTAGAAGTCGGCCTGGCGGGCGATGTCCCGGCGCCTTTGGCGCGCCTCGGTCTCATCGATCAACCCGGCGTTCAGGTCGGCGTCGATCGCCATCTGCTTGCCGGGCATTGCATCCAGGGTGAAGCGGGCGCTGACCTCGGCAATGCGGGCCGCGCCCTTGGTGATCACGACGAATTGAATCACGATCAGGATCAGAAAGGCCACCAACCCAACCGCGTAATTGCCTCCCACCACGAAGTTGCCGAAGGCGGCAATGACCTTGCCGCCGTACCCATGGAGCAGGATCTGGCGGGTCGTGGCCACATTCAGGGAGAGACGGAAGAGGGTCGCCAGCAGCAAGACCGTCGGGAAGGCGTTGAACTCGAGCGGCTGGCGCACGTAGATCGTGAGTGTCAGCGTGACCAGCGCAAAGGCCAGGTTGGCGACCAACAGCAGATCGAGGAAGACCGGCGGGACCGGAACCAGCATCACCGCCAGCAGCAGCATCACGCCGCCGGCGAGAAGCACGTCCGAACTCTGCTGCCACCGCGAGCCTGTCATGTGGTCCTCTGCGTTCCTTCGCCTAGGCCAGGGCTGCCGCCCGCGGGCGGCGGTTCTTCATCCGGTAGACATAGGCCAGGAGCTCGGCCACGGCCCGGAAGAGGGCCACGGGCACTTCCTGATCGATCTCGACCTGTTTGTAGAGCAGACGGGCCAGGGGCGGATCTTCCACGATCGGCACACCCTGTTCCTTGGCCAGGTCGCGGATGCGGGCGGCCATCTTGCGGGCCCCCTTGGCCACCACCTTCGGGGCCTTCATCGTCTCGCGGTCATACTTCAGCGCAACCGCGAAACGGATCGGGTTGGTGACCACGACGTCGGCGGTCTTGACCGCATCCATCATCCGCCGCATGGCCATCTCTCTCTGCACCGAGCGCACCCGGGCCCGCACGCGCGGATCTCCCTCGGTCTGGCGCGTCTCTTCCTCGAGTTCCTTGCGGCTCATCATGATGCTCTTCTCGAAATCCCAGCGCTGGAACGCGTAGTCGAAGAGCGCCAGGCCGAGCAGCGCCAGGCCGATCTTGACCCCGAGCTTGACCGCCAGGGCGGCCGCGTAACCGAACATCGGCAGCGGATGTGTGCCGACCATGCTGGCCAACCGGGGCAGCTCGCCGCGCAGGCTGTAGTAGGCAATGGCGGCGACCAGGGTGACCTTGAGCAGGGACTTGGCGAGCTCGACGAAGCTCTGTTTCGAGAACATGCGTTGGAAGCCGCGCACGGGGCTGAGCTTGTCGAGCTTCGGACTGAGCGGCTTCCAGGTCAGCGTGAAGCCGACCTGGGCGAAATTCACGAGCAGCCCCACGATGAGCACCGCGCCGGCCAGGGGAGCCAGGATGATCAAGACTTCCCCGATGCCCCCACTGAAGTACCCCACCAGGAGATCGCCGCGCAGCTCGATCTGACTGCTGTTCGAGAGCAGCTGGCCGAAGAGCCGCATCATGCGCTCGAGCATGAACGGGCCGGCCAGGGCCAGCAGGCCCATGCTCGCCAGCAGCACGAACGCGGAGCCCAGTTCCTGGCTCCGCGCCACCTTGCCCTCCTCCCGCGCCTGGTGGCGGCGCCGCGGAGTCGCGGGCTCGGTCCTTTCCTGAAACGGCTGCTCCGGCATCGAGCGATCCCCTTCCCTACCCCTGCCACCCCACCGCTGAGGGGGGGCGGACAGAGACCATGCAACCTACATGCCAGCAAGGAGGATGAGGAAATCCCGCTCCAGTCCGGTGAGGAGTCCATCGACGGTTCTGAAGAAATAGGGCAGAGTTAGGCCGATTCCGAGCAGCCCCAGGGCGATCTTGATGGGGAACCCGACGATGAAGATGTTCATCTGCGGGACCGTCCGGGCGACAAATCCCAAGGCAGCATCGGCCAGAAAAAGGACAGCGATCAGCGGTCCCCCGACCGCCAGGGCGGTCAAGAACATGGTGCCCGCCATGCCGAACAGGTGACCCAGCAGGGTGGCCGAACAGTGCGCCGCCCCCAGCGGCACCAGGTCGAGGCTGACGCCCAGGGCCCGAATCATCAGATGGTGCCCGTTGAGGATCAGAAAGAGCACCAGGGTCAGCATGTGGTAGAAACGCGAGACGATCGGGTCCTGCCCGCCCTCTTTGGGATCCATGACATTGACGATGCCGAACCCCATCTGGATCCCGACCAGGCTCGTCCCGAGGCGGATGCCGGTGATGGGCAGGGTGGCGGCGAACCCGAGCAGGACGCCCACGAAGGTCTCGGCCGCCACGGACAGGCTGAAGCGCCACAGGTCGGTCGCCGGCGCCGCGCCCGGCGGCAACGCCGGGAAGAGGGCGATGGCCGTCACCACGGCCAGCAGCAGCTTGATCTGGGCGGGAATGCTGCGCTGCATGAAGAGCGGGCCCGCGATGTAGAACCCGAGACATCGGGTGAAGAGAAGCCCGAAGACCTCTGCGTTTTCAGCCGTTATCGGCCACATCCCCGCGCCCCCCTACTTCAAGGTCGCCAGGCCGCCCAGCAACGTACTGCTGAAATCCAGAATCCGGTTCACCATCCAGGGCAGGAAGATGAACAGGCTGGCCACGACGGCCAGGATCTTGGGGATGAAGGTCAGCGTCATCTCATGAACCTGGGTCACGGCCTGGAAGATCGAGACCATGAGGCCGGCAATCAGGCCGAAGAGCAACATCGGACCGGCCAGGGTAAGGGCCAGGAAGATCGCCTGTTGAAACAGGGCAATCGCATCGCTGCTGGTCATGGAACGTCTCCTCCGCAGGTTCCCCGCACCGGACAGGGAACTCTCGAACACACAAGCGCAACGCCATCCGCCAGCTCCGACCGGGGCCCGGCGCGCAGGCCGGCCCCCGCCTAGGCGAAGCTGGAAACCAACGACTTGACCACCAGGTGCCAGCCATCGACCAGCACGAAGAGCAGGATCTTGAACGGCAGCGAGATCATCGCCGGGGGCAGCATCAGCATGCCCATCGACATCAGAACGCTGGCGATCACCATGTCGATGATCAGAAACGGCAGGTAGATCACGAACCCCATCTGGAAAGCGGTCCGCAGTTCACTGGTCATGAACGCCGGCACGATGGCCGTCATCGGCAGGTCCGCGGCGGTCTGTGGCTTCTCCTGCTTGAGCATGCTGACGAACAGCGCGAGGTCCTTCTCACGGGTCTGCCGCAACATGAACTCGCGCAGCGGGGCGCTGCCCTCCCGCAGGGCGTCGGTGGCGGAGAGGTCTCCGTCCAGGTAGGGCTTCATCGCCGTCTCGTGCATCGTGTGGTAGGTCGGCGCCATGACGAAGAAGGTCATGAGCAGGGCCAGACCGATGAGCACCTGATTGGGGGGCATCTGCTGGGTCGCCAGGGCCTGGCGGACGAAAGAAAGCACGATGACGATGCGGGCGAAGCTGGTCATCATCAGAACCAGCGCCGGGGCCACCGAGAGGATGGTCATCAGAAGAAGGATCTGCAGGCCCGTGGAGATCTTCTCCGGGGAGGCCCCGGCGTCCCCGTCGTCCCCGTCGTCCAGGCTGAGTGTCAGGGACGGCCCGGCCCACGCGGCGCTGGCCGCCCCCATGAGGACCAGCAGCAAGCCGACCCCGGCGGCAAACTTAGCACTTCTGTTGAGCCTCTCCATGTAAGGCCTTTCGTGGATTCTGATTGCACATCTGCGCATCGGAAGTTGTCCCCGCTACCTTCCGCCGCCTTCCAGCCGCTGCAGTGAGGTGACGAACCTCTCCCGAACCCGACGCACCTCGCCGGCCAAGGTGTCCTCGAACCCACCGTTCACTCCAGACGACGCCGCGATTGCGGCCATCTCCTCGACGCCGTTCTCCCGGCCGCAAGCCGCCCCCGGCGGCGTGCGCTGCGGCCAGGCCGCGCCGGCCGCGCGAGCCGGACCGCTCGCCACCACCGCGCCGGCCGCGGGTGATGGTCCGGCCAGGGCCGTCAGCAGGTTGATCTGGGTGGGGGTGATCCCCAGCAGCAGGGTCTCGCCCGCCACACGAACGACAGCCAGCGAGCTCTTCTGCCCGACACCGCGCTGGGTGACCACCTCGATGCCGTGCTTGGGCCCATGCCCCAGCGACCCGCGGGTGGCCTTCTTGTAGAGGAAGAGCACACTGCCCAGAATGCAGAAGACGAGCCCCAGCCCCAGGCCAACGCGGGCCAGCATGCCGCCGGCCGAGAAGTGAAAGGCATCCTCCAGCGGGGCCTGGTCCGGCGTGATCCCGCCGTTTGCCGATAGCATCGCTCCCAGTTCTGCCGGGTCCGGCGCCGGGGAGCCTGACACCGTCGAGCCCGGTACCGGTAAGCCCGGTACCGGTGAGCCCGGCGCGGCCGCTTCATCGCCGACCGCCGGCCAGAGCCACGGGAGTCCGAGGGCCAGAGCCACCAGCACCCCGCCCAATCTCAGCCTCGGGCATCCGGTGCGCATCCTGTCCAGGGTAGGCGGCCTCATCACGCGTCCCCCGCCAGGCTGCGAATGCGCTCCCGGGGAGAGATCAGCGAGATCAAACGCACGCCGAAATGCTCCTCGATCACCACGACCTCGCCGCGCGCCACGAGCACGCCGTTGACCAGGATATCGACCGGCTCACTGGCCATGCGCCCGAGCTCGACGATCGAACCGGGGCTGAAATCGAGGATCTCCTTGACCTGCACGTTGGTGCGGCCCAGCTCGACGGCCACCGGTAGTTTCACGTCCATGAGCAGGTCGATGTTGGCCCTCTCACCGGTGGAGGCCGGGCTCTCCAGCTGCCCGAACTCGACGGACTGGACCGCGGGGGCCTCCTCGGCGCTGTCCAGATCGCGGGCGGCCGAGCCGTCGAAGGCCTCTTCCCCTACCGCGTCACCGGCGCCACCGGATCCACCGATCTGATCGGCGGCCGCGTCGTCCCCCGCGGGACCCGATTCGGCCTTGAGCATGTCCTGGGCGTCATCGCCGTCGAAGAGGTTGTCGATCTCATCCTTGCTCATTGCCCGTTTCGGTTCTTGGGGATCGCCCATCATCAGCATCTCCTCCTTCGTCCGGATCGATCACCGGCTCGTCCTCCGGCTCAGCGAGTCGTCCCAGAATCTGTACCGCCAGCTTGCGACCGACCTGTCCGGCGCGGCCGGCAAACTTCCCCTTGCCGCCCAGATCGACCCGCAACGGTTCGTCGACCTTGGTCTTCATGCGCACGATGTCGCCCTTGCGCAGATGGATGAACTCTCCAATCGTGATCTCGCCCTCAGCGAACTGGACCCGCAGCGGTACACGCCCCTCTTCGAGACCCTGGGTCAACCAGTGCACCCCCTGCTCGGTGCGCCGCGGGCGGATGGCCCGCACGGCATAGGCCCCCGCGCTGGCCCTGTTGAGCACTCGTTCGAGCGACACGAACGGATAGCAGAAGGTCAGCGCGCCGTTGAGGGTCTGGGTCTTGATCTCGAGGGTCACCAGCACGACCGTTTCGGGATCGGGCAGGAGCTTGAGCATGTTCGGCAGCTTCTCGAAGCCCTCGAGCCGCGGGCGGATCTCGGTCACCACGCCCCACACTTCGCGAAGGACCTCCAGCGACTGCCGGGCCACCTGCGAGAGGATCGTCTCCTCCAGATGGGTCAACTCACGGACGCGGTCGAGCGCCGAACCCTGCCCGCCCAGGAGCCGGTCGACGACCGAGAGGCCCAGCGCCTGGTTGAATTCGATGGCGCCCGACCCCTGCAGGGGCTCCATCGCGAATGGGAACAGACAGGTCGATTCCGGCAGACTCTGGACCCACTCCCCGTAGGTGAGCTGCTCCACCGAGAGGATCTCCATCTCGACCATCGTGCGCAGGTATCCGGAGAGCACCCCGGTGAGCCGATTCACATAGGTCTCGTGCAAGGTCTCCAGAAAGCGCAACTGATCCTTGGAAATGCGGTTTGGACGCCGGAAGTCGAAGACGGCCACGCTGCGGTCAGCCTTGGGGGCTTCCTTCGTTTCGAGTTCCGGTTCCGCTTCCGCGACCCCATCCTCCTCGTCGGAGAAGGAGTTGAGCAGAGCATCTACCTCGTCCTGAGAAAGAATGTTTGCCACGCCACGGACCTCGCTTGCGCACTGCCTACTGCAGCACGTAGTCGGTGAAATACATACTCGAGATCGTGCCGGAGGCAAGCGCGGCATTGATCTCGTCGATACAGCTCAGTCGGATCTCCTCGCGCACCGTCGGATCGCTGAGCTCGTCAATCGTGCGGGCGCTGAACTTGCGGATCAGCAGGTCGCGAACCTGCGCCCGGCGCGAATCGAGTTCGGCCAGCACCGAGGGCCCATCCTCGGTTTCCAGACAGACCCCCAGCCGCAGGAAACGCTTGCCGCGGCTGCCGGCGGGATTCAGGACGATCTCCTCGATCATGTACTGGTCACCGGGCGGCGCCACGACCGGGGGCACCTCGCCGTCGGCCAGGGTACCGGCCACATGGGCCGACTCGACCGGTCCCAAGGCGGGGCCGATGACATCGGTCACCAGAAAGAAGGTGCCCGCGGTCAACCCGCTCAGCACCAGGACCCCGATGCCCATCCGTACAAGGGCATCCGGCACCAGCAGGGCACCGAACCGCGAAGGCGATGGCGCCGACGCCATGGCGTCGGCCTCGGCCCCCGCGTCCTCATCCCGGACACCGCCGCCCCGGGCCGTTTCCCGTTTCGGATCTTCTTCGCGCGCTGCCATCCTTGCTTCGCCTCCCGGCCGGTCCGTCTCCCTCCAGGCCTGATGGGCCGCCCCGGCCCCCCGGCACCGGGCTGTCGCGTGCCGGGGGACCGCGGGCGAGGAATCCGGACGAACCTCTCGCTACGCTCTACCTCTTGATATTGATCAGCTCGTTGAGCACCTCGTCGGTCGAGGTGATCACCCGCGCATTGGCCTGGAAACCGCGCTGGGCGACGATCATGTCGGTGAACTCGGTGGCCAGGTCCACATTGGCCTGTTCGAGCGCGCCGGGAGCAATCGTCGAGCCGATGCCCTCACCGGAGATGCCGATCGTGGGTGGTCCCGAGTTCGGGCTCTCGATGTAGGCATTCGCGTCGATCTTGGTCAGACCCACCGGGTTGGTGAACTCGGCCAGGGCGATCCGGCTGATGGCGCGGATGACACCGTTTGAGAAGACACCCATCACACGGCCCGTTTCATCGATCGTAAACTGCGTGAAGGTGCCCTTGCTGTACCCGTCCTGCGAGCTCTCCAGGCTTTGCGTGCCGCGCAGCATGGTCAGCCCATTGAAGGCTCCGCGGGTACCGACATCGAATTCCATGCGCAGCACACCCTCGGCGCCGGTGGCCGGGGCGATCGAGAGGGCGGTCGGCACATTGGTGCCCGAGGCGTCAAAGACCAGGGCGTCGAGCGAACCGTCGGCGCGGAAGGCCACCCGGCCGGTGCCGCCCTGCAGGATCTGGGTCCGGCCCTCATCGACCTCCGCTTCCCAGATGAACTCGTTGAGCCCCTCGAGACGGGTGAAGGCAAAGCGCACGTTGTGGGCGAAGCCGAGAGCGTCATAGACCGTGATCTCTTCGAAGAACTGGCCGGCGTCGCGGGCCTCCTCGATGTCACTGAAGGCGAAGGCCGCGCTGAAGGTGCCGCGGGCCGCGCCCGCGCTGTCGGTGGCCGAGAGGGACAGGGTCTGAATTTCGGCCGCCGTGCCGAGCTGATCGGGCGTGTCGGCATAGATCCGGCCGTCGGCGCCCATCGTCACGGTGATCCCGCTGATGCCCTCGATGGAGTTGAGCGCCTCCCCAATGACAACCAGCAGGTCGTCCAGCGAGGTGCCGGCCGCCACGTCGAGGCTCGCGCTGACGGTCTCACCGCCCACCACCGCGCCGATGAAGATCGTATCGCCCACCTCGGTCAGAGTGCCCACGCCGCTCGTGGACTGGCGCAGTTCGACCAGGGAGCTACTCCCGTTGGCCAATTCACCCAGGGAGTCATACAGCTCCGAGGTCCGCAAGTACGACCCGGCCGGCTGCGAATCCGCATCCAGGTTGCCGCTCAGGCGGACCGTCGTGGTGGCTCGGGCGGGTTCGACATCCTTCAGCGGCAGGTAGATGTTCGAGATCCCGGTCTCATAGGTGTTGGTCGTGGGATTGAAGGCGTAGCCCTGGAGGATGTTGCCGCTCCCGGGGCTGACCAGCCGGCCCATGGCGTCGGCCTGGAAGGACCCGTCGCGCGTGTAGATGCGCATTTCCCCGTCGCTCAGAACGAAGAGGCCCTCCCCCTCGATGGCCAGGTCCGTGTTGATGCCGGTCATCATCAAGCTGCCCTGGGTATACATCTGGGACACGCTGCTTGCCAGAGCGCCGGTGCCGACCTGGACCGCGTTGGTGCCGCCGGCCATCTCGCTCGGCGCGGTGGCCGACTGCTGTACCTGGCCCAGCGTTTCCTCGAAGTTGACACGTCCGGCCTTGAAACCGATCGTGTTGACATTGGCGATGTTGTTGCCGATGACGTCCATGCGCAGCATGTTGCCCGACAAACCCGACACCGCCGAGTAGAGCGAACGCATCATGGTTCGAAGCCCTCCCCTGTTCCTTTCGTTCGTCCGCAGTCCTCTTCGTGAACGCGGTGTGCACTCACGTGGGCTCGGATTCCTTCTAGCCCAATGCCCGGCCACTCCTGTGATCCGGGCCGGATTCCCTTACGCGGCGCTGAAATCCCCGCTCCGGCCGGGGATGCTGGGACCTTCCACGTCACCCTGGCCGCCGCCGGCATCGCCGTTGCCGGCATTGCCGTTGCCGGGAGTAGCCGGCAGGTCGGCGCCGTCGTCACCGGCGCCCGCGTCATGGGTCGCCCCCGCGGGCGGATTCCCGGCCGCAGCGCCGGACAGCACCTGGATCAGCGTACCGATCGGAACCTGCGTCCCGGCCACACTCAGGTAGGCGGCGCCATGATCGAACGAGACGCTTTCGACCCGCCCCCCGATCAGGGCATACACGTCCAGCTCGTTGCCCAACACATCCGCCGCCTCGATCGCCACGGCATAGGTTCCGCCGGAGACCGGCCGCCCACTGGAATCGAGTCCGTCCCACTGCACGACGTTCGTGCCGGCGGGCAGATTCTCCAGATGAAGCGTGCGCACGGTCTGGCCGTTGATATCCAGGATATGGATCTCGACCTGCGCGGCGGCGTGCTCGAGATAGGCGCCCACCTTGGCGGTCCCTGCCTCCTGGAGGGTGAAGGTGTCGGCGGAGACGATGACCTCCTGACCCACGAAGGAGGCGGTCAGGTTGTTGTTCATCGACTGAATCAGCGCGCTCTGCTCGGCATAGGAGGAGTTCAGATTGGTCATCTGCTCCAGCGAGCTGAACTGGGCGAGCTGCGCCACGAACTCGGAGTTGTCCATCGGATCGAGAGGATCCTGGTTCTGAAGCTGCGTGATGAGCAGGCTCAGAAACTCCTCCTTGCCCAGCTCCGAGTTCACGGCCTCGGTCAGGTACCCTTGGCTGTGGGTTCCGGTGACCTGGGAAACGTCCATGTCGCTTACCTCCTGCTGGCGCGGCTCGCCTGAGCTACGCGGTCAAGTCCAGGGCCGAGCGGCGCAATCCGCGGCCCGCCCCACCGGATCGCTCCTGATCCCGGGACGCATCCTGTTGATCCTGGGCCCTTCCCTGGCGCGGATGCGGATCGCGGGCCGGCCCTTCCTGTCCGGGCCGGCGCGGGTCGTCCGCGGCGTTGTCATAGCTTGGCAGGGATCCGGCCCACTTGGATTGATCGGTGACCGGTGCGGGCGCACCGGTGCGACCCGTGGTCGATTCCACGATCACCCGCTCAATCGACAGCCCTTGCCGATTCAGGCGGTCTCGAATGGCATCCGCCCCTTCGCGCAGCAGGCTCTCCACCTCGGGAAGCTCCGCCCGCAGAACGGCCGTCATCCGCGGTCCCTCGCCGCGCATCGAGATTCGCAGGCGGCCGAGTCCCGGCGGGTCGAGGTGGACCGTCGTCTCACGCTGGCCGCCACGCAGGCCGACCCGCAGGTGATAGGAGGCCTGCGCGGCCACGTTGGCCGCGCGGGGACTGAGGGCCTGGAGCGCCTGCTCGCGTGCCGCCGGGGCCAGCGGTTCGACCGTGGCGGGCGATGCCGGCGGGACCGACGGCGCGGGCTCGGCCGCTGCCCAGGCGGTTTGGGCGGCCGCTGTCAGGGATCCGCCGGATCCCGCGACCGCGCCGGCCGACCGGACGGGCCGTGCCCGGGTTTGGCCGGGCGAGGACGTCGGATGAGAGGGGGGCAGGGGGAACTCATCCATGAGTTCGCTACGCGGCCTCCACGAAGATACCCCTTCGGACCCTTCGTTCCCTGGCCGTGCAGTTCCGGCGCCGTGTGGCGCCGTCACCGTATAGCGCCCCCTCTCACCAGGCGTCCCCGCCATGGACGCATGCTCCCGGCGGCCGCTTTCACGCTGCGGTTGTGCTTCCTCGCTGCCCGGCGAAGCGAGGGTTTGCTCCGCGCCGGCCGGCCGCAGCCACCACGCGCGGGCGGGCGCAGCGGCCCGCGACGGCTCCTCCACCGGAAGGTGGGCCGGTCGGGCTGTCTCCCGAGCTGATTCGATGAGCCCATGCAGGGAGGCTCCCAGCGGCCGCCCCAGGACCGTTTCCGGCACCGGCGATGGCAGCGGCCCGGTCGCCGATTCCCGTGCGATGGGCGCCCTGGCAGCCTGGCCGTCAGGCCGTGTCACGGGCCTGTGCGGAAGCACCGCGGCGTCCAGGCGCCGGCTCGATGGGGCCACCTGCGGGATGATCCGGCCAGTCGGCGGTACGAGCACGCCAGCCTGTGCGCTCCGTGGAGCGCGGGAGCCGCCCTGAACAGACGCGGGACGGGCTCTCTGCGAAACCAGCGCGGGAGCCGACGGGGCCGATCCAGCCGCCGGGGCCGCGCTGCGCACGGGCGCGGGAGCCGACG
>CAYQJL010000128.1:0-4643 GCA_964417675.1 uncultured bacterium | reverse complement strand
GGTTGCGGAGAAAACGCGCCCGGTCACTTGCCACGCGGCCTATGGGCAGCAACTCGTTTCATCCGATGCGGGTCGGCCGAACGGGCGGTGGGAAACTAGACGGACAGATCCGCCCAGCAACCTCCTGGTTCCATTCGCGTCCCTCCCCTCACCCACCGAAGCCCCCCCGGCCGGAGATACGGCCGTACATGCCGCCGGCGGGACATGCGGCGAGCCGGTCATGCAGCCCGCCGGTCACGCAACCGGCCGGTCATGCAGCCCGCCGGTCATGCAGCCCGCCGGTTACGGCCACCGAATCAGAATGAACGCAATGCCGCCGCCGCCCGTCCCAGATACGGGGGGGATGATGGGCGCGCGCAGGCCGTCGCCGGACGGCGGAGGCTGCCTGCCGCCGGTCTTTGGTCCTCATACATGGGACGCAGGTCACCGGCACGAGGATCTGCGGCCCCGTCAGGGAGTGCCCTGACGCACAGAGCAGGAGGGATGAACCGATGAAACCCGAGCAGACATTGAAGTCCGGGCGAAGGCGTCGTGGGTGCCGGCCGTGGGCCGCGCTGTGGCTGGCCGGCTGTCTTCTCGCGCTGATGCTCCCGGCCCCCGCCGGAGCCGGCGAGGTCGACAAGGGAATGAAGCGAGAGATCCGCATCAGCGAACGATTCATCAGCGACATGCTGGTGGAGAGCCCCAACTGGCTCGTCCGCCATGGCGGTCCCAATGAAGGCACCTACATCGACGGGGTCGGTCTGGTGTTCCATTTCGAGGCCTCCCTGATCTCCGGCCATGAGATCCGGATCCAGAAGCGCGGGTTGTCCATTTTCCGTGACATCAGCAAGAACATCCTCCTCTGGAATGATGATGACGATCGGGACGAGGATGAACCGGAGCCGGACGAAGATGCCGGCGACCTGCAGCGCTACTATCAGCAGCGCAAGGCGCGCCATGATCGCAAGGCCGAGCAGAACTATGCCGCCGGCAGAGAGGAACTCTACCTGGCCATGGTGGATGCCGCCGATGTGGTGAGGTCGCTTGGCGACCAGGAGTCGATCTTCTTCGTCGTTGTCCTGGACGACCACGAGTACTTCCGTCAGAACCATCTCGATCGACTGGTCCTCAAAGGACGGGCGGGCGATTTGCGTGCCTTCGCCGAGCGCACGCCCGATCTCGATCAACTCAAGAAACGCATCTCCGAGATCGAGTATTAGACCGCGTCACACCACTCCGTCACAGCTTGCGGCGTCGCGTCGTTACAGCCTGCGGCGCTGTGTCGTTACAGCCTGCGGCGCTGCATCGGGCAACCAATGCGGCGCCGCCTCCCATGCCCGGTAGCCGGGGAGTAGGTCATGCCTCCCGCGGCCCGGCATCCTTGGGAAACAGAAGAACGGGTCGCTTGGAGGCTCCCACGGCCTGTGCTAGTTTAGGCGCCAGGTCTCAACCCCAGCCATGGGAGGTCGCCGGATGTCCAATCTGTTCTGCCGGCAGGATCCACAGGATCGGGTCCACCCTGGCCCCGCTGTCGCATGTTGCTTGCTGGCCGCCCTCATGTGGACCGCCCTGTTGGCAGTCTTCCCGACCCGGGCCGCCGCGGACACCGGGCTCGACCCGGCCTTCTGCACCGAGCTCCAGAAGACCGCTTTCGTTGGCCCGCACAGGGCCCTGGCCGACATCATCGCCGGAGCCAATGTCAAAGACATCGCCCTGAATCGGCAGCGCTACCTGGAACACCGGCCCCTGGTCAATCATCGGATCGACAGCGGTTCGATCACGCACCAGAAGAGCTCCGGCCGCTGCTGGATGTTCGCCGGCTTCAACGTCCTGCGGCCCGAGGTGATTCGCAAGTACGACCTGAAGGACTTCGAGTTCTCCCAGAACTACCTGTTGTTCTGGGACAAGCTTGAGAAGGCCAACGTCTATCTGGAGGAGATGATCGCGCGAGCCGAGGATCCTCTGGATGATCGCCGGCTTGCCATCGTTCTTGACAGTCCCGTGGGTGACGGCGGCTGGTGGAGCTACTTCGTGGATCTGGCCGGCAAGTACGGCGTGATCCCGAAGGAGGTCATGCCCGAGACGCACAATAGCTCTTCCACCGGTCCGATGAACCGAGTCCTGCGAATGAAGCTGGCGGAGATGGGGTTGGACCTCCGCGCCCGGACACGGGACGGCTTGTCGCGCCCGGCGCTCACCGAGGTCAAGCAGGCGCACCTGCGGGAGATCTACCGGCTGCTGGCGCTCCACCTGGGCACGCCCCCGGCCTCGTTCACCTGGCGCTACGAGACCAAGAAGGACAGCACCGGCAGTACAACCTATCCCCGGCCTTTGACCCCCAAGAGCTTCTTCACCGACATCGTCGATGTCGACCTGAGCCGCTATCACTCGCTCTTCCACTATCCGGGCAAGGCCTACGATCAAACCTATCAGTTCGAAATGAGCCGAAATATCTACGACCGGCCTGATTTCACGCTTCTGAACGTGCCGATCGATACGCTCAAGGCCTGTGCTCTGGCCGCCCTGCTCGACTCCGCGGCCGTCTGGTTCGCCTGCGATGTCGGCCAGGAAAACTATGGCAAGGACGGCATCTTCGCCCTCGACATCTTCAACTACGCGGAGATCTATGGCACCACCTTCGATCTCCCCAAACAGGATCTGATTCGGCTGGGGTTGATCACCCCCAATCATGCCATGACCTTCGTGGGGGTGGATACGGTCGCCACCCCGGCCGGGCCGCGGGCCACCAAGTGGTTGGTCGAGAACAGCTGGGGATCCGACGCCGGCAACAAGGGCATGTGGTATATGTACGACGATTGGTTCGATCAATACATGTTCGGTGTCATCGTGCACGAGAAGCACCTTTCGCCGCGGCTGCGCGAACTGGCTACGCTGCCGCCGGTGCTTCTGCCGCCCTGGGATCCGATGTATGGACTGACCAAGCTGCCGTAGGACTCGCCGCTCGATTCCGCGGAGGGATCAGGCGTCCGGCCGCCGAATCCGATCCCCCACGACCGGCAGGCCCTCGTGTCGAAGCAGCCAGCGTTTCGCTTCCAGGCCGCCGGCATAGCCCGTCAGACGTCCGGCCGCCCCGATCACGCGATGGCAAGGCAGTAGAATGGCGATCGGGTTTGCCCGGTTGGCCGCACCCACGGCGCGCCCGGCTTTGGGCCGGCCGATCCGGGCCGCCACATCCCCGTAGGTCTGCGTGGCCCCAAACGGAATCCGCCTCAGGCTGTTCCAGACGTCGCGCTGGAATCGCGTTCCACCCGGCAGCAGGGGCACTTCGAACACCTCCCGGGCGCCGGCGAAATACTGCCGCAGCTGTTCTACAGCCTCCATGAGAATGGCTTCGGCGGCCACTGCCCCGGCGGCCGCCCCCGCCGCTGTCGCAGCCGCAGCCGTTCCCACAGCCGCTCCCGTGGCCGGCCCACATCCAAGGACCCGCACTCTCCCGGCGCCAAACGGCCGCCCCCGCGCAGCGTCCTCGTAGAGCAAGTGCGTCAAGCCGCCCCGGCCGGCACGCAGAAGCAGACGGCCCAGCGGGCTGTCCATCTGCCCCTCCACGGCGGCCTCGCCATCGACTCGAGTCCCGCGCGGACTCAGCTCCCGTCCCATCATCTTCGGCTGCCCTCCATCTAGCCGGCGTCGGCCTCATGCCAGTTTCCCGCACCGGCCCCCACCGATCCCGGCACCCATCCTACAGCAGCCGCGTTTCCTCCGGCGGAGAATATCCGAAGCCGCGACCCGAAAATCCCTGGACCCGGCCACGGTCGGCGGGGCAATCTCCTGCGCATGGCTCTGATCGACATCGTTCTTCCCATCTTCCTGGTCATTGGACTGGGGTACGCCCTGCGCCGGCTGGACTTCGTGACGACGCCGGTCAACACCGTGCTCTCCCGGTTGGTCTTCTACGTTGCCTCACCCTGTCTACTCCTGAAGAGCATCTCGGAAGCCGATCTCGACTGGCGCTTGAGCGCCCTGATGCTGGCCACGGCCGGGGGCCTCACGTTGCTCCTGGCCCTCATTGTGTACCTCGCGGCCGCCCGCATGCATCCGGCGCGGCGCGGGGTCTTTGCACAGGGTGCCATACGAAGCAACACCGTCTTCGTGGGACTGCCCGTCGTGCTCAACGCGTTTGGTGAAAAGGGCATCGCATTGGCCGGCGTACTCATCGCCTTCTTCGTCGTGATGGAGAATCCGCTCTCGGTCTTGCTGCTCATCCTCCCACACCAGCAGCGCGGCGCCGGTGGATGGCATCTATGGGCGCGCACCGGCCGCCGGGTGGCCATGAATCCTCTCGTCCTCAGCTCGGCCGGCGGCATCCTCCTGTCGCTGCTGTCGCTGAGCCTTCCGGTCAGCCTCGGGCGCAGCCTGGCCCTGATTGGACAGACGGCCGCGCCCCTGGGTCTCCTGTGCGTGGGGGCCGGGCTCGATTTTCGCCAGCTGCGCACGGAACTGCGCGTCGCCGCGGGGGCGGCGTTGGTCAAACTGATCGTCTATCCCGCGCTCCTGCTGATCGCCTTGCGCGCGGTGGGCATCACCGGCCTCGCGTTGGAGGTTGCGGTCATCATCGCGGCCTGCCCCACCGCCGTGATCAGCTACATCATGGCGCGGGAGCTGGAGGGCAGCGAGTCACTGGCGGGTGCCATTGTCATCGG
>CAYQJL010000127.1:0-8130 GCA_964417675.1 uncultured bacterium | reverse complement strand
TCGGCACGCTCGCCGACTGGGTCTACTACTGGATGGAAGATCAGCCCACGGGCGTCATGGATCTCCCACCGATCGCCTACTACATGATGGGCGATGTCGACGATCCCGAGGCGCCCGGCAACGAGTGGCGAACGCTCGAGACCTGGCCGCCGCCCAGCTACCCGGTCGATTTCTTCCTGCACGCCGGCGGCGAACTCGTGCCTGCGCCGGCTCCGGGACCTTCTACGACGGTGTCCTACGAGTACGACCCCGAGGACCCGGTGCCGACGCTCGGAGGCGGCAACCTGATCGGCGAGAACGGCCCCTACGACCAGAGCCCGGCCCTCGATCGCGGCGATGTGCTCGTCTATCAGACGCCGCCGCTGGAGGCTCCGCTCGAGGTCGCCGGGCGGGTTACCCTCACCTTCTACGCGTCCTCGGACCGGCTCGATACCGACTTCACCGCCAAGCTCTGCGACGTCTATCCCGACGGCCGGGCCATGCTGGTCTGCGACGGGATCCTGCGGGCCCGCTACCGCAACGGTACCGATGCCCCGGAGCTGCTGGTCCCGGGCGAGGTCTACGAAATGACGATCGATCTGTGGAGCACGGCGATCTGCTTCAACAGCGGTCACCGGATCCTGGTGGCGCTCTCGAGCTCGAACTACCCGCGCTTCGACAACAACCCCAACACGGGCGACCCGTTCATGCAGCACCAGACAACGCTCGTGGCCACGAACACGATCTATCACGGGGAGTGGCATCCAACGGTCCTGCGGATGTGGGCGCTGGCCGGCGCGCAGTCCGCCGGCGACCGGTCCCGGGCGGCACCCGGCGACGGCACTCTGCGACCCGCCGCCTTTCCCAGCCCATTCTGCGAAGGCACGACGATCCGTCTGGCCGGTGCAGGCGTGGCGGTCCCGGGCGCCGATCCCGGCGCGCGCGACCGCGACGCCGTGGAGATCTTCGATCCGGCGGGGCGGTGGATTCGCTCGCTGGCAACCGGGCACGCAGCGGCCTACTGGGACGGCCGGGACCACCGCGGCCGGCAGGTGCCGACCGGGACGTACCTGGTGCGGTGGCGCTCGGGCGAACGGGTGGCCGAGCACCGCATCGTGCGCATTCGTTGATTCCACTATGGGACCTGCTGGCTGCCGCCGTCCGCTTTCGAGCGGATCTGCCGCTCGAGAATCTCGCGTTGCGCGACCATCAAGCATGGCCTCGTCCACGATTCTGATTGACTCGGGCATCACTCTGACAGCATGCCGATGAACCACTGGCGAGTGGTCCAGGCGGATCAGAGAGCGTGCGCATGCACTTACGGCCGGCGGCGTCCCTGGCGCACTAATTGCAGTTGATCTATCGCGAGCGGGTTGCCAGTTTCACTAACCAGGAGGAATGCGATCATGGTAACGAGCAGGAAGCCACAGGAAATGTACGGTGTCGTGGCGGCATCGAAGATCGTCGGTGAGAAGGTCGTCAGTCGCCAGGACGAGAAGCTCGGCAAGATCCACGAGCTGGTGATCGATGCCAACGCGGGTCGACTGGCCTACGCAGTCCTCGCCGCCGGCGGCAAGTACTTCGCCATGCCGTGGCAGTCTTTCGAGTTCTCGAATACAGAGAACAAGCTCATCCTCAATGTGGACAAAAAGAAGCTCGATGCCGCGCCCGGGTTCGACAAGGACGACAAGTGGCCGGACTTCTCGGACAAGTCCTGGGGCGACGGCATCTACAAGTACTACGACCAGAAACCGTACTGGGACGTCTAGTCGGAGCGAGCGGACGCGCGCCAATTGCGACGCCGAGATCCGAACGTGTGAAACCCATCGCGAATACGCAACATGCGGACAAGAGGAGCTGCCATGAGTTCGGGAACGCTCATCATCGTCATCGTGATCTTGGTCGTCCTGTTCGGCGGCGGCCGCTACTACTGGGGCAGACGCCGGCGCTAGGGTCGCTTGGCGTCCCAGGCAGACAGAGTCGTGATCGATAAGCCGGACCATCCGGCAGCGCGCTCCGATCGCCACCGAGGGCCCGTCGCACCTTGGTGGCCGGTTCCGTGCTACCTGGGTGCGCTGCCGCCCGCCGCACCTTGGTGGCCGGTTCCGTGCTACCTGGGTGCGCCGCTGGAGAGGATGCGGGTGAGCGCGGCGGGGGCATGGGGAACCGCGAGGCGGAGCTGCGCGGTTGACGACATCGACCAGGGACTGAGCGACCTGGGAAACAAGAGTCAGCAGGGCTAGCCAGACATCAAGCACTCACCACAGTCGATGCTTCATGACTCTCGATGAGGAGGTGATTCGATGCTTCGTTGGGCTTTGATTTTCTTTATCGTGGCCTTGATCGCCGCGTTTTTCGGCTTCACCGGGATCGCGGCCGGGGCGGCCGCCATTGCCAAGATTCTGTTCTTCGTCTTCCTGGTCATCTTCGTGATCTCCCTGATCGTGGGCTTGGCCTCACGATCGCGGCAACCCTGACCCAAGCGGGCCCATCCCCCGGGAGTTCGACCTGATCATTGCGGTCGGTTCGCGCCGAGTGATGCCCCAGATCCGGATCTGGACCGTCGAGTTCGGGGCGCTGCGCGGTTCCATTCTCCCATCCGCATCCGCTGACCAACCCTCGGCGGGACCGTACAGAGCGGAATCCGAAGCCCGAAACGTGCGGTTGACCGGCGGATCGACGCGGAGCCGAAGCTCGCGCACACCCGGGCCTTGCGCAGTTTGCAGCCCAGGCCCTGAAGCGCCGCAGAGCCGGTCGACACGAAACCGGCGCTGTAGTAGATTCGCCGGTGCCGAGTTGGGTCATCTCCGTTCACCCGGGAGCCTGAGCCGTCATGACAGAAGCCTTGCCGGTGGTCGAAGCCTCCGGATTGCGCAAGCAGTTCTCCACGGCCCTGGCGGTTGACAATCTCGATTTCCAGATCGCTCCGGGCGAGATCCTGGCGCTGCTTGGCCCCAACGGAGCGGGCAAGACGACAACCGTGCGCATGCTGGTCGGGATCCTGCGGCCCGACAGCGGGAGCATTGCCTATCGCCTTGCAGACGGCCATGCCGCCACGGCCCGGGGCCAACGAGGCGGCGCGGCGCGCGGCCGGCCCGACACAGCGAACCGCGACCGACCGGGCGACACTGCATGTGGCCTACCCGGCGCCGCGACCCGCGGCCGACCCGGTGCCAGTATCTGCGACCGGCCCGACCCGTCCCTCCTCGCCTACCTGCCCGAGGACCGAGGCCTCGTGCGCGACGTGCCGGTTCTGAGGACGCTGGAGTTTTTCGCCACCCTGCGCGGTCTGGACCGCGCGACGGCCCGCAGGCGGGCCCGGGAGGAGTTGGAGCGATTCGAACTGGGCGACCGGGCCGGTGAGCGGCTCGACCGCCTCAGCAAGGGGAACCAGCAGAAGGTGCAGTTCCTTGCGGCGATCCTCCATCGGCCGCGACTGGCGGTGCTCGACGAGCCTTTCAGCGGATTCGACCCGATCAACCAGCAGCGTTTCGTCGAGGAGATCCGCCGCCTGCGCGGCGAGGGGTGCACGGTCCTTCTGAGCGCACACCAGATGGACCTGGTCGAGCAGCTCGCAGACCGCCTGATCCTTATGGATCGCGGCCAGGCTGTTCTGGCAGGCACAATGGCCGAGATCCGCGGCCAGACCACCAGCGGCCAGCGCATCGAGCTGGAGCTGACCGAGGAGATCTCTCTCGACTCGCTGCGAGAGCCCGCGGCGGAGATGACGCCCGCGGCGTTTCGTAACCGGTCGGACAGGATCCTGCCGGCGGCGCTGCTCGACATTCCCGGCGTCGAGCGCGCAGACCTCGTCGGTCCCAGGCGTATCGCCCTTGGCCTTGCTCCCGGAGCCGGCGTGGGCGAAGTGCTGCACCGGGTGACTGGCCTGGTCGTCGTGCAGTCTGTGCACTCGGCTCCCGAGCGTCTGCACGAGATCTTCCTGCGCAGCGTGGGCCGTGACATATCGCCCGAAGAGCTGGCTCCCGATGGCGGCGCCAAGGACGGGGAGGCGCCATGATCACCCGCCGCACGCTTCTCGTGGCGCGCTGGGAATTCCTGCGCTTCGCCAAGGCGAAGAGCCAGATCATCAGCGTCGTAGTGATGGTGGTCCTCTTCGCCGCATTCGACCAGGGCGCCACCTTCGTACAGGGACGTGCCTCTCAGGAACGCAAGGTCGCCGTCCTCTCTGCCGGAATGCTCGGGCTGGAAGAGCCACTGCAGCTCGACGGCTTCCTGCTTGTTCCAGGGGAACAGAGCCCCGCTGTGGTCGACTCGCTTGTCCTGGCCGGGGAGTTCGACGCGGCCGTGGAACATCTGGACGGGGCGTGGCAGTTGCGTGTGAAGCACGATCGCGGTTGGCAGAATCTGCTCGGTGTGCAGATCGGCGTCCTGGCCAAGGAGCGTGAACTGCTGGACCTGGATCTCGACCCTGAGGTGCTCGCGGCCATGGGAACACCGACCGACGTCACAACAGTCCTGATCGGAGCTGGCCAGGACGGGCAGAAGCGGCGGGCAGGCACCCTGGTTGTGATCATCGTGATCGGCGCCATGCTGCTGGGCATCCTGTATGGCTTCGGTTATGTGTTCACGGCGATCACTGCGGAGAAGACCCAGCGCACGACCGAATCGCTGCTCTCGGTCCTGAGTCCGCAGCAGTGGATCGACGGCAAGATCCTGGGCCTGACCGGCGTCATTCTGGTTGATCTGCTGGGGATTCTGGCAGCCTGGTTCATATGGCAGGCTGTGTCATGGCGTTTCTTCGGCAGCTCGCTGTCTCTTCCGAGTGGGCTGGGCGGTCCGGAGCTCGTCTTGAGCATGCTGTTCGCCGCCGTCGGCTTCGCCTTCTGGTTCACCGTGTTCGCCCTTGTTGCGGCGACGATCGATGACCCCACCAGCAGCAGCCGCAGCCAGTTGATGCTCCTGCCGTTCCTGCCCCTCGGCGTCGTCTTCGCCGGCCTCGACTCACCCGATGCCCTCTGGATGCGGGTTCTGTCATTCCTTCCGGGTGCCAGCCCGTCGGCCATGCCGGTGCGGATCCTGCGGGGCGATCCGGCGATCTGGGAGATCGCCCTCTCGCTACTCCTGCTCGCGGCCGGTGTGATGGCTCTGCGCTGGGCAGCCGGGCGTGTCTTCGGCCTCAGCATGCTCATGACAGGCAAGGAACCGGGGCTGCGCGAGGTCTGGCGCTGGCTGAGGTAGCCGCATCGTCGCGGTCAGATCACCCCTCAAGCTGACATTGCGGTCTCTCGATAGGGGGTGGACCAAACAGGCACCCTGGACCGCGGGTACGTCGCGCATGGACCGACTCCTCTCGCTGGCGGTGGTGTTCGAGTTGAAACATCCCCGCACAGCCACTACAATCGCCCTGTCAATCCTGTCTCACATCAACCAGTACAAAAGGAAGGCTGAAAGACATGGATTCTATCCTTGCGGACATGCCGGGGGCCAGGGTGCTCATGCTCGGCAATGACGCGCTGGCGCGCGGCGCCGTGGAGGCCGGTTGCTCCGTGGCTGCAACCTACCCGGGGACACCATCTTCCGAGATCGGGAACACATTCCATCGGATCGCCGGCAAGGCCGGGATGTTCTTCGAGTTCTCCATCAACGAGAAGGTGGCCTTCGAGACCGCGGCGGCCGCGGCAATCGCCGGGGTGCGCTCCTTCACCTTCATGAAGCATGTCGGGCTGAACGTGGCCGCGGATGCCTTCATGACCCTGGCCTACACGGGCGTGCGGGCCGGGATGATCATCGTCTCGGCGGACGACCCCGAGTGCCACTCCTCCCAGAACGAGCAGGACAACCGGTACTTCGCGAAGATGTCCGGGGTCCCGATGCTGGAGCCCTCCAGTCCGCAGGAGGCGCGGCGGATGATGCTCTACGGGTACGAGCTCTCCGAGAAGTACGAGATGCCCGCGATGATCCGTACCACGACGCGCCTGAATCACGTGCGCGGCCCTGTGGAGCTTGGGCCTCTCCAGAAGCCTGTCGCGGGGCGCATTCCGTGGAAGAAGGATGCCCGCCGCTTCGTCACGGTTCCGAGCACGGCGCGGGCGCGCCATCCGATCTTGCTGGAGACACTGAAGAAGATGGCGGTCGAGTCGGACAGCTCGCCGTTCAACCGGATCGAGACCCCCCGCAAGGCGAACCGCAAGGGGCCCGGGGTCGGGGTCATCACATCCGGGGTGCCCTCCAACTACGTCATGGAGGTGCTGGACAACGTCGAGATGGGGATCGAGGCGCAGGTGCTGCACCTGGGGATGACCCATCCACTGCCTGAGAAGAAGATCGCCGCTTTTTGCAGGGATCACGCGTTCGTGATCATCGTGGAGGAGCTCGAGCCCTACCTGGAGGAGAGCATCAAGGCGCTTCTGCACGAGCAGAAGATCGAGTGCGCTGTCCTGGCCAAGAAAGAAGGGCACTTCTCGCGGGCTTTCGAATTCAACCCCGAGATCGTCGCCGATGGAATCCTCTCCGCGCTTGCAGCCAGAGGCATCGCGGCCGACCGGCCGCGCCGCACGCCGGGCAACTGGGCTGAGCTTTCCGAGCCCCTGCGCCCACCCGTGCTCTGCCCCGGCTGCCCGCATCGCGCAACCTTCTTCGCCGCGCGCAAGGCCACGCGCGGCAAGGCCGCCTACTCCACCGACATCGGCTGTTACACGCTGGGGACGGCCCCCCCGCAGGAGATGGGCGACCTTGTCTTATGCATGGGGAGCTCTGTGGGAGCGGCCGGCGCGCTGTCGAAGGTCGTGGAGGAGCCGGTCGTCGCGTTCATCGGGGACTCGACCTTCTTCCACTCAGGGATCGCGCCGCTGATCAACGCCGTGCACAACCGCCACAAGTTCGTCCTCAACATCTTGGACAACAGCACAACCGCGATGACGGGGCACCAGCCGCATCCCGGCATCCCGATGGACGGGATGGGAGGGAAAGCGCCGGTCGTCGACATCGCGAAGGTGTGCCGCGGCATCGGCGTGGAGCATGTCGTCACAGTGGATCCCCTGGACGTCAAGGCGACACAGCAGGCGTTCAAGGATGCACTGGCCTGCGACTCCGTCAGCGTGGTGATCACGAAGTCCCCGTGCGTGCTTCTTCTGGAACGCGGCCGCCGCAAGCAGGGCGTGCAGGGCACGAAATACGAGGTCTACCAGGACGAGTGCCGCCACTGTCATCTCTGCACGAGGACATTCGCCTGCCCGGCCTTCATCCGTGATGGCGAGGATCACTACATCGATGCAGCCCTCTGCCTCTCCTGCGGAGTGTGCGCGCAGATCTGCCCCTTCGGCGCAATGGGGCCGGTGGGAGAAGGTGAGAAGGTGGCCGCCGGGGTCGAAGAGGGAGGGAAGTAGAATGCCGCGCACGAACGCAGATTGTATAACAGTCCAGATCGTCGGCGTGGGTGGTCAGGGCGCTCTGACTGTCTCGAAGATCATCGGCCACGCCGCGGTCGAGAAGGACATCCCGATCCTGGTCAGCGAGGTCCACGGGATGGCCCAGCGCGGAGGTGTAGTGCAGACAACGGTGCGCCTGGGCGACACCCGCGCGTCTCTGCCCTTCGCCACGGACATCAGCGTGATCCTGGGCTTCGAGCCGCTGGAGGTGTACAGGGCCAGGGACCAGATCACGGAAGACACGGTCGTGATCATCAACCGCGACCCCATCCGGCCGATCTCCGTGAGCTCGGGCGGGCAGGAGTACCCGGACGTCTCGGCAATCGAGGCCGAGGCGAGAAAGAACGCGGCGCAAGTCTACTCGCTCTCCGCGCACGAACGCGCGCTCGAGGCTGGAAACGAGAAGACCGCCAATGTGGTGATGCTCGGCGCGCTCGTCGGCACCGGGCTGCTGCCGTTCAGCTACGAGGAGATGAAGGCGTCAGTCTCCGCATCGGTGCCGCCCAAGGCGATCGAGGCGAATCTTGCGGCATTCGACCTGGGGTACACGGAGGTGAGGGAAAGGTAGCCGGGACGATCGCGACGCGTGCGCGGAAGCCAGCCGCGTGCCCGCGTTCTCATTGACCAAGACAATGCGATAACGCGCACGGTTCTCTCTCAGCTTCTGAATGCCTTCATTGATCCGGCGATCGATAGCTCATGCGCCACGAGATCGGTTGAATTGAATGCCACATCCGGGAAACCCAACAGGATGAGCTTGCCT
>CAYQJL010000126.1:0-10193 GCA_964417675.1 uncultured bacterium | reverse complement strand
CTACTCGCCACGGAGCACCGCCCCGGTGTGAGATCCCGCCGCGCGCGAGAGATCCTCGGGCGTTCCCTGGACCACGATCGTGCCCCCCCGGTCGCCGCCCTCAGGGCCCAGGTCGATCACCCAGTCGGCTGCCCGGATCACATCGGGATGATGTTCGATGGCGACCACGCTGTCTCCGGCGGCGATGAGCTCGTCGAAGAGGGCCAGGAGCCGGTCCAGATCTTCGAAGTGCAGACCCTTGGTGGGCTCGTCCAGGAGGTGAAGCCACCCGGCGGATCCGGGCGCGGATTCCCGCGCGGATGACGATCCGGAGGGGGCCTCGAGCAGATCGCGCACCAGCTTGAGGCGCTGGCGTTCGCCTCCCGATAGCGTGCGTGCGGGCTGACCCAGCAGAAGGTAGCCGAGCCCGATGCGCTCGAGCAGAGAGAAGGCCGGCGCGAGATCTCGACCTTCCGGATCCGCGGACAGGAACGCACCGGCCTCGCTGACGCTCATCGCCAGCACATCGGCGATCGAAGCGCCCTGGTAAGTGCAGGCCAGCGTCTCGTCGTCGTAGCGGCGGCCGCGGCATGCCTCGCAGGTGATCCACACATCGCTCAGGAAATCCATCGACACGCGCACGCGGCCCTGACCCTGGCACTGCTCACAGCGCCCGCCCTTGCCCGCCAGGGAGAATCGTCTGGCACCCAGGCCGCGTTCCCTGGCCGCCGGGGTTGCGGCGAAGAGGCTGCGCAGGGTATCGAAGATACCCGTCAGGGTGGCCACGATGCTCTGGCCACCGCCGGCCAGAGGCGCGGCATCGAGCGTCCGCAGACCCGCGAACCTCTCGCGCCCGCAGAAGCCGCGGCAGCCTACGGGCCGACCGTTGGTGAAGGAGGGCGCCAACACGTCGAAGAGCAGCGTCGACTTGCCGCTGCCCGAGACGCCGGATACGACGACCAGGCCGCCGGCGGGGACGGCGACATCCAACTCGCGCAGGTTGTTGGCATGCGCGCCTTCGATCATGAGCCCGAGTCGCAGTGCGCGGCCGGTGGGCCTTTGGTCACCCGAGCGCGGATACAGGCCGGTGGGCCTTCGGTCACCCGAGCGCAGATGCGTGCCGGTACGCCTTCGGTCACCCGAGCGCAGATGCAGGCCGGTGCGCGATTGGGGTGCATCCGCCAACGCCGCGGGTGGTCCGCTGAAGATGAGGTGGCCCCCGTTGCGGCCGGCGCCGGGGCCCAGGTCGAGCACATGGTCGGCTGCGCGAATGACCTGCGCATCGTGCTCGACGATTACGACCGTGTTGCCGGCATCGCACAGGCGGCGGACCACGTCCAACAGCCGCCGGGTGTCGCGCGGGTGAAGGCCGCTGGTGGGTTCGTCGAGTACGTAGGTGATGCCGCTCAGCTCCGATCCCAGGTGCGTGGCCAGCCGGAGGCGCTGGGTCTCCCCGCCCGAGAGGGTGGGGGTGGCGCGATCGAGCGTCAGGTAGCCGAGGCCGGCGGCGTCGAGGGCCGCGAGCCGCCGCTGCACCTCGCGGGAAAGGTCGGCGATCACGACCCGCTGGCGGGACGTCACCTGCATCGAGGCCGGATCGTTCTCCAGCTTCTGCCACCAGGCTCGCGAGGCCTCCACGCTCAGGCGTGTCAACCAGACGATGTCGGTGCCGGCAAACCGAACCGATCGCACTTCGGGGGCCAGGCGTGTGCCGTTGCACTCGGGACAGGGGTCCGCGCGCATCAGGGGGCGCATCGCTTCCCCCCGATGGTCGGCGTGCTTGCGCTCGTACTCTTCGTTGACGTAGCCGGCGAATCCCTCCCAGGTGGACTCGAAGGTGTGGGTGCCCTCGCGCTTGCCCCGTTTGTAGGCCCAGATCACGCGATAACGCTTCTTGCCGGTGCCGTGCATCACGATGCGTTTCGCTTCCGGCGACAGTGCTTCCCAGGGACGGCTCAGATCGATCCCGTGATCGCGGCCGACCGCCGTGAGGATGGCTACGTGCTGTCCGGCCGGATCACCGTAGAAGCGGCCGGTCTTGTGTCCATCCATGGCGCCTGCGGTGATCGGGCGCTGTGGGTGCGTGATCAGCGCATCTGGATCGACCACCGTGATCGTGCCCAGACCGCGGCAGCGCGAACAGGCGCCCAGATGCCGGTTGAAGGAGAAGAGTGTGGCGCTCAGCGGGTAGGTTCCGCGAAAGTCGCACGACGGACAGCGGCCCGAGTCGAGCATGACGCTGCAATGGGGACAGTGAGCCTCTCCCACGCGCGAGAAGAGAACCCGGTAGTAGTCGTAGATCTCGCTGGCCGTGCCCACCGTGGCGCGGGGGTTGCGCGCCCCGGCGGCTTGGCCGAGAGCGATCGTCGGCGTCAGGCCCGTGGCGCTTCCCAGCTCGGCGCGCGTCCTTCGCCCGAGATACCGGCGGGCGTGCGGGGCGAGACTCTCCTGGAATCGGCGCTGGCCCTCGGCAAAGAGCGTGTCGAAGGCCAGGGAGGATTTGCCGCTGCCCGAGACGCCGGTGACGACGGTCAGGCGTTCGGCGGGGATCTCGACATCGATGTCACGCAGGTTGTGGGTGGCCACCTGACGCAGCACGATGGGCGGCGGCGCTGAATCCGGCGCGGTGCTCTGGGCAGGGATCCCGGCGCCCATAGCAGCGGCGGTACCAGCGGTGCCCGGCCGCCGCTCCATGGGCCGCCGCTCCATGGGCCGCCGATCCAGCACCGTGCGAAGCGCCCGGCCGGTGTGCGAGCCCTCCTCGGCCGCCACGACTTCGGGCGTGCCCGCGGCCACGAGCTGCCCGCCGCGTGCACCCCCTTCGGGGCCCAGGTCCACCACCCAGTCAGCCATCTTGACGAACTCCAGATCGTGCTCCACCGCCACGATCGTGTTGCCGCGTTCGACCAGGCGGGTGAGCGCGTCCAGCAAGACTTCGATATCGGCGGCGTGCAGGCCCGTGGTGGGTTCGTCGAGGATGTAGAGCGTACGTCCGGTCGAGGGCCGGCCCAGCTCGGCGGCGAGCTTGATGCGTTGCGCTTCCCCGCCGGAGAAGGTCGTGGCGGGCTGGCCCAGACGAATGTAGCCCAGGCCCACCGCCTGCAGCGCACCGAGCATGCCGGCGATCTTGGGCTGGTCGGCGAAGACCCCGGCCGCCTCATCCACCGAGAGATCGAGCACGTCGCGAATGCTTCTGCCTTGATGGGTGACCGTCAGGATCCGGTCATGAACCCGCCGCCCGCCGCAGGCCTCGCACACGACGGCCACCTCGCCCATGAAATGCATGCCGATCGTCTGCACGCCGGCACCCTGGCAGGCTTCGCAGCGTCCGCCTTTGACGTTCAGCGAGAAGGCGCCCTTGTCCCATCCGCCCGCGCGCGCTTCGGGCAACGCCGCGAACAGGGAGCGGATGGGATCGAAGACCTTCGTATAAGTGGCCGGATTGCTGCGCGGGGTGCGCCCGATGGGATGCTGGTCAATCTCGATGGCCTTGTTGATGGCCTCCGCGCCGCGCAGGTGATCGTGGGCCCCCGGTTCCGCCGTGGCGCGCTGCAGCCGCCGGCGCAGGGCTCGCCCCAGGACCAGATCGACGAGCGTCGACTTGCCGGCGCCCGAGACACCGGTGACGACATTGAACGCACCGAGCTTGAAGCTGACAGTGAGGTTCTGCAGGTTGTGGGCGCGGGCGCCTTCCACGACGAGCTCGCCGCTGCCGCTGCGCCGGGTTTCGGGGAGCGCGAGCCGGCGGCCGCCTTCGAGGTAGGCATAGGTCCTGCTCCGCGGATGCGGCGCTGGCGCCGGGCCCGCTTCGGGGTTCAGAAAACCCGGAGCAGGTCCGTTGTAGAGGATCTCGCCCCCACCCTCGCCCGCGCCGGGGCCGATGTCGATCAGCCAGTCGGCGGCGCGGATCGTCTCCTCATCATGCTCGACCACGAGCACGCTGTTGCCGTTGTCACGCAGACGGGCGAGGGTGCCAAGGAGCCGCCGCGTGTCTCGCGGGTGCAGGCCCACCGAGGGTTCGTCGAGCACGTAGAGGATGCCCCGCAGCGCGGTGCCCACCTGCGTGGCTAGGCGGATGCGCTGGGACTCACCGGCCGAGAGGGAGGCCGCCGCGCGGCGTAGCTCCAGGTAGCCGAGTCCGAGTTCGGCCAGCAGCTCCAGGCGCGAGGTCATGGCCTCCAGGATCGGTTGGGCGACCTCGGCGAGCCCGGCTGGGCCGGCTGGGCCGGCTGGGCCGGTTGGGCCGGCTAGGCCGGCTGGCCCGGCTAGGCCGGATGAGGAGGCCGCGATGACCTCACGGGTCAGAACCTCCTGCAACTCCTCGAGCGGCAGTGCCGAGAGCGTGGCGATGTCGCGTCCCGCGACGGTGACGCTCCGCGCTTCCGGTCGCAACCGGGATCCGTCGCAGTCTGGGCAGGGCCGTGAACGGGCGAAACGCATGATGTTCGCGTTGCGCTCGCGGGCCAGGATCTCCTCCATGATCGTCAGCAGGCCCCGGTAGTAGCCTTCCTCGCGCGGGCGGGCGGTGATGCCGCTCCAGCGCATGCGAGATTCCAGGGGGTGCTTGCCGAAGGGCACCCGGATCCGGTCGGATCCGCGTAGGATGACGCTCTTCTGTTCGTCGGTGAGATCGCGCCAGGGCACATCGACGCTGAAGCCATGCGCCCGGCACACCTGGTCGAGAACGTCCAGGGTGACCTGGCTGTAGACGATGTACCCGTTGGGAGTGGTGGGGACGAGCGCACCCTCGCGCAGCGTGCGCCCGGGGTCGGCGATCAAGAGATCCGGATCGATGCGGTCCACCTCGCCCAGGCCCTTGCAGGTGGGGCAGGCGCCGTAGTGCGAGTTGAAGGAGAAGAGCCGGGGGCCGACCTCGGGGAAGCCGCGGCCGCACGCGGGGCAGACGCGGCGGATGGACAAGCGCTCGGGAGCGGCGGGCTTGACCGCGTGAGAGGCTTCGCCGGCGTGGGCCGGGAGCACCAGCAACGCTCCCTGCCCCAGATCGAGCGCGCGCCGCACCGCCTCGCGCACGCGGTCGCCTCGCCGGGCGGGAGCATCGAGATCAGCCACGACGGCCTCGATGTCGTGGACGCGATCCGCGGACACCTCGGGCAGTGGTGCAAGGGGCAGCCTCCGACCGTCGATGCGAACCTCGGCAACGCCGGCCAGCTCGGCCCGGAGCAGCACCTGCCTTTGCGCGCCGCGGTGGCCGCTCACGAGAGGAGCCAAGATCGTGATCGGTGTGGTCCCGTAGCGTGCGCTGAGCCGGGTGGCCAGGGCATCGGGCGTGGTGGATTCGAGCCGGGCGCCGCAGGAGGGACAGTGACACTGTCCGATACGCGCGAAGAGCAGCCGCAGATGGTCGTACAGCTCGCTCAAGGTGCCGACCGTGGAGCGGGGGGTGCGGACGATGGTGCGCTGATCCACGGCCAGCGCGGCCCGCAGCCCGCTGATGTGCTCTACCGCCGGGCGATCCATCTTGCCCAGCAATTGCCGGGCGTAGGCCGATAGCGACTCCAGGTAGCGACGCTGTCCCTCACGGAAGATCGTGTCGTAGACCAGCGAGGACTTTCCGGACCCCGACACGCCCGTGACGACCACGAGCGCATCGTGCGGGATGGAGAGGTCGGCGCCTTTCAGGTTGTGCTCGGTCGCCCCGCGAATGGTGATCTGTCTACTCATCAGCTTCCTGCAAGACGGCGGTGAAGCAAAGCCGCGGGCTCGGCAGCCAGGGGGGTGATCCTGACACCGGGGTTTCACGATGTCAATCCGAGGGGCGGTTTGGTTGACTCCTACCGTCCTCCGAGGCAACATCTGGGGCTGAACTGTCGTGGTTCCTACGGACGCCGGTGGGACACGGAGGATCGAAGCGCCCGATTGCGGAGGAGATCACTCATGCACGTTCTCGTCACCGGAGCCACCGGCTACATCGGCGGACGCCTGGTGCCGCGTCTGCTCGATCAGGGCCATCAGGTCCGCGTCCTGGTGCGTGATCCGCGGCGCGTGGCCGGTCGGCGCTGGCGGGACCGCGTCGAGGTGGCGCCCGGCGATCTGATGGACCCCGAGAGCCTGGCCCGCGCGGCCGCGGGCGTGGAAGCCGCCTACTACCTGGTACACTCGATGTACGCCAGCGGTCCGTTCGCCGACCTGGACCGCACCGCGGCGCGTAACTTCGTGCGCGCCTGCGAGCATGTCGAGCATGTCGTTTACCTGGGCGGCCTCCTGCCTGAGGGTCCGCGCGTGTCGACCCATCTGGCGAGCCGCGCGGAGGTCGGAACGATCCTGCGGGAGCACCTGCCCACCCTGGAGCTGCGCGCCGGGCCCGTGATCGGCTCGGGCTCGGCCTCCTTCGAGATGGTGCGCTACCTGACCGAGCGCTTGCCGATCATGATCACCCCCAAGTGGGTCAGCAACCAGGTGCAGCCGATTGCCGTCCAGGACGTGCTTAACTATCTGGTGAGGGGTCTCGAGCTGGGCATCACGGGCATCGTCGAGATCGGCGGCGAGCGGCTCACCTTCCGCCAGATGATGGACGGCTACGCCGCCGTGCGCGGCCTGCGACGCACGATCCTGCCGGTGCCGGTGTTGGCGCCGGCCCTGGCCGCACGATGGGTCGGTCTGATCACGCCCATTCCCAACCGGCTGGCGGTGCCGTTGGTGCAAGGGGTCATCACGCCGGTGATTGCCGACACGACACGCGCCCGGGAGCTGTTCCCCGACATCGATCCCATGCCCTACCGCCAGGCCGTCGAGCGGGCCCTGGATCGCACCCTCGCCGGCCGGGTGGAGACGCGCTGGAGCGGCGCGCTCGGATCGGGCCCCACCTACGAGGTGACCGACTGGGAGGGCATGATCCGCGAGGTGCGCACCCTGCACGTGGACGCGTCCCCCGAGTGCGTCTTTTCCGCCTTCATCCGCCTGGGCGGCGACCGCGGCTGGGGAACCTGGAACTGGGCCTGGCAACTCCGCGGCGGCCTCGATCGCATCGTGGGCGGGCCCGGGTTACGCCGTGGCCGGCGCGACCCGCAGGAACTCCTGGCGGGTGAGGCGGTGGACTTCTGGCGCGTGGAAGCGCTCGAGGTGGGCCGCCTGCTGCGGCTGCGGGCCGAGATGCGTCTGCCCGGCAAGGCCTGGCTGCAATGGGAAGTCCGGCCCGATGGCGAAGGCACGCGATTGATTCAAACCGCCGGGTTCGAGCCGACGGCCCTCTTCGGCCTGATCTACTGGTGGGTGCTCTATCCGGTCCACCGGCTGATCTTCAGCGATCTGGTGCGGGCCATCGCGCGGGACGCCGCGCGCGATCGCGAACAAGAAACGCGCAAAGCTCCTGGAGCGCAAGAGCGGGATGAGGAAAGGACGCGCCGATGACACCACCTCAGGGAGAAGAGCGAGAGCGCCTCGAAAATGAGGTTGGCGAACTGTTGAGCCGGCAACACCTGGCCGTGCTGGCGACCCATGAGGAAGGCCAGCCCTACGCCAGCCTGGTGACGTTCGCGGCGACCGCCGACCTCAAGCACCTCTACTTCGCCACCCCGCGGGCGACGCGCAAGTACCGCAACTTGTCGCGCGACGCGCGGGCCGCCTTTCTGATCGACAGCCGGGAGAACAGCGCCGCCGACATCGCCGAAGCGATCGCCGTGACCGCCACCGGCAACGTCCGCGAGCTGGAGGGTGGTGATCTTACTCGGGCCCGGGAGACGTTGATCGCCCATCAGCCGCATCTAGAGGCCTTCTACAGTTCCCCTTCCTGCGCGGTCCTGGCGCTCGAGGTGACGCGCTACATCAAGGTGGGCCACTTTCAGGAAGTGATGGAGCTGGACGTCCGATGAAAGACTGGCTGTGTGAATTGGATCGGGTGGCGCCCGACGAAGCCCCGCTGGTGGGTGGCAAGGCCCTGGCCCTGGCGCGCCTGGTCCAGGCCGGACTGAGAGTCCCGCGGGGTTTCTGCATCACGACGGCCGCCTACCGTCACTTCGTGGCGCGCACCGAGCTGGGCGATCGCATCCGCATCGAGCTGGCCCGCAAACCCTTCGAGGAGATGCGCTGGGAAGAAGTGTGGGACACGGCGCTGCGGATCCGAAACCTCTTCGCGCGCACGGCCCTGACCGATGATCTCGCGACCAGCTTGCGCGAGGTCCTGAGGCGTTTCGGCGAGGACCGCGCGCTGGTGATCCGCTCGTCGGCGCCCGGGGAAGACGCCGCAGGCAGCTCGTTCGCCGGCCTGCACGAGTCGTTTGTCAACGTGCGTGGCGTCGAAGAAGCGCTCGAGCGAGTGCGTCTGGTGTGGGCGTCGCTCTGGTCGGATGCGGCCCTACTCTACCGGCAGGAGCTGGGGCTCGACGTCGAGCGCAGCGCAATGGCCGTCGTGGTCCAAGAGCTGGCACAGGGCGAGCGTTCGGGCGTGGCCTTCACCGTCAGCCCGACCGATCCCGAGCAGGCCGTGATCGAGGCGGTCCACGGACTCAACCAGGGGTTGGTCGATGGTGTGATCCAACCCGATCGTTGGATCTTCCGGCGCCGTGACCGGACCCTGATCTCTCACGCCACGGCCGAGCGCCGGACGCACCTGGTGGCGATCAGCGGAGGCGTTCAGGAAGCGCCCCTGGCGCCTGAGCGGTCGGATGCTCCTCCGCTGACCGAAGAACAGGCGCAGGCGGTGCTCGATATGGCGCTGCGGTGCGAGGAGCACTTCGGCTCCCCCCAGGATGTCGAGTGGACGTTCACGCGGGACAATCTCTTTGCGCTGCAATCGCGCCCCATCACCGCGCTGCAAGGCGAGCGACCCGATCCGCGCGCCGAGGATAAGCGTCCGTGGTACCGCAGCCTCACGCGCAGCTTCGAGAACCTGAAGGAGCTGCGAGAGAAGATCGAGAATGAGATCCTGCCAGGTATGGACGCGGCCGCCCAGGAGATGGCCGGCCGCGCTCTTGACGCAATGCCCGAGTCCGACCTGGCCGACGAGATCGATCGGCGCGCCGCCACGATCGAATACTGGCGGCAGCGCTATTGGGAAGATCTGATTCCCTTCGCCCACGGCATGCGCCTCTTCGGTAAGTACTACAACGATGTGGTTCGCCCGCGGGATCCGTACGAGTTCCTCGATCTGCTGGTGGGCGGCGAGCTACTCAGCCTGCAGCGCAACGGCCTGCTCACCGAGCTGGCCGCGATGGCCCGCGCCAGCCGCGACGATCGGGAGGCGTTGGCGACCTCGGATCGCTCCGCGCTGAGCCCGGCGTTTCGCACGAAGCTGGCCGAGTACGAGGAGCGCTTCGGTCATCAGCTCGTGCAGGCCGAGAAGGATGAGCTGCTGGCCGTCATCGTGGAGATGTCCGACCATGGGCCCGCCGATCTGCCCCGCTCCCGCGTCCGCAGGGCGGACCTGGAGCGGGAGTTCTTGAACCGCTTTCGTGATGAGCGTCTCCCCGAGGCCCGTGAACGGCTGGAGCTCGCCCGGGCCAGCTACCGCCTGCGAGATGATGACAATGTGTATCTCGACCGAGTGCACGCGCAGGTGCAGGAGGCGGCCGCGACGGGCAGCCGGCGTCTGGCGGCGCGTGGGCGACATGCGCAGGAGCGACTGCCCGCCACGGAGATCGCGGCGCTTCTGCGCGATCCGCGGCGCGTGCCGCCGGCATCCGACCAAGAGACTCTGCCCGAGAAGGATTCCGGGGCCGTTCGATCGCGGCAGCTTCTGGGTCAACCCGCCGGGCCGGGCGTGGCGCGCGGCATCGCGCGGGTGATTGCCGATCGGCACGATCTGCGCGCGGTGCAACGGGGCGAGGTCCTCGTCTGTGACACCATCGACCCGACCATGACCCACATCGTGCCGCTGGCGGCGGCGCTGGTGGAGCGCCGCGGGGGAATGTTGATCCACGGCGCGATCATCGCCCGCGAGTATGGACTGCCCTGCGTGACCGGCGTGGCCCATGCCACGCGGCACATTCGCACGGGCGATCGGGTGACGGTGGACGGGTATCTGGGGATCGTCACGGTGGCGACCGACGAGGTGGACGCAGCGCCAGCTGGGCCAGCCGGGGGGTGACGGCGCTCTCGTGCAGGCTCTCCACCGGGCGGATGTGACGGCGCTCTCGTGCGGGCTCTCCACCGGGCGGATGTGACGGCGCTCTCGTGCGGGCTCTCTACCGGCCGGATGTGACGGCGCTCTCGTGCGGGCTCTCTACCGGCCGGATGTGACGGCGCTCTCGTGCGAGCTC
>CAYQJL010000125.1:0-1977 GCA_964417675.1 uncultured bacterium | reverse complement strand
CCGCCCCGGCCCCCGGGCCGGGGCGGCTCGGCCCCGCCCGCCGGCACCACCGGGCGCGCGCCCGCCCGCACCATCCGCCGTACGAGCAGCCGCAACGCCTCCGCCGCGGCCGGGTGCCCGCAGCATTCGTGCGAAGGCGTCGATCTCCGTCGGCTGAAGGGGCCGCATGCGCCATTGCATCGTGCTGTGGGTGAAGAACTGCACGGCCGTGCAGCGCAGCTCCCGGGCACGCTCGATCACCCGGTAGAGCCCCCCCGCGATGGACAGATGAGCCCCCAGCAACAGCGCAGAGCTGCTGTCCCGCCTGGCACTCGTGGCCCGCAACCGTCGAGACGATCCGCTCATGATCCTCCGAAGCGAAAATCCTACAATCAGTTACAGATTCAGTTGCAGATTCCAGCGGCCCCCATGGTCGGCAACACCCACCCACGGGCCACAACCTGGGATCTTCGCCGATGTGGACGGGGAAGGCTATGGCGAAGCTTCCTGAACCCCCTGCGTCGGCCGCACCTCCATGCGCCACCCTCCCCACCGTGCCGGCGCGCGTCGCATCCGCCATGCGCCACCCTCCCCACCGTACCGGCGCGCGTCGCATCCGCCGTGCCGCACAAACGCGCCGCACAAACGCGCCGCATGTGGTTCCGTCCTTGCCGGGCCTGGCCGGATGTGGCAGTCTGCCCGCGATGACAACCCCGGTCCACAATTCGCAGGCGCGCTGGTACAGCAAGCTTCACATCCAGATCTTCAGCGCGATGATCGTGGGTGTTGTTCTGGGACTTGCCATCGGCGATCCCGCCGTCCGGGCCCTCGGTTGGATGGGCACGGTCTTCATGCAGGCACTGCGCATGGTGATCGTTCCGCTCGTACTGGCCTCGCTGACCAGCGGGGTCGCTTCCATCGGAACCGGCCGGGAGCTCGGGCGCATCGGCGCCAAGACGCTGGGCTACTATGCGCTCACCAGTTTCCTGGCCATCTTCGTGGGGCTCTTCTTCGTCAATTTGATCCGCCCCGGCGTCGGCGCGCAGATCGCCGGTGTGGAGCCGCTCGCCCTGCCCGAAATCGCCCGGCCGGCCGGCCCCGGGGAACTGGCCCTGCGATTGCTGCTGGATCTGATTCCCGCAAACCCTCTTCAGGCCATGGCCGAGGGACAGATGCTCGGGGTCATCGGCTTCGCGATCCTCATGGGGATCGCGATCGCCCATGCGCCCGCGGGGGTGCGCGACGCGGGCCGGCGCGCCTTCGGCGGCTTCTTCGAGATCATGATGGTGCTCACGTCGCTGGTGATCCGTCTCGCCCCGCTCGGGGTGCTCGGCCTGATGACCCAGGCGGCGGCGCAGAGCGGGGTGGCGGCCTTCATCCCGCTGGGCAAGTATGTGCTCACACTGGGGAGCGGGCTGCTCACGCACGGGCTGATCACCCTCCCGCTGGTCCTCCTGATCCTGGGCCGGATCGATCCGCGGATTCACTACCGCAACATGGCCGCGGCGCTCGGGATGGCCTTCTCCACCGCCAGCTCCGGCGCGACGTTGCCCCTGACGATGCGCTGCGTGCAGGAGAAGGTCGGGGTCAGCAATCGGGTCGCGTCCTTTGTGATCCCGATGGGCGCCACGGTCAACATGGACGGCACGGCGCTCTTCGAATGCGTGGCGGTCATCTTCATCGCCCAGGTGCTGGGGGTGCCGTTGGGCGCGGCCCAGCAGGCCACGATCGTCGTGACCGCCTTCGCGGCCAGCGTGGGGGCGGCCGCCATTCCGAACGCGGGCCTGGTGATGATCTTCATCGTGCTCGAGGCCGTCGGCCTGCAGGGCCCGCAGGCCGGACTGATCGTCGGGACGATGCTGGCGATCGACCGGCCCCTGGACATGCTGCGCACAACCGTCAACGTGCTCTCGGACTCCTGCGGCGCGGCGATCATCGCCCGCTCCGAGGGCGAGACGGACGTGAACATCGGCCGCGGCTCGCGGTCGGCCCCGGCGC
>CAYQJL010000124.1:0-4897 GCA_964417675.1 uncultured bacterium | reverse complement strand
GAAGCAAGAACCGCCTGGTCCAGCGCCTTGCTAACCTCGGCTACGAAGTGGAGATACGGGAGGTCGCCTAAACTGGACGGGGGGGAGTTTCCGTCTAGGTTCTCCAGGGCCGACTGTCAGCCCAGGTTCTCCCTGGCCGATCGTCAGCCTCCGTTCTCCCAGGGCCGATCGTCAGCCTCCGTTCTCCCAGGCCGGTCTCCAGCTTCACTCCTCCGGTCAACAGGGCATGTGTGAGGATCTCATTTCGTCACGGTTGAAGTCTGTAAAGCATTCAATATCAATCATTTAAGTCCGTGCCTCGGGGCAAGATAGATGATACATAGTTGCAAGGACGGAAGTTGTGAACAGGGATGCACAGCCTGCATCGGGGCGAGTTTCTGTCTGGTTTTCCACCGCCCGTTCAGACGATCCGCAGCGGATGAAACGAGTTGCTGTGCATGGACCGCGTGGCAAGCGACCGGGCATGTGTTCTCCACGGTTGCTGATGAGGGGCCGTTGGCGCGGTGCCGTTGGTGAGGCGCCGCGGCCGGCCTGCATGCGTCATGGCAGGCGGGCGGCCCAATCTGTTCCCTGGCCGATCGCCAACCTCCGTTGTCCCAGGGCCGATCACCAACCTCCATTGTCGCAGGGTCGATCGCCAACCTCCGTTCTGCATGGCCGACCGTCAGCCCTTGTTCTCCATGGTCGATCACCAACCTCCGTTCTGCATGGCCGACCGTCAGCCCTTGTTCTCCATGGTCGATCACCAGTTTCCCCCCTCCCGTCGACAGGGCGTGTGAGATGCCCCCCATTTCGTCACGGTTGAAGCCTATAACAGATTGACAAGCAGTATTTTAGTCCGGACCCCGGGGTCCACGTGCAGCGCCATTGCCGCAGCGGTCACTACGGACAGGGTCCCTTTGCCTGCATCTGGGAGGAGTTTCTGCCAGTTCTCCACCGTCCGTTCGGACGACCCGCGGCGGATGGAACGGGTCGCTGCCCATGGTCGGGTTGTGCTGCCCATAGGCCAACAGCGTGGCAAGCGACCCGGCTTGAGTTCTCCACGGTCCTTGGCGAGGTGCCGTTGGCGCGCTGCCGCTAGTGAGGCGCCGCTGCCGGCCTGCATGCGCCATGGCGGGCGGAGGGGTATCAGCTGCCCCCAGCCGACCGTCAACAGCCGTTGTCCCTGGCCGACGGCCAGCCCCCGTTCTCCCTGGCCGGTCACCAGCCCCCGTTCTCCCTGGCCGGTCACCAGCTTTCCCCTCCCGTCGAGAGGGCGTGTGTGATCGCCCCATTTCGTCACGGTTGAAGTCTGTAACGCATGTAATAACAATCACTTAATTCCGTGCCCCGGGGCAAGACAGATGATACAAAGTCGCAGGAACAGCTATCATAGACAGGGATGCACAGCCTGCATCTGGGGCGAGTTTCTGTCCAGCAGGGTTGTGGTCCGAGGGCTGGTGGTGCCGGGGCGGGAAGTGATCGAGCAACCCCCGTTTGGCTGGCCGGCGAACGTTCAGGGGATCTCGCCCCATGAGACGGTTCATGAGACAGCTCGGAGACAAGTGAGACAAATGAGACGGTTCGCCGCCGCCCGGGGGAGCCCGACCGGGTCCGCCAGAGGCGCCCGCCGGAGCGGCCGGCCTCGCCGGCAGGGGAGTCGATGTCCCATGCAGCGATGCGCCGCTACGTGGATCGCCTGCCCAAACGCCTTCTCCAGCAGTCAATTGTGGGAATCGCGACCGGAATGTCTCCGGTGACGCCGGCCGTCGCCGGGCCCGCCTGATCCGGCCGGGCCCGGCGCGGCTTGACCGGCCGTGCGCAAGGCAACGGTGCGGCACGCTTCCTGCCAAGAGGGACGTGGGTGCGGGAGCGGCGCGGATGCGGCCCCACACCGCGAGGAGGACGCCGGCCGGCCGTGATTCGATGTCGAATGCGGTCTCAGGCCAAGGCAAGGACAGATCCCACGTCGTGGAGGAGACATCTCATGAGAGCGCTACTCGACCCGGTGGAGAAGGTACTGGAGCAGACACTGAGCCCGATGACGCCGGTGAATCCATTGGAGCGGGTGGCTCCGGCGAACTCGGTGGCGCCGTTGATCCCGGCGAGGCCGCGCGGACCGGTTCATGGCCGGCCGTGCGACCAAGACACCCTTCGCCTGCCCCTCACAGCGCAGGAGCAGGCCGACGGCGTGTGCCGTAATCTCTGCGACCTGGCGGCTTCGTTCTGCGGACTGTCGAGCGAGACGCTCCTGAAGCTGGATGATAGAGAGATCCACCGCATCCGTCGTGCGTTGACCGGGGCGCTGGTTGTGCTCAGGCTGGCGGAGGGCATCGGCAAAGCCTAGCCGAAGCGCCTCGGTCACGCCGGGTGCCGATCCAGCCTCCCGTGAAGCCCTTTGCTCGGATCTGCAGCCGCTCCCTCTGACCCACGGCGGCCGCTCTGGACCGGCCGCTGCCCCTTCGGACCCACGGCCGTCCCGCGCGAGCGGGGCGGCCTTTCCTTGCCACAGAAGCATGGTGCCGTGGCGTTTCCCGAGTGGGGCCCCACCTTCACTGATTACGCAGTACACTCAAAAGCGACATCCTGGCGGCGGGTACATTCCTAAACCTTTTCCAATGAAAAGATTGCACTGCCTGCTTCCCGGCTACCCCGCTCGCGGGCCGATCCGTCTCGGACGCCATTGGCTGAGATTCTCCAGTTGACATCTAGTGCCACGCGGGCCTAGCTTTAGGTCGGCACCGCGAGTTTCGGCCAGGACGGCCGCAACGCGCGGGCACAGCCAGGATGAGGATCGAATCCAGGTCTGCGCAGGGAGGCGCGTCATGCGGTGTGATCACCCGAGACTGTTCATGTCGGTGTTGGTTCTTTTCAGCCTCGTGGCCTGCCTCTGTTTTTCTCCAGAAGCCCTTGCCCGGAGCCGAGTGGAGGACCGTGGGTCCATATGTGAAGCGCTAGGCGAGGAGTTTCCCGAGCTGGTCGTGCAATGGAGCGGCAGCGCCCTTCTGGGCGGTTTGGCTCCGTTGATCTACTGGACGACCTGGTCGGCACTCGGTGAGGAATTTCCCGAGCGGGCGAGCGGACGGCCGAGCGGGGAGGCTCTGGGGGAAGAGTTTCCCGAATGGAATGCCGGCACCTCCGCGGAAGCTCTCGGTGAGGAGTTCCCCGAGTAAGTCCTGCCCCTGATCCTATCGCATCGATTTCCCGGGCCCATGCGTTGGCGGCATCCGTATGCCCTTGATCTCCGGCGGGTTTTCCAGAGCGCCGGGCGGGGCTAGCGCCCCCATGGCGGGGCAGCACAGGAAATCGAATGGGCGGTGTGCGACGGACAGACCGGGCAAGAAGCGATGCCACGGTGCCGGTGGACTACCAGGCACTGTGCCGCAAGGCTGGGTCCTATCTGGATGCCGCCGCCTGGCAGCGCGCCTTTGATCTTCTCTGGCCGCCTCTGGCCGCCTGCTGGCCACCCGAGACTGAATCCGAGAACGTGATCGAAGCCGTGGCGCTTCTGCTGTCGGCCGCGGTTCGAACGGGGCGTCACGATCTACTCGAGGCCGGCGCCGCGTATCTGCGCCGGCGAGTTGCGTCGCTGCGCAATCACCCTCGCATCCGATCCCTGGCGCTTCTGATGCTGGCGCACGCGGCGTTGCACGCCGGCGATGCGCGGGATGCGCGGCGCCGGCTGGAGGAGATCGAACGCCTGGGGGCACAGACGCCGCTGGCGGATTCGATTCTCGTGCGCGGCGCGCTGCTCAGGAGCCGCCTCGAGATCTCGGGCGGGGCTTGCGAGGCGGCCGAATCGTGGGGCCTGCTGGCGGTGGAGCGGGCGGCCGCGGCCGGTTCGGAAGGGCACCGGGGCGACGCCTATGCGCTGCTTGCCATCCTGGCGCGTCAGCGCGGGGCGTTGGGCGAGGCCAATGCCCTGTACGCGCGCGCGCAGGAGGCCTACTGGCGCGCGGGCGCGTTGTCCGGCTTGCTCATCGTCCGTTTGAATCGGGCGTGGTGCCTCGGCCTCCTGGGCCTGCACGGGGACGCCGGTCGGCTCTTCCGCGAGGTTCTGGAGGGCGCGCACCGCGAGGAGCGGGCGGCGACGGCCCTGCGGGCCAATCTCGGGCTCGGATGGCTCGCTGTGCGCGCGGGGCGGCTCGACGAAGCCCGGCGGCGGCTGCTGCGCGTCTGGCGCGCGGCCCGGCAGCTGGCGATGCCGCGCGAACAGATTCTCGCTCTGGCGTACCTGACCGAGACGGCCGTGCTTGCCGGCCGACTCGTCCCGGCGGCCCTGGCGTTGCGCCGCGCCCGCCATACGGCCGAGCGCCTGCCGCGGGGCGGAGATCTTGATTGCGAGCTCGATCTGCGCGCCGCCCTCCTGGCCATCGCCCAGGAACATCCGCAGGATGCGCTCGAGCTGGCCCGCCGGGCCCTGCGAGTGGCCCGCAACGGTTCGCTGACCTGGGAGACGGCCCAGGGATGGCGCTTGATGGGATTGGCCTACTACCGGCGCCGCCAACGGCGCGCGGCCCGGCGCGCATTCGAGCGCGCCGAGGGTCTGTACCGGGGCATGGGAGAGCAGATCGAAGGCGCCTGCGTGCGCGCATGGCAAGAGAGCATCGATTCAGCGGCGGGGCATCGTTCGCGGGGTATGCACCAGGGCATGGGTGGGGAGGAGATATCGGGAGCGCGACGCTTCTGGCTCGAGCATCCCCTGCTGGGACCTTGGGGCGGCAGCGCAGCAGGTGAGCGATACCCACGGGTGCGGGAGCAGATCGCCGGGACGGGACCCACCCCGGCGACTGCCCCGGCCCACACGATTCCCGATGGGCCTGGCACCCCGGCCCGTTCGATTCCCGATGGGCCTGGCACCCCGGCCCGTTCGATTCCCGATGGGCCTGGCACCCCGGCCCGTTCGATTCCCGATGGG
>CAYQJL010000123.1:0-34926 GCA_964417675.1 uncultured bacterium | reverse complement strand
CGGGCACGGGCCGGGCACGGGCACGGGCACGGGCACGGGCCGGGCACGGGCACGGGCCGGGCACGGGCCGGGACCATCACAGAGGGCAAGAGGAAGCGCAATCATGGCAAGGGCGCAGTTGCGGACAGTGCGCGGCATGCGGGACTTTCCCCCCCAGGAGAAGCGCCGCCGCGATTGGGTGATCGACCGTATCCGGCGAATCTTCGAGCGCTTCGGGTATGAGCCGATCGAGACCCCGGCGGTGGAGCTCTTCGAGGTGTTGCAGGGCAAGCTGGGCGAGGAAGGCGAGCAGTTGCTGTTCAAGATTCTCCGGCGCGGCACGCCGCTCGAAGAGCTTCGCCTGGGCACGGTGCCGTCGGTTTCGATCGATCGATTCGAGGATGTGGTCGATTCGGCCCTGCGCTTCGATCTGACCGTGCCGTTCGCGCGTTTCCTGGCCATGCACGGCGATCTGCCCCGGCCCTTCAAGCGCTATCAGATCCAGCCGGTGTGGCGCGCCGAACGGCACCAGCGCGGCCGCTATCGCGAGTTCTACCAGTGTGACGTGGACGTGGCCGGCAGCGAATCGATGCTGGCCGATGCGGAGATCATCGCGATCGTCGTCGAATGCCTTCGCGAGCTTGGATTCACCGACTTCCAGACCATCATCGGCCACCGCAAGCTGCTCGACGGACTGATCGAGTCGGTTGGCGGCCAGTCCTACGCGACCGACATCTGCACCTCGATCGACAAGTTCGACAAGGTCGGCGCCGCGGGGGTCCGCGAGGAGATGGGCCGCCGGGGCATTCCGGCCGAGATGGCCGCCGCGATCCTGGAGAAGATCTCGATCGAAGGCACCAATCAGGAGATCCTCGCGCATGCCGGGCGCCTGCTGGGCGACACCACCCACGGTCCGCGCGGGGCCGCCGAGATCGACGAGCTCTTCCAGATCCTGCATGCCCTGGGCGTGCCGCAGAAGAATCTCCGACTGGATCTGCGGCTGGTGCGCGGGCTCGACTACTATACCGGCCCGGTCTTCGAATCCGTGGTCACCGCGCCGGCCATCGGCAGTCTGAGCGGCGGTGGCCGCTACGACACTCTGATCGGCAAGTTCATCGGACAGCCGACTCCGGCCGTCGGCTCCTCGGTGGGCGTCGAGCGGATCATCGAGGTGATGCGCGAGTTCGAGATGTTCCCGTCCATCCTGGGAGGCAGCGAGGTGCTGGTCACGATCTTCAGTCGCCAGACCCGCGAGGCATCCCTCGCACTGGCCAGTCAATTGCGGGCCGCGGGGCTGGCCACCGAGGTGGCGCTCAAGGAAGCCAAAGGACTCAAACAGCAGGTCACCTATGCCGCGGCGAAGGGCATTCCTCTCATCGCCGTCCTGGGACCCGACGAGATCGCAGCGCAGACGGTCACCCTGCGCGCCGGCCCCCGGGACCAGAGGCAAGTTCCGTTGGCCGACGCCGCCAGCGGGGCCCGCCGGTTTCTGACGGAACTGGGCCGGAGCCCCCGACAGGCGTAGGCCGGCGTACCAGGCGGATGTCTGTCATGGATACCCGTTGCATCGTACACCCACCACTGACCAGGCGACCGGCGCGCCGCCGGCGGCGACCCGGACCTCTCGCGTCCGGTCTCGCGCTGAGCGCCGCGCTTGCGGTTGCGGCCGGAGCGCTGCCCCAATCCTCGGTGCCCACCACCATCATGGTCGAGCCGGGCGAGGCCATCCGCCCGGAGCAAGCCCGTGCGCCGGCCTTCCTGCTGGACAAGGATGACCAGCTCATCGTCATCGATCAGGTGCGCGGATTCATGATCGGACGGTTCCGGCCGCCGGTGGGACTCGCGCCCGAATCGGCGGCCTTTCCAGGCGGGGTAGGCCTCGAAAGCGAGTCCGCCGAGGGACCGCCCCTGCCGCTGGTGCCGATCACCCCCATCGCGCTCCTGCCCGGCTTCCCCTTCCTGGCCGGGGGGGCCATCGCGGGCTCACCCTGCGTTCTGGACATCGACCGCGACGGCCGCGGCGAGATCATCGCCGCCACGGTCGAGGGCGCCGTCTATGTCATCGATAGCAGCGGCCATACGAAGCCGGGTTGGCCGCAGCGGATCGACGACGGATTCTATGCGGCTCCGTCGGCCGCCGATCTCAATGGCGACGGCCGCGCCGAGATCGTTCTGCCCGGCGTATCGGGCTGGCTTTACGCCTGGCGAGCCGACGGCAGCATGCTTCCCGGATGGCCCGTGCGTCCCACGCTGCCGAATGCCCGCGAGGGCGAGATCTCCTTCTTCGGCGCCGCGGCGCTGGCGGATCTGAACGGGGACCAGCTCGCCGATGTGTGCGTGTGCACCTCCCTGGGAACCGTCTGGGCCATCCGGGGCGACGGCCGGGTGCTGCCGGGCTGGCCGCGGTCGATGCCCCCCGCAGCGCAACCCCCCAATCCCGCCGGCGTCTTCTCCTCGCCGGCCATCGGCGATCTCGACGGCGACGGCCGGCCCGAGGTCATCGTGGCCAACAACGCCTACCAGGTGCATGCCTGGCGAGCCGATGGCGAGCCCCTGGCCGGGTGGCCGGTCGATCTGCCCCACCGGGCGCGGGCCGGCTTCACCGGCGTCTCGCTCGGCGATGTCGATGGCGACGATCGGCTCGAGGTCGTCGTGGTGACCGAGCACGGCTATCGTGGACCGGCCAGTGTGCTGGTCTTCGCCGCCGATGGCACGCTCCAGGACGGCTGGCCCTATGATCTGACGGAAACCTGCAATGCTCCGGCGGCCATCGGCGATCTGACGGGCGATGGCGTTCTTGAGATCGTGGTCGCCACGATCGGAGGCCACGCCCGCCTGGTGGCCCTGGATGGCGCCACGGCCGCGCCCCTGCCCGGCTGGCCCCTGCGCATCCGGCAGGAGACGGTCAACGCCTCGCCGGTCATTGCCGACATCGACGGCGACGGCTGGAACGACATCCTGTTCGCCGCCCTGTCCACCGGCACCGAAAGCGACGCCTGGATCTGGGCGCTCGATGCGCAGGGCAATCAGCTCGACGGGTTCCCGATCATGCTGCCCCAGGACGAGATTGTCGCCGCCGCACCGAGCTGCGGCGATCTGAATGGGGACGGAACCCTCGAGTTGATCGTTGCCACCGAGAGGATCAACAACCTCTACGCCTGGGATCTGGATGCGGTCTGCGATCCGAGCCTCTGCCAGTGGCCCGGACTGGCCGGGGGGCCGGCCCGCACGGGCATCGGTCAACCGCTGCCCGGCCTGACCGACCCGCTGTTCGGGAACAGCAGCCTGTCGGAGATCTTCGGCCCGGATGCCGTCCCCGGCGGCCAGCTGATCGGGGGCTCCTCGATCGATCCGCAGGCCCGCGGCAGCGGCCATCCGGACGGTTACCCCGAGGGGATGCACGCGCGGGTGGCCTTCGGACTGGACGCGGAGACGGCCGTCAGCCTGGTCATCTACAACATTCGACATGAGCCGGTGCGCCGGCTCCTGCAGCACCGCCTCCCGGCCGGGCGCTATGACATCCACTGGGACGGCCGCAACGACCAGGGCCGGCGCCAGTCCACCGGTATCTACTTCTACGAGCTCGACCTGGGAGGCCGCCGCCGCACGGAGCAGCTTCTGTTGCTACAGTGACGGCACCGCCGCGCCCTGCCGCCCGGGGCAGCAACGTGCAGCTTGACCGCCGCCGGCGGGATCGTAGGATGGTCCCCCCGGCCCCGGCGGCCCGGGAACTCTCTTGGCTCCCGGCGGTGCAGCTTCGCGCGGGTCGCGCCGGACAGCCCGGTGGTCGAACCGAGCCGGTGGTCGAACCGAGGGGGGACGCGTGCGGAGAGGATCCGCACCCAGGGAGGATGCTCAGGAATGCCAAGCGAGGTCATCCGCGAGTTCCTTTCGGCGCTCCTCTGTCCCAAGACCTACGACATCCGCCGCAATCAGTACATCATTTTCGGGCTGCTGTGGGGGCTGCCGGTTCCACTGCTGGGGCTGTTCATCGAGATCCGCGGCGGCATGGCTCCGGCCCCGGCGGCGCTGCTGAAAATCATGGTCAGCGACCCCTTTCATCTCTTCCTGCTCCTGCACCCGTTCTTCTTCGCCGTCCTGTTCGGCACCCTGGGCACGATCCGCCTGCGCAAGATGGCACACATCGAGGACCTGCTCGGTCAACTCGCCCAGGAGGTCGAGCTCCTCTCGCAGGCCAACGCGGAGCTTCAGGAACTCGACCGGCTCAAAGACGAATTCCTCAGCAACGTGACCCACGAGCTCAAGACTCCGCTGGTCACGATACGAGGCTACGCCGAGATGCTCGCCGGCAGCCGGCTGGGCGAGCTGACCGACAGGCAGCAGCGCGCCGTCGGTGTCATGCTGCGCAATGCCAGCCGGCTTCAGGAACAGATCGATCGGATCCTGGCCGGCAGCCGGAACCTGCACAGCATGCAAGACATTGATCCGCAGACCCTGTCACTGACGGAGTTGGTGCTCGAGGTCATGAGCACCCAGACGCCGGCGGCCGAGAGCCGGGGCGTGGACATCAGTCTGAAACCGCCGAAGGAGTCCATCCGGCTGCACGCCGATCGGGTGCGGATCCTGGAGGTGTTCAACAACCTGGTGTCGAATGCCATCAAGTTCACCGAACCGGGGGGCCGGGTCTGGATCAGCTTCGGTGAACCGGCCGATGGCCGGCTTCCCGTCGAGGTCGGCGACACCGGGTGCGGCATCGCGCCGAGTGCCCAGGCGCACATCTTCGAGCGATTCCGCCAGGCGGATGGTTCGATCCGGCGCGCCCATGGCGGTTCCGGACTCGGGCTTTCGATCGTGCAGCAGAATCTCGAAGCGCATGGCGGCACCATCGAGGTGCACAGCGCCGAGGGCAAGGGGACTCGGTTCATCTTCGATCTCCCGCTGGCGACGCAGCCCGCGGGGGAGCGGGATGAGGGTGCCTCCGGCAATCGCGGGGTGACGGCGGCCGGATCTGCGCCGCGGGTGCGCTGAATGCGTTGGATCACGACTAGAGGAGGAAGCCGATGAGCGGCCCCCAGAAAACCATTCTGGCTGTGGATGACGAGCGAGACATCACGGAGATGCTCACCCTCCTGCTGGAGAGCGAGGGGTACCGAGTCCTGACGGCCTCCGGGGGAAAGGCGGCGCTCGAGATCCTGGAAGGCGCGCAGCCGGATCTGATCCTGCTCGACATCATGATGCCGGGGATCGACGGGCACCAGGTGTGCCGGGCCGTGCGCGAGAAGCCGGCGCTGGCGGCGGTTCCCGTGCTGATGCTGACGGCCAAGAACGACATCGCCCACATCGCCCAGGCCGTGGACGAGGGCGCCGACGGATTCATCGTCAAGCCGTTCGAGGTGGACGCGTTCCTGCGCATTCTCCGCATGCGGCTCGAGGGCAAGGCGGCCGAGTTCTATCGCTCCAGTCAGCCGGGTGCCGCGCCCGAGCACGCCCCCGAGCACCCGGCTGGCGCGGCGCGGCCAGTGGTGCCCTCAGCCGAGGAGGAGCGCGGCACCCCCCCCCGCCGCGCGCTGGGCGACGACGAACGGATCATCTTCCTCGAACTGATCGAGCCGGAGGATGTCTTCTCGGTGGCGACGGATGCCTGCCGAGGCCAGCAGCATACCTTGATCTCTCTCTGGCAGGAGGAGGTCGGCGAGCGGCGATTGCAGACGACAGCCCTGTTCAGCGTGCAATCGACCACCCACTTCGGGGACCTGCTCAATTGCATCTTCGGATGCGCCGGAGTGCAGGTGATCCACTGCTTCATCTATCGCGGCATGGCCGAGATCCCCCACCAGGTGCGAAACCGTGTGCAGTAGGCCCCCGGCGGGAGCGGGGAGCCACCGGCCCGGGCGCCGGACCGTGGACCGGATGGAAGGACGACGATGACCGAACTGGATATCAAGAACATCGGATTGCGCGGGATCACGGTGGCCGATACCCGCATCAGCCTGGTCGACGGCCTGCGCGGGCAGCTCCTGTACCGCGGCTACCACATTCGGGATCTGGCCGCCAAGGCGACCTATGAAGAGGTCGTGCACCTTCTGCTGCTCGATCGCCTGCCGACCGCACGGGAGCAGGCGCTCGTGCGCGCGAAGCTGGCCGCCGGCCGACGGCTCCCCGATGAGGTGTGGACCTACCTCACGCTTCGTCACGCGGACGCGCGCCCCATGGATGTCATCCAGGGAGCGGTGCCCCTGCTGGCCGACCACGATCCGGATCTGGACGCTGCCGGCCGCCCGGCGATGGTCAGATCGAGCCTGAGGCTGATCGGCCGCCTGGGAACGATCGTGGCCGCCTGGCTGTATCAGCGGCGCGGAGAACCTCTGGCGGACACCTTCGCCGATCCGGCGGTCTCCCATGCCCGCGCCCTGATGCAGATGTTCCTGGGACGTGAGGCCAGCGAGGATGAAGAACGGCTGATGGACATTCTCCTGATCCTTCACGCCGAGCACACCTTCAATGCATCGACCTTCTCCGCGCGGCAGGTGGCCTCGACGCTGGCGCACATGTACGCGGCGGTCACGGCGGGGGTGGGGTCGTTGAGCGGGCGGCTGCACGGCGGCGCCAACGCGCGGGTGATGGAGATGCTGCTCGAAATCGGGGATCTGGATCAGGTGCCCGCCTGGTTGGAGCAGCGCATCGCGTCCAAGCGGCGCATCATGGGCCTCGGCCACGCCGTCTATCGCACCGAGGATCCGCGCGCGGCCATCCTGCGGACGGTCGCCGAAAGGACGCTTGCCGGACGGGAGCAGGAGAAGTGGCTGCGCCTGGCATGCGAGGTCGAGCGCATCGCACGCCAGACACTGCGCGAGAAGCGCGGGCTGGATCTGTGGCCCAATGTCGATTTCTACTCGGGTCCGATCCTCTACGCTCTGGGCCTGCCGACCGACATGTTCCCGGCCTTCTTCGCACTCTCCCGCGTGGCCGGCTGGTGCGCGCATGTCATCGAGGAGCAGCTGGCCGAGGCCGCCCCGAAACCCACCCTGTACCGGCCCGGATCGACCTACATCGGACGCTACTGCGGCGAGGAGGGATGCCCACTCGAGCCGCTCCCCCAGCGCGGCGCAGACTGCCTCTACGATGACGACTATGAAGGATGCCAGGAGATCGACAAACCCGCCCCGTGAGGATACCGGGAAGGCGCAGCGCCGAGGAGGAAGTCCCATGAACGCACCCTTCGATCCGTCCGCTCCGAACTGGACCGCCGCGCAACTGGCCGGCACGATCGATCACACCCTGCTCACGCCCACGGCCACCGAGGCGCAGATCCGCGCGTTGTGCGGGGAGGCGCGGGAGCGCTCCTTCGCCGCGGTGTGCGTCAACCCGGTGTGGATCCCGCTGGTCGTGAAGCTGCTCGACGGCTGCCGGGTCGCGCCCTGCAGCGTCGTCGGCTTCCCCCTTGGCGCCAACCTCACCGAGGTCAAGGTCACCGAGGCCATCCGGGCACTCGATGACGGCGCGCAGGAGATTGACATGGTGATCGCCCTGGGGGCGCTCAAGGAGGGGCGGGCCGACGACGTGCGCGCGGATATCGCGGCGGTGGTCCGCGCCTGCCAGGCCGGCGAAGCCCGCTGCAAGGTCATCCTGGAGACCTGCTACCTCACAGATGCGGAGAAGCGGCTGGCCTGCCGCCTGGCGGCCGAGGCACAGGCCGATTTCGTCAAGACCTCGACCGGATTCGGCTCGGGGGGCGCCACTGTCGAGGACGTCGCCCTTCTGGCCCGGGAGGTGCAAGCCGCCGGGCTGGGCGTGAAGGCCTCGGGCGGCATCCGTAGCCGCGCCGACGCGCTGCGTATGCTGACGGCCGGAGCGACCCGCCTGGGCACCAGTTCGGGGATCGCCATCCTGGAAGACTGAGGCCACCGGCCCCATGGCGGCTAGCGCACCCCCGGGCGCAAGCGGCGCGAACGGCGCGAACGGTGCGAACGGTGCGAACGGTGCGAACGCGCCGGCCCGCGCTGGATCCCGTCCGGGACCCAGACCCTATTATCTTTATTTTCAAGACTTTACAGGAATAACCCGTACAACGAAAAAAGACGGGAACCGATTCGATGTTATGTTTTAGTAGTTGCGTAGTTACTGAATCACATGACCATGAATCGCGCACCCTGGTCCTGCGCCTTGGAGGGATAGAGCATGAACGAGAGCCTCGAACATCTTCAGAGCTACAAGGAGCGGCTCTATACCGAGTTCGGCCGCCTGGGCAAGGCGCTCTACAGCCCGCGCCGGCTCGAACTGGTGGATCTGCTCTGTCAGACGGAACGTACCGTCGAGGATCTGATGCGCCACACCGGGCTGTCCGCCTCGAACGTCTCCCAGCACCTCAGCGTCCTCAAGAACGCCCATCTGGTCGCCTCGCGCAAGCAGGGGCTGTTCGTCTACTACCGCCTGGCCGATCCGGTCGTGGGGGACTTCTGGCGGGCCTTCCGGAACGTGGCCATCCATTGTATCGCCGAGGCCCGGGAGCTGGTCCAGTCCTACACCGATGATCCCAGCGATCCCGAACCACTCGACGCCGAGGCGCTGCAGGCCCGCATCCGGGCCGGTGATGCCATTGTGCTCGATGTTCGACCGACGAACGAATACGACGCCGCCCACCTGCCGGGTGCACTCTCGATCCCCTTGGAGGAGCTCGAGGCGCGCATCGCGGAGATCCCCCGGGAACGGGAGGTGATCGCCTACTGCCGCGGGCCCTTCTGCCTGCTGGCGCACGAGGCGGTCCGGCTTCTGCGCCGTCACGGCATCCGGGCGCGGCGCGCCGAGGAGGGAATCCCCGAATGGCGGGCCCATGGCCAGTTGGTGGAAAGCACGAACTCACGAGTTCAACCTCGAGGCCGGTGACCCCACCGCCTTGGGATGCGCCGCGCCCCGGCTGGGCTTGCCAGCGGGTGATGCGGCGGGAGGATTGTCCCCGACCCTGAATCGAACCTGCAACCGATCGAGGTGCTTCCATGAACGACTCGAAACATGTCCTTGTACGCTTCGCAACCAATCATCCCAAAATCGTAATCGCGCTGGCGATCAGCATCACCGTGCTGCTCGCCCTGCCGATCCCTTCCGCGGTGATCGATACGGATCCGGAGAACATGCTCCAGGAGAGCGAGCCGGTTCGGGTCGTCCATTCGCGGATCAAAGAGGAGTTTGGGCTTTCGGACTACCTCGTGCTGGGATTCGCCGGTGAGACCGACCTGCTCACCGAGGACTTCACGCGTCGGCTTGGTTTGCTGGTGGAGCAGATCGAGGAAACAGAGGGCGTTGTTTCCGAGGATGTGCTCGCCCCGTCCACTGTGGATGACATCTACCGGACATCGGACGGGTCGCTGGTGGTCGGCGGGCTCACCGAACCCCGCACGGGGTGGGCGCAACAGCCCTCGATCGCGAGCAAGATCCTCAGCAACCCCCTGCTGAAGGGCAAACTCGCTTCGGCCGACGGCCGCGTCGTGGCGATCTACATCCCGCTGGAAGCCAAGAAGCACGCCGCCTCGGTCAGTCGCCAGATCGAGGCCGCCATGGAGAAGATCGGCGGCTTCCCGAAGCACTACATCACGGGCCTTCCGGTCGCACAGGATGTGTTCGGGCAGGAGATGTTCAAGCAGATGGGTATCTCGGCCCCGTTGGCGGGGATCCTCATCTTCCTGCTCATGCTCTTCTTCTTCCGCAAGCTGAAGGTCGTGCTGGCCCCGATGATCATTGCGATCATGACCGTCATCTGGACGATGGGGTTGTTGATCCACTTCGGATTCACGGTCCACATCATGAGCTCGATGATCCCGATCTTCCTGATGCCGATCGCGGTCCTGAACTCCATTCACATCCTGTCGGAGTTCCACGAGTGCTACCAGAAATCGAAATCGCAGCGGCGCGCGATCATTGCGACCATGCATGAACTCTACAAGCCGATGATCTTTACCTCGATCACGACGGTCGTGGGGTTCGGTTCCCTGATGTCGGCCAACATCCCTCCGGTGCGCGTGTTCGGCGCCTTCGTCGCGGTCGGTGTCGCCGTGGCCTGGACCCTGTCGGTCACCTTCAACCCGGCCTATGCCATGCTGCTGTCGAAGAAGACACTGTCGAACTTCGGCCGCAAGGACGACAGCCACTCCCCGCTGGCGGCCTTCATGCAGGCAGTCGGCCGCGGGGCCGTCCGAGGCCGCTGGGTGACGCTGACCGCCACGGCGGCGGCTCTGTTCGTCGCCGGCGTGGGCATCACGCGGATCGTGGTCAATGACAATCCCACCAAGTGGTTCAAGGCCGACCACCCGATTCGGGTCGCCGAGCAGGCGTTGGGCCGGCACCTGGCCGGCACCTACATGGCCTATCTCGAATTCGACGCCAGCCACACCGACGCGGGAACGGTCAAGACCCCTGAGGTGCTCCATCTCATGAACGGCCTGCAGCAGCGACTGCAGGCGCTTCCCCAGGTAGGCGCCACCACCGGCATCACCGACATCGTCAAGAAGGTGCGTTTCGAGCTCAACGACGGTGACTCGACCACCTATGCCGTACCCGACCAGGCCGATGAGATCGCTCAGGAGCTGTTCCTCTATGAGGTCGCCGGCGGCGATCCGGACGACCTCTACAAGTTCATCACCCCGGACGGCGAGAAGGCCGTCCTGTGGATTCAGCTCAAGAACGGCGACAACCAGGCGGTCGAAGAGGTGGTCCGTGTCACCGAGCAGTACATGGCCAGCGCCACGCCGCCGCCCTTGATGACCTTCGACTGGGGCGGCCTGACCTACATCAACGTCATCTGGCAGAACAAGATGGTCGTCGGCATGCGCAACGCCCTCCTGGGATCGTTCGCCGTCGTACTGGTGATGATGATGCTCCTGCTGCGCTCGGTCGCCCTGGGGATCATCTCCATGGTGCCGCTGACGGTCACGATTGCACTCGTCTACGGTCTCGTCGGCTTGACCGGCAAGACGTACGATATGCCCATCGCCGTGCTTTCCTCTCTCACACTGGGCCTCTCGGTCGATTTCGCCATCCATTTCCTCAAGCGCGGCCAGGAGATCTACCGGCGCGTCAAGAACCTGCGCGCCACGCTTGATGAGCTGTTCCAGGAGCCCGCCCGGGCGATCGCGCGCAATATCGTCGTGGTCGCCCTCGGGTTCGTCCCGCTGCTCTTCGCAGCGTTGGTTCCTTACGTCACGGTCGGACTCTTCTTCCTCGCCATCATGGCCCTGTCGGGAACAGCGACATTCCTGATCCTGCCGGCCTTGCTGCTGGCGCGGGGGAAGCAGGCATTTTGGCCCTGGGGCGCCCGCGAAACCACGTGGAAGGAACGTCCCGTGGAAGCGATCCCCATCGCCAAGGAGGCATAATCATGAATACGATCCATTCTTTCTCCACGTCGGCTGCCAAGGCAATCAAGAGGGCGACACCGGTCCGGCTCGGCTGGGCGGGTGCGACCGCGGCCCTGGCGCTTCTGGCATTGGCGGGAGCCGCACCCGTCACGCAGGCTCAGTCGCAGGACGCCCTGGCGATCATGAACCGATCCCACGCCGCCTACTACTACGCGGCCGAGGGCGGCCATGCCAAGGTCGCGATGGTACTGACCGACAAGAAGGGCCGCGCCCGCGAGCGCGAGTTCTGGATGGTCCGCCGCGATGTCGAGGAGATGGGCGACCAGCGCTACTTCACCTACTTCCTCCGCCCCGCGGATGTGCAGCGCACCGGCTTCCTGGTGCACAAGAACGCCGCCGGCAACGACGACCGCTGGCTCTATGTGCCGGCGCTGGATCTGGTCAAGCGTATCGCGGCCGACGACCGCGGCTCCTCGTTCGTCGGCTCCGACTTCACCTACGAGGATGTATCCGGCCGCCTGCCGATCCTGGATGACCACCAGATCCTGGGCGAAGAGAGGCTGGCAGAGCGAGTGGTCTACAAGATCAAGAACAGGCCCAAGGAGGCCGGTACGGCGGCCTACGCCTATCGGATCAGTTACATCGACAAGGAGCATCACCTCCCGCTGAAGGAGGAGTACTTCGACGGAAAGGACCGGCTGCAACGGGTCTTCGAGATCCTCGAGGTCCAGGATGTCGAGGGCATTCCCACGGCAGTCACCCGGCGCATGACCGACGCGAAGAAGGGCAGCTTCACGGAACTGAGCTTCAGCGAGCTCTCCTACGAGACCACCCTCGCGGCGGAGGACTTCTCCGAGCGCATGCTCAGGAATCCGCCCCGCGACTACACACGCTAGCCGCGGCGCCGCACAGGCTCTGCGCCAGGAGGTGTTGTCATGGAAACGATGAATCTGGGGGAAAGGCTGGGCCGATGGCCCTTCGTTCACGCCGCCGCCGGGGCGCTGCTGGTCCTGCTCAGGGGAGCCGTCGCCGGGGTGCTGCTGGTCCTGCTCAGGGGAGCCGGTGCCGGGGTACTGCTGGTCCTGCTCGGGGGAGCCGGTGCCGGGGTACTGCTGGTCCTGCTCGGGGGAGCCGGTGCCGGGGCGGCCCCGATCCTCGGCGGCTTCGTCGAGGGGGCCCAGGCGATTCGCGTGGATGAGAACCGGGCCCTGGTCGATCCGGCCGGCGGGGATGACGATCTGGCCGACCGGGCCTATCCGCGCAGCGAGCTGCGGGCACAGCTGACGGTCCGCGATGACATGGACATGGCCGCCTTCTTCGCCCGCGTCGATCTGGTGAGCGATGCCACCGATCCGAACCGCAATCGGGTGGACCTGCGCGAGGCCTATATCAAGCTCTACCTCGCCCGCTGGTTGGATCTGAAGTTCGGCCGCCAGGTGGCGACCTGGGGAACCGGGGATCTGATCTTCGCCAATGACCTGTTCGCCAAGGACTGGGAGGCCTTCTTCACGGGGCTGGATGACGCCTATCTCAAACCGCCCCAGGATCTGCTGCGGATGACCTTCTACCTGAACAAGGTGACCGCCGAACTGGCGCTCGCCCCCCACTTCACGCCGGATGCCCTGCCCGACGGCCGGCGGCTCTCGTTGTACAACCCCTTCCTGCGCCAGGCGGTCGACGATCAGCAGGCGCCGACGATCATCCGGCCGCCACGGAATCTGACCCACGGCGAGCTCTTCAGCCGCATCTTCGGCTACTCGGGGAGCTTCGAATGGGCCCTCTATGGATACAAAGGCTTCTGGCCGACACCGCAGGGCATCGAGATGACGAATCCCCCGGACGGCGTTCTGGTGCATCCGCCGCTGTGGTCGACGGGCGCCAGCCTGCGGGGCCCGCTGGGCGCCTACCTCGTTCACATCGAAGGGGCCGCCTACATCTCCCCCGACGATCAGGATGGAGACGATCCGATGATCCCCAACTCACAACTGCGCGGAATCGCAGGGGTCGAGAAGAGCCTGGGCAACGACTGGACGGTCGCAGCCCAGTATTACGGGGAGTACATGCTGGATCATGACAAGTATGAGGAGGCTCACCGGGCGGCCTTCGGAAGCGAGGCGCCTTTCGAGGATCTCCGCTCGACCGTGACCGCCAGGCTCACCAAGTTCATGCTGAATCAGACGCTCACGCTTTCGCTCTTTGGATACATCGGCATCACCGACGAAGACTGGCACGTTCGCCCCGCGGTGAGCTACAAGGTAACCGACGCGGTGACCTGGACCACCGGCGCCAATCTCATCGGCGGCGAGCAGGCCCACACCATGTTCGGGCAGTTCCAGGACAATTCCAACGTCTACCTGCGGCTGCGCTACAGCTTCTAGACCGCGCGCAGCCGCGCCAGGGAGGATACCGCGATGACAGTCGAGCACATCATCCGGGCCATCGCCGGCACGTTCGTGCTGGCCAGCCTGGCCCTGGGCTGGTTCATCAGCCCCTATTGGTTCCTGTTCACGGCCTTCGTCGGGCTGAATCTGCTTCAGTCGGCGATCACCAAGTGGTGCCTGATGGACAGCATTCTACGCAAGGCCGGCGTGGGAAACCCCGCTTCATAGTGTGTCCCGGCGCTGACGACCGGAGCCGCCCGGCGCGCGCAGCACCTGCAGCCAGGACGCCGTCCCGATCAGGTAGGTCCGGGCGCGCTGCAGACCGGCGCGGGCGAACATGGTCCGGTAGTCCTGGTCGGTGAAGACGCCCCCCTGTTCGGTGTGGATTAGCATGTTGAGGGCGAAGAGGCCCGAGCGGCGCGGGCCGCAGCGGTCCGGCCGCAAGTAGAAATCCTTCAGGTAGATTTTGCCGCGCGGCCCGAGCGCGCGGCGCGCCCGGCGCAGAATGCGTATCGAGTCGGCGATCGAGAACATGTGCAGCACGTTGGAGATCAAGATCGCGTCGTAGGGCCCGCCGAGCGGATCGCGGCGCGCATCGCCGGCCCGCAACGCGACCCGCTGCGCGACACCGCCGGCGCGCAGAAAGTCACTCGCCGGTCGCACGGCTTCCGGCAGATCGAACAGCGTGCACTCCAGGTGCGGATAGCGGCGCGCGGCCTCGGCGGCATACGCGCCGAGCCCGCCGCCCAGATCCAAGAACCGTCGGTGGCCGCTCAGATCGATCAGGCCGAAGAACTCCTCCACCGACGGCTGCGCGGCCCCGACCATGGCCTCCAGAAACTGGCGCCGCTCACCCGGAGGCCGGCGCCGCGGCGCCAGCGGGCGGCCGTGGCGCACCGACTCGGCCAGTCGCGCCCAGCGCAGATAGAGCCGCTGTTGGTGCTGCAGGACCGGCACCAGACAGAGCGGATCCTGCCGATCGAAGAGCGCCTGGCCCCCGGGCGCCAAACGGAAACAGCCTGCTCGTTGACGCAGGACCCCGATCCCGGCCAGCGCATCGAGGAGCGCCCGCAGGCCGCGCCGCGAGCAGCGCAGCCGCCTGGCCAACGCGGGCAGCGTGGCCGGCTCGCGCGCCAACTCCTCCAACAGGCCGATCTCGTTGGCCGCCAGGATGGCCTGGGCATCGGCGTAGGCAAGAACCTGTTCCATGATGCTGCAACGCAGCGTGTCCGTGGATGCGCGCATGGAGCTACTCACCTTTCCCGGATGCCGCTCAGGCGGCGCAGACGTCTTTCCAGCGTTTCTTTCGGCCGTACGGCGGGCCGGCCCGCCGGCGAAGCTCTCCCCGGCGGCGCGAGCGTGCGCCAGCATGCGGGAGGATCGTCCCCGGATCAAGCCCACTCACCCGGCCGGACGGATCGCACGGGACCTTGGCCCTCCCCGTTGCGGCGCTGCGCCCTGCTCGGCCCGCGCAACGAGTTGAGTCCCGCTGTGCCCTGCCGTAGGATGCAGGCAGTCGCTCGCAAGGAGGCTGTCATGATTCGGGTTGCCGCGGTTCAATCCCATCCCCGGCGCGCAGCGCCGCGGGAGAACCTGCGACGGATCGAGGAGCTGGTGCGCGGGACCGCCGCCGATCTGTTCGTCTGCCCCGAGCTGTGCACCACCGGCTACGCCTTCGCCAGCCGGGAGGAGGCGCGCTCCTGGGCCGAACCCTATCCGCAGGGTCCCGCGCTGCGGGCCCTGGCGGATCTCTCGGGAGAGGTGCGCGCGGTGCTCGTGGCCGGCTTCGCCGAGATCACCCCGGACGGCACGCTCTACAACTCCGCGGCGCTCTTCGACCGGGGACGGCCGTTGGCCTGCTACCGCAAGATTCACCTCTTCGACACCGAATTCGGCTGGGCGGCGCCGGGCGATCGCCCGCCCCGGGTGGTCTGCACCAGCGCCGGCCGGCTGGGACCGATGATCTGCTTCGACTGGATCTTTCCGGAGATGGCTCGTTGCCTGGCGCTCGGCGGCGCCCAGATCCTGGTCCACTGTGCCAACCTGGTGCTTCCCTATTGCCAGGATGCGATGCCGACGCGCTGCATCGAGAACCGCGTCTTTGCGGTCACCGCGAATCGCGTGGGTTCGGAGAGGAGCGCGGCCGGCGAGCTGACCTTCACCGGGGCAAGCCAGATCACCGGTCACCGCGGGGACCGGCTGGCAAAGGCGACCGTGGACGAAGAAGGCGTCATCGTCGCCGACATCGATCCGGCTCTGGCCGATGACAAACAGATCACGCCGGCCAACCATGCCACCCGCGACCGCAGACCCGGCCTCTACCGCGCCGGGTGGGGCTGAGCCATCGGCCCTGGACGGCGCCGCCTGTTCACAGCCTAGTAGCCGCGCGGCACCGTACCGAAGATCGCCCCCATCCCGATGCGCAGGTACTGCTCGGCGATGCCGTTGTCGGCCACATTCCCGCGCCGCCCGTAGGAAAGGGTGAAGTCCAGGGAACCGCGATCATGCTTGACGGGAACCCCCATCCCAAGGCTGAAGCGGTGCTCATCGATGGCATCGCCACCCGCATCGTTGGCGTACCAGGGAACGAACGCGTAGCCAAGCCGCCAGGCCAGCCGGGCCCGGCTGCGCAGGCCCGGCTCACGCTGGGCCGCGACCCGTTCGAGCCCGATGCCGTAGGCCGTCGTGTTGCGCAGGTCGAAGGCCTGCGCGGCCACATCGCCGTCCCGGCGCCATTCGAGCGCTTCCCACTCCCGGTAGACGACGTCGGCGCTGACCCGCCAGCGGGGCGCGAGGAAAAGGGCCAGACCGGCGCCGTAGGTGGCGGGATGATCGAGTTCGTACGTCTCGCTCCGGTAGTCGGCGCCGGCCGGAGCCGTGTAGATCTCCTCCAGGGTCATCGGCGCACCGCGAATGACGGCGCCACCCAGCGAGAGGCGTCCCAGGGGACTCCATTGGAAGCCGGCCCCGTAGCGGAAGGTGGGCTTGCAGCGCATCGTGCGGCGGTCCTCGGTATCGGTCCAGCCGCTCTCTCCAAAATCATAGGAGGTCTCATCGAGCAGGGATCCGGCCAGCAATCCGCCCCGCAGCCCCACGGCCAGTGAGCGGCCGGGCCGGAAGGTGAGGTCGGCGCTGTAGGACAGCAGGCCCCGGGAGCCTTCCTCGCGGTGGGTGTTGGCTTCGGGATCGGCCGACCCGATGTCGGCCACTTCCTCGATCCCGTAGGTACCGTCGGTCTGCGGCCGCAGGAGGAAACGCAGGCCCCAGACCTTGGAGATCGGGATGGCGACCCCGGCGCCGGTGATCGTCCCGCTCGAGCGGCGCGCCGTCGAGTGCCCATCCTCGGTCCAGTTGATGATGCCCTGCATCCCGATGTAGCCGAGCACAAACGGCGCCCAGGCGCTCGCGGCGGGATTCAGGGCGCTCAGATTGTACGCGTCGATCGTGCCGATGCCCGTCGATCCCAGGGCTTCGCCGCGCATGTCGTATCCATCGATCCACTCTCCCAATGCCTCCCGGGCGAAGAGACTCTCCGCGTCGGCCGGCGGCGGCGCCGTGGCCAGCACCGCGCTCAGGAACAGGAACGTAAGACACGCGCGGCGCGCAGCGCTGCCCGCCGCAGCCGGCATGTGGACATTGGCGTTCATCGTGTTGTCCCTCCCTGCCCGAACAGGTTCGGTACCCGCCCCTCACTCGGTCGCGTGAACACGATCCGCACCTCCGGCGCGCCCTCCGGCGCTGTGCGCCCCTGAAAGAGAATCGTTCGGAAGATACTGGCCCCCGCCTCGGTGAGCACCACGATACTGAGATCCCGACCCTCCACAAGCTGCTGCACCGTGTCACGAATGTCGAGCACCACGGTCGGGTCGCCACCGACAATCGTGGCCGATGAAATCCGCGGTCCCTCGATCTCTCCGGGTGCGGGGGGGGCGGCCTCGGTCCATTCCGTCGGCGTCTCGAAGACCTGCAGCGAGAGTTCCTCATCCTCGGCCAGGCTCCACTCGTCGCCAGAGACCTGGGTGAGGGTCAGGGTCGCCTGGTGGACGGCCAACCCCTCCGGAAAGCGCTGCGGATCACCGTCGATCAAACCGGCGAGATCGATCTTGAAGATCAGCGGCTGGACGTAGCCGGAACTGAGGAGCAACTGGGTCTCGGGGTCGATGCGTCCCGGCATGCCCCGGCCGTCCCCGCCGTACATCTGATACCCGTCCGCTGCGGCGGCCAGGATGCGCGTCTCGACATCGCCCTCACCGACATCGATCTCCACATGCAGCTGCGGCCATCTCGTCTCGATGTTCTCGAACGCCGACCCCACGGGACGGCCCTCGTGTGCCACGAAGCGCAGGAAGCCCTGCTCCTCGGAGTCGCCGGAGGCGCGAATGACCAGACCGTGATTGGTCTCCGGTTCATCCAGCCATCGCTGGACGAGTTCATCGAGCCTGGCATGGTTGGGAGAGACGAAGAGCTCGGAGAAGGCGACATCGGAGGAATCGGACAGCCCACCGAGATCAAAGGGTCCGCTGTGTCCGAAGAACTCCCCCGCGGCGGGCGGCGTGAGATAGAGCCCCAGGCTGTCCTCCGTCCAGGCCCCGGCCGCCTCGTAGGCACGCAGGTCGAACGTCGCCGGTAGCGTGGCGCCCGCATCGTCCACGTCGTGCAGGACGAACTGAAGCCGTACGGAGAGGACCTCTCCGGACGGCAGATCCTCCAGATTCCAGCGCAGGTAGGCATCCGAGAAGACGACCGTGGCGCCCTCGACCAGGCCGGCCCGGTCCAGGCGCCCCACCAGGAAGTGGCCCGTGCTTCCGGTCGCCTGCGGTTCCCAGAACACGGCGTTGGCGGTCACCAGGGATGTGCTCACGACCGTGTCGGCCGGTACGCCGAGCCCGGCGCGGTTCGATTCGTCCCAGCGCAGCAGGGAGTCATCGTCCGAGCAGGAGACCAGGCCCAGGGTCAGCAGGATGAATGGGGAAAGCGCGCCCAGGGCGCATCGTCGCGTGCTCATTCGCCGGTTTCCTTCCGTGGAGTGGCCGCCTGGATCCGGCCCCGAACCCAGGACCAGACGCGAGAGTCCACCACAACTCCTTCGCTGGCAATGTCCTTCAAGGCTCGCTCGGCCTGTCGCCGGGGAACACGCCAGACCGTGATCCACTCATCCGCCGCGCGCTGCGGCCGGGGAGCGAGATTGCGCGGGTCGCTCTCATCGATCTCGACCTCGATCAGATACGCCCGCTCGGAGGTCAGCCCCGGACTCGTGCACAGCACCGGGCCCACCGCCCGTATCGTTCCTGTAAGCCCTGTTTCTTCAAGAAGTTCACGCAAGCCTGCCTCGCCGGGCGATTCCCCCGGATCGATCAGACCGGCCGCGAACTCGATCGTCTCGGCCTGCATCGCCGCTCGATACTGGCGCACCAGGATCAGATCGCCCGAGGGTACACACTCGGCGGCCACCACGGCCGCCGCCGCATCCTGGCTGCGGTCCACATACTCCCAACAGCGAGTCCGGCCGCCAGGATCCCGGTACTCGGCGACCCGGAACTGCAACCAGTGCCCGGAATGCCGGGTGCGCACCGCGATCGGCCCGATCTCGCGCTCGCGCGCCATGGCAACTGGCCCCCCTCCCTCGTAACATCCGAGGATGCAGTCTACCAGCGGGTGGCCCACAGGCGCAATCCCATCGCTTTTTTGGAACTGCGCCCCCCCTTGGAGGATATAAACGACCTTGCGGGTGATTCCGCCGCGCCCGCAAATCGAGTAAGGTCAACGGTCGGGCGCCGGCCCACTCGCCGGCGCGACGCGCGTCCCACCACGGGGCGCATCTGGTTTGTGATGGAAGGAGCTCGAGATGCCACTGACGGAACTGGCCCGTTTCTCGATTTCATACTTGCAGGTGCTCGATGAGGAGGGCCACGCCGATCCCGAGCTCGAACCGCAGCTCGAGGACGATACGGTCCTGAAGATCTACCGCACGATGGTGCTGGCGCGCGAGATCGACCAGCGGATGCTCAAGCTCCAGCGGCAAGGCCGCATCGGCACCTTCGGTCCGTGCACCGGCCAGGAGGCCAGCAGCGTCGGCCCGGCCTTCGCCATGGGCGAGAAGGACTGGTTTGTCGGATCGTTCCGTGAACTCGGCGGCCGCCTGGTCCGCGGCGAACCGAAGATCAACCCCATGATCTTTCACAACGGGTTCGAGGAAGGCAACCTCGTGCCGGGCGGACCCGGCCGGCTGCTGCCGATCTCGATCATCGTCGGCTCCCAGACCCTCCACGCCGCGGGCATCGGCTACGCCATCCAGTACCGGCAGGAGAAAGACGCGGCCGTCGTGACCTTCTTCGGCGACGGCGGATCCTCGCAGGGTGATGTCTACGAGGCGATGAACTTCGCCGGCGTCTGGAAGGCCCCGGTGGTCTTCATCTGCCAGAACAATCAGTGGGCCATCTCGGTCCCGCGCAGCAAGCAGACCGCGGCCCAGACGATCGCACAGAAGGCGATCGCGGCCGGCATCCACGGCGTCCAGGTCGACGGCAATGACGTCCTGGCGATGTACCTGGCCACCCAGCAGGCCCTCGATCGCGCGAAGCGCGGCGAGGGGCCGACACTGATCGAGGCGCTGACCTACCGGCTCATGATGCACACCACCGCCGACGACCCGACCAAGTACCGCAACGAGGAGGAGGAAAAGGAAGCCTGGAGCAAGGATCCGATTCCCCGCTTCCGCAAGTACCTGGTCAATCTCGGCATCTGGAACGACGAGAAACAGGCCGCGCTCGAGGAGCAGATCAAGTCCGAGATCGACGCGGCGGTCAAGGAGTTCGAGACGCTGACCGACTTCCCGCCCGAGGCACCGTTCGATCATGTCTTCGGTACCTCCCACGCGATCCTGCAAGAACAGCGGGCTGAGTTCCTGGCCGAGCTCGAGAGGGAGCAGAACAATGGCTAAACTCAACATGGTGCAAGCGATCCAACTCGGCCTCGATCAGGAGATGGCCCGCGATGACAGCATCGTGATCCTCGGCGAGGATGTCGGCAAGGATGGCGGCGTCTTCCGGGTCACCGATGGGCTCTTCGAGAAGTACGGCGAGGGCCGTGTGATCGACACACCGCTGGCCGAATCGGGAATCATCGGTACCGCGATCGGGATGGGTCTGGCGGGCCTGAAGGCGGTCGGCGAGATGCAGTTCTCCGGCTTCTCCTATCTCATGATTCCCCAGCTCGAGGGTCACGCCTCGCGCATGCGCAGCCGGACGATGGGCCAGCGCCATGTCCCGATCGTCATCCGGATGCCGTACGGCGGCGGGGTGCGCGCCCTGGAGCATCATTCCGAGAGCCGCGAAACGCTCTACGCGCACATGCCGGGCGTCAAGGTCGTGATTCCGTCGGGCCCGCGCAACGCCCGCGCGCTGATCGTGGCCGCGCTGCGGGATCCGGACCCGGTGGTCTTCATGGAGCCGAAGCGCTCCTACCGGGCGTTCCGCGAGGAGGTCCCCGAGGATGAGGAGGTCATGGAGATCGGCAAGGCGCAGGTCGTGCAGGCCGGCACGGATCTGACGGTGATCTCCTGGGGCGCCATGCTGCGGCCCACGCTCAAGGCGGTCGCCGCACTGCAGGAGGCGCGCGGGACCCGGGTCGAGGTCATCGACCTTCTGACCATCGCGCCGCTCGATCACCTGACGCTGATCGAGTCGGTAACCAAAACCGGGCGCTGCGTCGTGGTGCAGGAAGCGCCGCGCAACCTGGGGGTCGCCTCGGAGATCATCGCCCACCTGAACGACCGGGCGCTGCTCTATCTCGAGGCGCCGGTGAAGCGATTGACCGGCTTCGATGTCGTGACCCCGTACTTCGGCCGCGAACTCAGTTACATTCCCACCGAGGGACGCATCCTTCGCGGGATGGAAGAGACACTCGATTTCTAGGGCGGCGCGTCCCGCCGCGCGCCCGCACCAGGAGGTTGTCGTGTACGAATTCAAGCTGCCCGACCTGGGAGAGGGCATCCACGAGGGCGAGCTGTTGAAGTGGTATGTGGCCGAGGGCGGCGCGATCGAAGAGGACGCGCCCCTGGTCGACGTCGAGACCGACAAGGCCGCCGTCACGATCCCCTCGCCACGGGGCGGCCGCGTGGCCGAGCTCAACGGCCAGGTCGGCGACATCGTCGCGGTCGGCCAGGTGATCGCCGTGATCGCCGATGAGGCGCCGGCCGGCGCCGCCGCGCCCAGCGCCCCGCTGGTGCCGGCCGAGACGGCCGCGCCGCAGGCTGCCCAGGCTGCGGCCCCGGTGCCTCCCCCGACCGGGCCTCCCCTGATCAAAGCGGCCGCCGCGGGGAAGCCCCCCAGTCCGGGCGCCCGGCGCCCGGTTCCCGCCGCCCCGGCCACCCGCCGGCTCGCGCGCGAGCTGGGCGTGGATCTCTCGGCGGTGCCCCCGACCGGTCCCGGAGGCCGGGTGACGCCTGAGGATGTGCAGCGGGCCGCGGCGCGGGAGGCGCCGGCCACCGCCAGGGCCGCCGCCGAGGACGCTGCCGAAGCCGCCGCCGAGGACGCCGCCGGAGCCGCCGGAACTGCTGCCGGAGCTGCCGCCGGAGCGCCCGCGCTGCCCGCGGCCGCCGCCGAGACCGCCTTTGCCGCCCGGGCCGCCGCGGCGATTCCATTCCTGGATCTGGAGCCGCTTCCCGACTTCAGCCAGTTCGGAGCGGTGGAGATCGAACCGCTGCGCTCCATACGGCGCAAGGTGGCCCACAAGATGGTGACCTCGATGATTCTGGTGCCCCACGTGGCGCACATGGATGAGGCCGATGTGACCGAACTGGAGCGCTTCCGCAAGCGCGAGAGGGAGCGCCGCGCCGGCCAGCCGGGCGGCAAGCTGACCCTGCTGCCGTTCGTCGTCAAGGCCGTCACCGCCGGACTGAAGGAGGCCAAGTCGTTCAACGCGAGCCTGGATCCGTTCCGCGAGGAGATCATTTACAAGCGCCATTACCACATCGGCGTCGCGGTCGATACCGGCCGCGGCCTGGTCGTGCCGGTGGTGCGCGACACCGATCGCAAGAGCATCGTGCAGATCTCGGCCGAGATCGAGGATCTGGCCGGCCGCGCCCGGGAAGGCAAGCTCGAGGTACAGGAGATGCGCGGCGGGACCTTCACGATCACCAATGTGGGCCCCCTGGGTGGCACGGCGCTCATTCCTACGATCAACTACCCCGAGGTGGCCATCCTCGGGATGGGCAAGGTGCAGGAGAAGCCGGTCGTGCGCGACGGGAACATCGTGATCCGCAGCGTGCTGCCGCTTACCCTGGCGTTCGATCACCGCATCGCCGACGGCGCCGATGCGGCGCGCTTCGTCACCGAGATGATCCGCCAGCTCTCGGACCCCAATCTCCTGTTGCTAGAAGCCTAGGCTCTCCCGCACTCTGTGGGGGAAGGGGGGAAGACGGTCATGGTCATGGGAAGCCTCAGACAGGAAACCGAGGTCGCCGTCATCGGGGCCGGGCCGGGTGGCTATGTGGCCGCGCTGCGCGCCGCCGACCTGGGCAAGGAGGTCATTCTCATCGAGGAGCGCGAGCGGCCCGGCGGCGTCTGCCTGCTGGAGGGCTGCATTCCCTCGAAGACCCTGATCCATGCCGTCGAACTGGCCGAGAGCGCGCGGCAGGCCGAGTTGTTCGGGCTCACCTTCTCGGATCTCAAGGTGGATCCGGCCGTCCTGCGGGCCTGGACGAACAAGGTTGTCGACGAGCTCACCGGCGGTGTGCAGTCGCTGCTGAAGCGGCGCGGGATCGAGATCGTGCACGGCCATGCCCGCTTCGCCAACAATCACTCCCTGTCGATCGAAGGCTCGGAGGTGAGCGGCATCGACTTCGAGCACTGCATCATCGCCACCGGTTCGCGGATCCATCGGCTGCCGGCCAGCTATCAGGAACCGGTCTGGTCCTCGGCCGAGGCGCTCCAGCTCCCCCACATCCCCGATAGCTTGCTGGTCGTGGGCGGAGGCTACATCGGACTCGAGATGGGGTTGGTCTACGCCGGCCTCGGCGCCAGGGTCACGATGGTCGAGTTCTCGCCGCGCCTGCTGATGGGCGCCGACTTCGATCTGGTCGACATCATGGTCAAGGCGGTCGAGAAGCGCTTCGAGCGGATCATGGTCGATTCGAAGGTCATCGGCGTGGAGCAGGGTTCCGGCGGCTTCGTGGCCGAGATCGAACAGGGCGGCGCCACCCGCCGGCAGGAATTCGATCAGGTGCTGGTGGCGATCGGCCGCCGGCCCAACACCGACGACATCGGTATCGAGAACACGAACATCACGCCCAACGAGCATGGCGTCATCCCGGTCAACGAGGAGATGCGCACGGCCGAGAACAACATCTTCGCCATCGGTGACGTGGCGCCCGGTCCCATGCTGGCGCACAAGGCCAGCCGGGAAGCCAAGGTCGCCGCCGAGGTCATCGCCAAGCAGAAGTCGGCCTTCGACAACCGCGCGATTCCGGCCGTGGTCTTCACCCATCCGGAGATCGCCTGGGTCGGTCTCACCGAACGGGAGGCCGAGCAGAAGAGCATCCCCTACAAGATCGGCAAGTTCCCCCTGCGCGCCCTCGGCCGCGCCCGCACGATCGGGCAGACCGATGGACTCGTCAAGATCCTCGCGGATCCAGACAGCGGGCTGATCCTGGGCGTCGGCATGGTCGGTCCCCAGGCTTCCGAGTTGATCGCCGAGGGCACGCTGGCCATAGAGATGGGCGCCACGCTCGAGGATCTCATGGTGACGATCCATCCCCATCCGACCATCTCCGAGGCGCTCATGGAGGCGGCCGAGGTGGGCGCGGGGGCGCCGACCCATCTCCCTCCGCCGCGCAAACCCTGAAGCGACGGGGGGAGGATGAAGTCGGTCGAGATCTCCCTGCCGCGCTACGAGTTCGATGACGGCCTGATCGCGGCCGCCCTGCGCACCGGAGATGCGGCCGTGGCAGTCTACCGTCCGGCCTGTTCCATGGCGGTCCTGGGACGGGGCAGCCGGATCGATCGCGAGCTGCATCTGAGCGCCTGCCAAGCCGACGCCGTACCCCTCTATCGCCGTATGGGCGGTGGGTGTGCCGTCTGGCTGGATCCCGGCAATCTGATCGTCTCGGCCGCCGTCCCCTTGCCGGGCCTCGGCGGGATCCAGGAAAGCACCGCTCGGCTGACCGCATGGATGATCACCGGACTCGCACGGGCCGGCCATCGCGGGGTCACATCAGACGGATTCTCCGACCTGGTGCTGAACGATCGCAAGATCGGAGGGTCCTGCATCTACCGGCGCAAGGGCCTACTTCTCTACACGACGACCCTCCTCTTCGCGCCCGACCTCGAGGCCGTGGAACGTTACCTCCCCCATCCACCACGCGAGCCGGAGTACCGGCGCGGGCGCGGCCACCGCGCATTCATGGGTTCGCTGGCGGGACGTGCCACGGGCGAGGCAGGTGGAGGCGGTGCCGCGGGCGAGGCAGGTGGAGAACGTGCCACGGGCGAGGCAGGTGGAGGCGGTGCCGCGGGCGAGGCTATGGCACGGGCTCGGGATGATCTGTGGGCATCACTTCCGGCCCTTGCGATTGACGGCGGCGGCCTGCGTTTCGCATAATGTCGGCTTCCGGAGGGCTAGTCTAATGGTAAGGCAGCGGATTTGAAATCCGCCGCGGGCAACCGCTTCGGGGTTCGAGTCCCCGGCCCTCCGCCATCCTCTACTCCAACGCCATCCGCTCCAACGCCATCCTCCGCTCCAACGCCGTCCTCCGCTCCAACGCCATCCTCCGCTCCAACGCCATCCTCTACTCCAAGCCGACCGAAGCCTTCATGAATTGAACACGCAGGTAGGCCGCCGGATTCTGGCTCTCGGCCTGGCTCAGCTTCCCGCGAAAGGCCTCGATCGTCTCGTAGTGGTGCCGTTGCATCCAGCTCTCCAACTCACCGAGAATCGGTTCGATCTGCTCGACGCCGTGCTTGTACAGCGTCGAGCAGACGTGTACGGCCTTGGCGCCGGCCAGGAGCTGCTTGACGACCCCGGCGCCGTCATGGATCCCGGTGGTGGCTGCCAGATCACAGCCGGCCGTACCGGCCAGCAGCGAAATCCAGCGCAGCGGCTTGACCGCCTCTTCCGGCGTGCTGATATAGGAAGCCGGAACCAGCTTCAGCGCTTCGATATCGAAATCCATGTCGAAGAAGCGATTGAAGAGCACGAGCGCATCGATGCCCGAGTGGCTGAGGCGCGTGAGCGTATTCGACAACCCGGAGAAGTAGGACCCGATCTTGAGCGCCACCGGTATCTTGATCCGCTTCTTGACGGCGGCGGCGATGTCGAAGTAGGTCTTCTCGTTGGCCACCCCATCCCGGCGCGGATCCGAAGGCAAGATGAAGACGTTGAGCTCGAGGGCATCGGCGCCGGCCTCCTCCACTCGGGAGGCGAACTCGATCCAGGTACCCGCGGTGACGCAGTGAATGCTGGCAATGATGGGTAGGCTGAGCTCGCGCCGGGCGTCGCGAATGAGCTGGAGGTACTCGGCCACCGCATCCTCCCGGCCGTAGCGGGTGATGTAATCAGCCGCCTCGGGATGCCACTGCGCCGGTTCGCTCTGCTCCATCATACCGGCCACCTCGGCCAGGATCTGCTCCTCGAAGATCGACTTGAGAACCACGGCCCCGGCCCCGGCTTGGGCGCAGGCCTTGACCGAGGCCAGCTTGCCGGTCAGGCCGCAACTGCTCACGATCACAGGATTCGAGAGTTTCAGACCCATGTAGGTCGTGGAGAGATCCGCCATGACGCCTCCGTGGTTCGCAACCAACGCCGGACACCCGATCCGCCACAACCGTACGCGCTAGAGCCGGAGAACCGGGCACCACGGCCGCTACGGGGCACCCCCCGAGCAGGGAACCTCGGAGACCATAGTGCCCGCCGGATGAGGATGCAAGCAGCAGCGGCGGCGGCAGCGGCAACAGTAACGGCTACGACAGCGGCGGCGGCAGCGGCAGCAGCGGCGGCGGCAGATGCAGCAGTAGCAGCTGCGGCAGCCGCTGCGCCCACGGTGCGGCGAGTGCTCTACTCGCGATAGAGGGACTTGAGAGCGCCCCACGTCGTTGTCAGAGACGGCTCATCCGGTCCCCAGTCGCCGGGAATGCTCTGTGTCCCCGCGGTAACCAGCAGATCGACGCGGGTGCAGCTCACAGCTTCCGCCGCGCCGCGCACCCAGCCGGTGTACTCGCCCTCGGCGAGACCGGTCGCATCCGCGGTGACGGTCAGCTCCCACTCCCAGTCGCGATTGCCTGCGGAGCGGACATCGATCGAGAGCCACTCCCCGATCACGTTGAAGATCGGCGAGCAACCAGGATACTGGGAGATGTCGGCGTGGATCGCTTGCTGACCGCTCGCTCCCTCGGGCAGCTCGAACAGCAGCTGGCCGGGGGTCATGTCGGGCCGGCAAGGAGAGCCGAAGTCGCAACCCAGATAGGTGTAGCCGCAGGTCACGCCGGCATGGCCCGGAACCATCTCGACCGGCTCGTAGCCCTGCTCACCCCAACGCATGAACACGTCTCCGACCGGCTCGAGCCACCCCTCGCCTTCGACATGCAGCAGGAAGCTGGCAAAGGGGAACGTGAAGCGGTCGGGATCGGTGGAGGTGAAAAAGGCCTGCACCGTGGCCCCACTTCCATCAACCTCGACGGAGCCGTCACTGGCCGCGCAGAGATTGGCTTCCAGACAGGTCCATTCCGCCGGCCAGGCGACCGACAGCTCCGCGCCGGTGACGCCATCGGGAATCATGTAGGAGTAGAGGAACAGCTCGAACTGCAGCAAACCGGTCATCTGCGTGTACTGCTGCATGTCCTGGCACAGCCAGAAGGAAGTCTCATCGCAGAAATCCTCATCCGGCTCGTGGATGTGTACGATGACCGCGCCCCCCGGCAGGGGATTGGCCAGAACCGCCAGGCCGCCAACCCACACCAGACAGACCCAGACCGACAGCACGACCTTGCACAGAAACCTCCCTGGGGACTCAGACGGGGCTTGGAACAGACGCATGAGAACCTCCCCTGTGGATCCTTCCGGCCAGCTCAAAGGATCGGGCTCCCCGCGGAACCGTCACGCGTGGCATCGCCTCGGAGGGAGGAGCGGCCGCAGGAGGCGCGCGAATCGTCCGCTCCGCAACGCTGCCGACAACCCAATCCTACACCATCGGCCCACTCGCTGTCATGCAACCAGGTCGCACCCCCAGATCTCCGTCAACCTCCTGGCGGCTTGCTGCATGCGGGGTCACAGCACTGCAAGCCCCAGAGCCCTGAGCACCGGGGATGGGTGCTGGCCGAAGTGCCGCAGGCCAGCCTCTGCGCGGCCGAGACTTGCTCGGCTGCTTCGCTGCTGATGATCAGGGGCCACAACGACTCACTGACCACACCGCGAAACCCCAAGTAGTGGTGGGCGTCGAGCAGCGCTTTGACCCGCCGCAGCTCATCGCGCGGCGCCCATCGCACGGTGACCGCGCCCAGAAACCGGCCGCGGACGCCTCCCCACCCACGGGAAACGACCTTTTGGCCGCCGCAACATACGAGTATCATCGGTCCTACGACGAATCGTCGGATCCAGCGCAGGAGAGTCGATGGGTGGTTCCGTACGCACAGCCTTCCGGATGGGCGGTCACCGGGGGTCCTGGCGCCCCCGGGCACGCCAGTGCCTGACGCGGGAGCTGCTCGGCTGGGTGGCCGTGCTCTGTGGAGGCGCAGCGGCCTCCGGAGCTGCCGCCGGGACCGCCGAGGGGACCGTTGCCGGAAGCGCCGCGGGAGCCGACGCCGGGGCCGTTGCCGGAACCGCCGCGGGAGCCGACGCCGAAACCATTGCCGGAACCGCCGCGGGAGCCGACGCCGGGGCCGCGCTGAGCCCTCCGGAGGCGCTGCTCTACAAGGGATGGACGGTCGCCGGCCTGGAGATCCACGGCCTGACGGCCTCGCAGGAGGGCGATCTCAAGAGCGGTCTGGCGCTCCATCCGCAGTCGCAGATCCTGCGCACCCAGCACGCGAGCTTCTACCCGAGCCTGCTCGAAGAGGACCTGGCCCGCACCCGCCTCTTCCTGGCCCGGCACGGATTCCCCCGCGCCCGGATCGCAACAGAGTTTGAGCCGGTGCCGTCATCCCAATCGCTGAAGGTGCGGCTGCGCATCGATCCCGGTCCTCGCGCCGTGGTCGCCTCGGTGGATCTGCGCGGGTGGCCGGATCAGATCACGCCGCCCTCCGCCGAATCGCTGCCCCTGAAGCCGGGGGCCACGTTCCAGGACGATGCCCTGGCCCGCACCCTGCGCGGGATCGAGAGCCGGCTGCATCAGGAGGGCTATGCGCGTGCATCGGTCAGCGCCGATGTCTCCGCCCGCGATGCACGGCGGGTGGCTGTCACCCTACGCTGCGAGAGCGGCGACCTCCTGCGCTACAGCGGCATCCGCGTCGAAGGCGCCGCGGCGGATCTGGTGCCGCTGATCAGGCGAACGACCGGAATCGCCGAGGGCGACCTGTGCACGACCTCCAGCCGGCAGGCGGCACAGGAGAACCTGCGCCTGCTCGGTCTGTTCCGACAGGTCCGCCTCGATCTGGAAGAGGACGCTCCCGGCAGGGCGATCCTCCTGGTGATCGTGACCGCGCGGCGGCCTCGATCGGTGGAGTACGGCGTCGGCTACTGGAGCGAGGAGTTCTTGCGCACCCGCTTCCAATGGACGCACCGCAATCTCTTCCGGGGCGGCCGCGGCGGCAAGATCGGGGCGGCCTATTCGCGCTACCTGCAGACGCTCGAGTCGGCCGTGTGGTGGCCCAGTCTGCTGGGAGCGCGGACCGGTGTGGTGCTCAGCGGGGCGGCCGAGCGGCAGGATGAAGAAGGCTACGACTTGCGGGAAACGCGCGGCGGTCTGTCGATCCGGTACCGCCACAGCCAGATCACGACCTTCTCGGCCGGGCTGACCGCTTCGAGTGTCAACTGGGACGAGAAGGGCCGCCGGGCCGACGTCATCAAGCCGGGGGGGCTGCTGACCTATGCATCCGCCTGGTGGCTGCGGGATGGCTCGGACAACCGCCTGGACCCCACCCGTGGATCCGTGCTGCGGCTGGGCGGCGAGTGGGCGTTGCCCGGACGGCTGTCGCACACCCACTACCTGTCGTTGCAGAGCGAGTGGTCCGCCTATCTCAATATCGTGGGCAGCCTCGTGTGGGCCAACCACCTCGAGATCGGCTGGGTCAGACCGTTGAGTGACACATCCGAGATCCTGCCCAACAAGCGCTTCTACGCGGGTGGCTACAGCTCGATGCGCGGGTTCAAGCGGCGCAAGCTGGGACCTCTCACCGAGGAGGCGGCCCCCGCCGGCGGCGAGGCGCTGATGGCCAGCTCCTTCGAGGTTCGCTTCCCGATCTGGTCGCGCATCCGCGGAGCCGGGTTTCTCGACGCCGCCCAGGTGTGGGCCGATCATCGGGATCTCGCTCTCTCCGACCTGGAGTGGGCGGCTGGACCGGCGCTGACCCTGCGTACCCCCGTGGGTCCGGCGCGCGCGGATGTGGGGTTCCGTCTGACCAAGAGGCAACCGGGGCAGCCCGACAAGGTGTTCCACCTGTCGGTAGGACACCCCTTCTAGGGAAAGAAACGATGGCGGGAGACGAGCGACAGGCGCGCGGCGCACAGCACGCCGCACGAGGCCCGGACCGCGCCGCGCGGCCGCGGCGCGCCCTGCGTCTGGTTCTGTTCGCCCTGGCGATTCCCCTCGCCCTGCTGCTGACCGCCGCGCTGCTGATCTCCCTGCGTCCGGTCCGCGAGGCGCTCCTGCGCGAGGCCGTGGCGCGGGCCGATCAGGCCCTGCCCGGCGCATTCCGGGGCACGCTGTCCTGGCCCGAGCTGGGTTCGATCGAAGCCGAGGATCTGCTCTGGACCGCCGGGGGCGACACCCTGCTGGCGATTCCCCGGGCCGGCGTCCGGCTGCGGCTCGCCGGCCTGCTTCAGCGGGATCTGCACCTGATCGATCTGCACGCCCGCGTGCGCGCCGCCGACCTGGCGGCGATCGGTGAGCTCCTGCCGCCGGCCACCGACGCCCCCGGCGCGGACGACCGTCCCCGGAGAGGCTTCTTCCCTCTGCGCGCAGGCGCCTTCCCGAGGGTGCCCTCCCTGGCGATCGACCGCCTGGAGATCTCCTGGGAGCGGCTCGCATGGCAAGCCGGCGGCGCACCGCTGAGCGGCGAGCTCCGCGCGCGCTGTGACCTGCGCCCGCACACCGCGGGCCTGATCGATCTGCAGCATCTTTGCCTGGAAGATTCGGCCGCCGTCCAGGCCCACCTGTCCGCCACGCTCGATCTGGATCGCGCGCATTTCCATATCGCCGGATCCGGTACGCTGCCCGGAGGCTGGTGGTACGAGGCCGATGCAGGTCCCGCCGGCGACGGCTTCGGCATCCGCCTGCAAGGCGGCCGTGCGGCGGCCGTCACGGCCGGTTCGACCGCCACCGGAACCGGCGCGGGCCCCGCGGGAGGCCCCCGCCAGCCGTGGGTGGCCGCGGAGCTGGACGGATCCTGGCGCCGTGAGGAGCAGCGGGTGACCGGCGCCGCGCTGCAGGGCGTCATGCGCATTCTGCCCGCGTCGATTTCAGAAATCGATCACGAGGGCCGCGGCGGCGTCCTGCCGCCTTTCGTGTTGCAGGCCCGTGCCGCTGGATTCTGGCACGAATCCCCGCATGCGAGCCTGTGGATCGATGCGGACCCCAACGAGATCCTTCGCGGCGGGGCCCTGGCGCTCCGCGTGGACCCCGCCGCCTTCGCGCTCGACACGCTGTGGCTGGCCGGCGACGGCATCCGGCTCTCCGCGGCCGCCACGCGGAAGCAGACCGATCAGGGGGGCCCCGCCCTGGACGGCCGCCTCGACCTGGCCGCCGATGGGGTCGCCTGGCTCGAGCCCTGGCTGGCCCCCGAACAACGGCCTGACAGCTTGCACCTGCGCGCCCGCGTGACAGCCCAGGGGGCCGCAGAAGCCCCTGCTCTCACCCTGGACCTGCAGGCGCGCGGCAGCGCCCATGGCCAGCGGCTCGATGACCTGTCACTGATCGCCGCCTTCCCCGCCGGACCGTCGGACTGGGGCCGGGTGGCCTTGATCGCCCAGGCATACGAGGCCCGGCTCACAGCCGCGGCCGAGCTGCGCGCGGGGGAAGAGATCCAGATCCGGCTGGCACCGCTGGAGATCGCCTGGATCCGGCCGGCCGCCGAGCAAGCGGCCCGTCCGGTCTACCAGGAACCGGACCCGGCCACCTGGGCCCGGGCGCGGATTGCGCCCCGTGAAGGACAGGCCGCCATCGAGCGTCTGCTGGTCACCGGTCTCCTGGGAGACTTGCGCGCCGACGCCACCGTGCCGCTGCCGGGCGCGGGAGTCGCGGCCACGGAGGCCTCCTCCGGGATCCGGACGCAGATCGAGATCAGCTGGTCGGCCGGCGCGCTTCCGCCACTCCTGGACGCCGTGATGCCCGATTCGGCGGCCATGGCGCACCTGGCCAGCGCCTGGGCCGCGGATGGTCCCTTCCGCGCGACGGCCCGCATCGAAGACACCCCTTCCGACCCGAACCTGCTGACCGGCCGGGTTCGCTTCCACCTGCCGGGTCCGCGCACCTGGCTGCCGCTCTGGTTCCCGGAAGCCGACGTGGGCGACCTCGGGGCCATCGACGGCTCCGGCCGGTTCGATCACACCGCGGCCGAGGATGGCTCCACGGGGCAGGCCCTCCTCGATTGGAGTGAAACGGCCTGGTTGGAGGAAGGCACGCTCGCGGCGCGGTGGGGTCGCCGGGAGGTGTGGCTCGAGCGTGCCCGGATCCGCGGCCTCGGCATCGATCTCTCTGCCCAAGGGGGTCGCATGCAGGGGGCCTACGATGCCGCCGCCCAGCTGACCCTGGACCCGCGTGACCTGTTCGCGCGGCTCGGCCGGCCGGAGCTGATCCGGGCCGATTCGGTCATCAGCGTGGATCTGGGCGTAACCGGCGCCCAGGAGGCTCCCCGCCTCTCCTTGCAGGTCGACGGGCCGCTGACCGCCGGTGGCGTCACGATCCCCGGGCTGGACATCGCAGCCCAGGCCTCCCAGGGGCGCTGGGATCTGCGGGCGCGCACCGCGGCCACCCACCTGGCCACCGGCTTCCACGCCGACTCGATCCTCTTCTGCGCCCACACTCTGGGTGAGGAATCCGGGGCGCTCCTGCCGGCCAGCCTGGCGCTCACGCTCGAATCCCCCGCGCTCGGGATCGGGGCGGCGGCCGACCTGAACGTTGGCGACTCGGCCGGCACGACCCTCACCATTCGCGAGCTGGCGGCCCGCTGGGATCAGAAGCAGCTCCACCTGACGGCCCCCTGCCAGATGCGCATCGATCCGGGCTCGGCCGGGTTCGAGCTCACACCGCTGGTCATGGAGGGGACGCTCGGGCGCCTGAGCGCGCGGGCCGACTGGAGCGCGCGGCAGCGCTTCGCGCAGATCGGCGGCGCGCTCGAGCTGCCCGCGGCGCCCGTGTCCGCAGCGATCGATCCGGAGCTCTGGCCTGAGCGCCTCCGCTTCACCCTGTCGCTACCCGATACGACCCACCTGTCCGGCACGCTGGCGGCCGACGGTCTCGCGCTGTTCGGTCACGGCCCGGCCAGCGTACAGATCGAGGTGCGCGCCGGCCCCGGTGGCGGCGGCCCAGGTGGCGGCGGCGACCCAGGCGCCGGTCCCGGCGCCGGCGGCGACCCCGGCCCCGGCGCCGGCCCCGGCGACGAGGTCACGGAGGGCCGGAGTCCGGCACAGGCCGCGGGGTCGCCGACCCTCTCGGCGCGGCTGGTCCTGGCTGCCGCTCAGCGCGAACTGCTCACCGGCGCGCTCGAGCTGCCGCTGGCGATGAGCTGGAACCCGCCGGGCGCTGGTCTCGCGCCGGGGGCGCTCTCCGGGCACATCGCCTGGACCGAGCTGCCCTTGCCGGCGCAGTCGGTGTTCGCGAGTGAAGAGGAGATCCTGCTGCTGTCGGGCGGGCGCATCGATCTGCACGGCCCCCCCGAGTCGATCGCGGTGGGCCTGCAGGCCACCGTGCGGGCGCCCGACTACCCGCCCCTGCGTGAGGACCGCGTGGAGCTGCACGTCCTCATGCGTCCCGCCGCGCGGGCCGGCGCCGCCGTGGATACATCCGGGACGGTGTACCCCCTGGTCGAGTCGCTGGCGGCCGAGCTGCCCGCGGCGCTGCGCGCCGGCCTGATCGCCGGCACGGAAGAGACCTGGGCCACCGCCCGCTGGATGCGCGGCCCACGCCGGCTGCTCCGGGCCCACGCCCGGGCGCCCGTGCGTCTGGTGTGGAACGACTCGCTGTATGTTATGCAGACGTCTGAGCCGCTTCTGCTCCAGGTCGCCAGCGACACGCTCGATCTGCGGGAGGTCAACGCGCTTCTGCCGGGGGGGCTTTCGCTGCGCGGCCGCTTGCACATGAATCTGCAGGCCGACGGTCCGATCGATCGATTCGATCTCTCGGGTGATCTCATGCTGCGCGATCTGCAGGTCGAGACCGTCGATGGCACCCGCGCCGGAGGCCAGGCGCAGCTAGCGCTCTCCGGCACCCGCGCGGCGCCGGTGATGCGCGGCACCGTCAGGGTCGGACGAGGGCAGATCCGGGTTCCGGATCCCCCGCGCAGGCTCCATCCGGTGGCCGGCGAGGCCCGATTGTGGAGCATGCCGGCCGCGGCCGCCGATTCCGCGCCGGCCGGCGCGCGGGAAGAGCCCGAGACGGCCGATGCCGGAGCCGCCGCCGCGGCCAGGCTGCCCCTGTTCGATACCGACATCGCCGTGGAGATTCCCGGGGGGCTGTGGATTCGCGGGCGTGGACTCAATGTCGAACTGGCCGGCGACCTGAAGGTTCTCTCGCAAGGGAAGGAGCTGGTGCTCAACGGCTCCCTGTCGGCGGTCGGCGGGCATCTGATCTTTCTCGGCCGCACCTTCTTCGTCCAGCGCGGGGAGGCCTACTTCTATGGGAACAACGACACGGATCCGGCCCTGGACATTCTCCTGAACACGCGCATCGACGGAACGTTGGTGAATGTGCAGATCACCGGCTACGCGTGGGATCCCCGGCTGAATCTGACCGCGGATCCCGAGATGACCGAGGGCGACATCGTCTCCTTCCTGCTCTTCGGGCGCACGCTCGATGAGCTCGATCATGATCAGATGTCGCTCGTTCAACGCCGGGCGACCGAGGTGGCGGCCAGTTACGGCGCCGCGCAGCTCGGCGCCCGTCTGGCAGAGCAGTT
>CAYQJL010000122.1:0-2594 GCA_964417675.1 uncultured bacterium | reverse complement strand
TAATCGGGTAGCCGGGAGGTTCTCCCCCCCGGCCCCCACACCACCCGGCATGCGGGTCCGCACCGGGCGGTTCCAGACGAGGAGCAAGCGTGAACCATGATGCTCAGGCGTAACCCTGGGCTTTCAGCCAAAGATCACGGACGGAGAGCAAACCTTGCTCAGCCAACCATTGATTCGTCATCCCCGTTTGGGTCGCCAGCGTCTTCGACAGGTGCCAGTAGCTTTTGCGGCTGATACCTGTCAGGATCGCGTGCTTGCGGCTCGTCCCGAGCTTGATCAGATGGCGGATCCGCGTCCGAGGCCGGCGCCACTGTTTCCAGTAGCACATGCGCACCCGGCGGCGGAGCCAGTGATCGAGTTCTGGGATCGGGCGGTAGTACTGGGAGATGCCGTAGTAGTTCATCCAGCCCCGCAGGTAGCGGCCGAGCGCCGTGAACCGGTATTCCATCGAGACACCCCAGCTCCGTCCCGTCAGGCGACGGAGACGATGCCGAAAGTCAGCGTAGGATTGGTCCGACCAGCGCAGCTTGGTTCCCCGGAACGTGAACCCGAGGAACTGACACTGGTTGGTCGGCACCACCCGGCTCTTCTGCTCGTTGACCACGAGCTTGAGGACTCGGGTCAGGTACCGCGTAACACTGGACATGATGCGATCACCCGCTCGCACCGTCTTCGCCAAGACTCGAATGTCATCGGCGTAGCGAGCGAAGCGGAGACCGCGTCGTTCCAGTTCCTTGTCCAGATCGTCCAACAGGATGTTGGCGAGCAGGGGCGAAAGTGGACCGCCTTGTGGAGTCCCCTTCACCGTGGGCTGGAGCGCCCCCTCGACCATGACCCCCGCCCGCAGGAAACGCCCGATCAAACGCAAGAGGACCTTGTCGGAGATCTTGCGCGCGACACGAACCATCAGGACGTCTGGTTGGACTTCGTCGAAGAATCGAGCGAGATCCAGATCCACTGCGACGCGATAGTCCTCGCTGATCAAGAGTTGAACCTGCCGAAGTGCTCCATGGGCGGAGCGGCCTGGTCGGAAGCCGAAGCTCGACTCGGAGAACCCGGGGTCGAAGATCGGCGAGAGGACTTGCAGGATGGCCTGCTGGATCACCCGATCGGTTACGGTCGGGATCCCCAGCGGCCGCTTCCCTCCGGAGCGCTTCGGAATCATTACCCGGAGCACCGGAGCGGGGCGGTAGCTGCCATCCAGCAGGGCTTGTCGGATCGGGGCCCAATGCTGGCGGACGAAATCGGGAAACTCCTCCAGGGTCATCCCGTCACCTCCGGGAGCACCCTGATTGGACTTCACCCGCTTCCAGGCCCGCTGCATGTTCGGTCGGCTCACGATCCGAGCCATCAGGTTCTCACTCAAGGCTGGTGGCGTACCCGCACGCCGGGACACGGCTCCCCCGGTCGGGTTCAACGTCGATTCCGAGTGCGACACGACTCCTCCTTGTTCGTTCTGGTTCGGTCCTTCCCCGGCTCCGGCCAGAGGACGCGGCCGGGTACTATGACCTTTGCTGACTTCTGCTCCGTGACCCCGGCCGTTGCCGGTCGGGGCGCCGTCCTGGGGGCGGTAGGGATCCGAGAGTCTTCCACCTCTTTCGGGGCGGTTCGTAGGTCGTCTCCCGTGGCCCGGGACTGCCTCCGGGGCAGATCTCCCCGAATAAGACCCAGAACCTTCCCTGCACAACCGCACCATTTACCGTGTCCCCCGAACCGCAGGGCTTTGTCACGTTGTGCTGACTCGCCCCAGGGTGGTCGGCCTTCTATGGCATTTCTGTTCGTCGGCTCGCAGGTTTGCCTCCGGCTTCCTTCAGACCGACCCTCGCGAGTCGGCCCTTGCCCTTGGCTTGTAGTTGACGCCAGAATCATCCGGCGGCGGTTCTCCTACAGAGGACTTGCACCCCATCAGCTCTGGACCATGTCGGGCGTACACAACAGCATGAACCAGGCGAAGGCTCTGTCACGGTCCTGGCAGAGCCAGGCCCGCGCCAGCCGGCTTCGCAGGCCGCCTTCGCAGGTTATGCTGAGCGTTGAGCCGATAGCGTTACTGCGAGGGAATCGCCGTACTGGGGTGACACCGTTGGATTCATCGCGTCCGTGCGACTCTGGCGCGCGCGCCTGCGAGGAGCCTGAGCGGGTTCGCGGTGTCCGCGGCGGCCATATCGAGCCGGCGCGCGGCGCGGGTCCGGAGGTGCGCGACGGGCTTGTCGATCACCGACTCCTGAGTGATGAACGCGATGATCCGTATAGGCCTGTGACACGTCGGGCACGCGAGCGGGTCGACCTCGACGATCTGCTGAAGCAGGGCCGCCCAGCGACGTGCAGCCTCAGTCGGCGCCAGCCGTGGCGTGGGTCGATGGATTCGCGGCGGTGGTTCCAACCGCCCAAAGTGAGCAGTAATGGGGCACTGGTACGAGATCCCCGACCAGTGGCCAGAATGCCGCTTGTCACTCGGACGCGAACACCGACAGGGCCAACGTCAGCATTTCGCGAATGTCGCCGACATCCTCCCCGGACGCGCGCTGAGTAGTCGCCAACGCGATCTGCTCTGACAGGTATCGCGCTCCGGCTCGAACACTTCGCCCTGCGGGCCA
>CAYQJL010000121.1:0-4719 GCA_964417675.1 uncultured bacterium | reverse complement strand
TCGGCACGCTCGCCGACTGGGTCTACTACTGGATGGAAGATCAGCCCACGGGCGTCATGGATCTCCCACCGATCGCCTACTACATGATGGGCGATGTCGCCGACCCCGGCGCTTCGGACGCTGTCGTGGCGGCGAGCGAACGGGACGCGCTTCAGATCTTCGATCCGGGGGGGGGGCGGATGGGCGAGACACGCATCCTGCGCGTCCGGTGATGCCAAGCGAACTGGCCAGGTCAATCCACTTGCGCCGAATAACTTGCGACCCACTCGCTTCACAGATCCGGATACGTCCAGTCGATGCCTTCGACGTGCTGGGCACCTGTGATCGTGATGAGCTCCGCGGCGCTCCATTCGAAGGTGCCCGGATACCAGTACGTATCGGGCGGCGGGGCCGTGGTACCGTAGGGGATCGGCCGGGGGGCGATGCCCAGGCGGTACTGGCCCTCGGCAATGCCGCGCAGGGTGAAGGAGCCGTCCCCTGGCTCGAATGGGTTAGCTCTGAAAGAGACATTGGCCTGGCCGATGTTCCCGCCACTCGCCGCATCCGTCAGGTAGAGGCGGCCGCCAACCCGGTCGCCGGACGCCTCGGTGACCCGCCCATCGATCTGGCCTCCGTGACGAAGACCGATCTCGATGGGCGTGACGTCGATGTCGTCTCGAACGGTCAGGGCGGCCGACGCTTCGTAGGTAGCCGCGCCGTCGAACCACCCCGCGACCCACTCCTGCGAAAGCTCCGGATTGGTGACGTACAGGCGATAGTCCCCGGCGGCCAGGTTGGGAACCATCACCCACTCCCCGCAGACCAGCGGGCCGGCGTCGAGCGCGTGGACCAGGCTCGAGTCGGCGGGATCAAGAAAGAAGAGGTCGAATCCATCGGGAGCGTGGATGGAATAGGCGCTGAAGTCCAGCTCGAGGCCATGGTCCGCGATCTCGACCCCGGTCAGCCGGGATCCGGGCGCAAGCGCGAACCGCTGCGCCGTTTCCGGCGTGTGCCCGCCGACCCAGCGCGAGAGGGAGGGCTGCACCAGCTGCAAGCAGATCGTCTCCGGATACATCAGCTGGAACTGGAAGCCCCCTTGTTCGTCAGGTTCGCCAGCCTCCCCGACAAGTTCCCCGCCCGGCGTGTAGATGCGGATCCGAGGGGCCGGCTTTCCCATGGCCTGCCAGGCACCGGTCACCTGCCCGGACACGAACGCTCCCGAATCCCCGACGGTGAAGCTGCAACGACGGATCTGGCCGGCAGGGACACTTACCAGCTCGACCGAGCTCGAGTCTCTCGTGGGCGGCAGGAAGAGCCGCTCCCGGCACCCGTTGCCTTCGACCTCGAGTTCGAGGCGGTAGTCGCCGGGCAGGAGTCCGGCAAACTGGAAGGTTCCCTCCTGTTGCCAGCTGATGTTCGCGGCCTTGATGCCCAGCCCGTCGCTGGTGCGAGATAGGGATGGATCCGCCGATGAGGCATACAGCTCGAGGGACGCGTTGCGCAACTCGGCGGGGGGCGTCAGCTGCACTTCCATCCCCCCCAGCGCATAGGAAAGGTCGCACACCGGACGATCCGCGCTCAGACGAATCGTGTCCCGCTCGCCTCCGCTGAACTGGATGCGCCCCGGGGACAGGTCGTATCTCGTAGCCCCGATGGTCAACTCGACGAAGTAGGCGCCCAAGGGAACGTCGGCTGCGAACCGCCCCTGCGTATCGCAGGGCAATCGGGACCAGAACAGACGCGGATAACCGGGTGATGCGATCACCACGTGAGGGGAGACATCCATGCCGGCCGACTCGATCTGCCCCTCGATGCGACCGGCGAAGACCTGTGGACCGGTGGCACAATCGTCGGTTTCACAGGATGCCAGGCCGCCGGCCATGACCAGCGTCAGCAGGAGCGCGGCTAGTCTCCGATGCGCCATTCCACCCCCTCCACCCTGCCATGTCCTTCGATCAAAATCACATTGGCCTCGTCCGGATCCGTGGTACCCGGATACCAGTTGACCACGGACGAGGATGGCGGCTTCACCCCGACACGAAAGGCGCCATTGGGAAGCGCCGGGATTACGAAGGAGCTGTCGTAGGGGCTCACGGTGGCGGCTCTGGTGTCGGAGAAGGTCCCATCCGTCGACTCGACCTGGATGGCCCGACCAGGCAGCGCAAAATCGGCATCGAGGATCCGGCCCTGGATCTGCCCGCCCGCGAGGAGGTGCATGTCGATCTCGGTGTAGCCGCCGCCTCCCGGGATTTGGATCGGCGTGGCGGCCGCCAGCGACTCGGCCGATGCGTACCACTGCGGGCAGAAGCGACGCGGCCGGTCGGTGGAGGTCAGCTTCAAGAAGTAGGTTCCTGCGGGCACATTCCCCAGCAGGAACTTGTTCCCCCCACCGGAACAGACCCTCGTCTCCGCGAACGGCAGACCGCTCCCATCCACGAGAAGCGCGCGGCCATCGAAGGAGGTATTGCTCCCCGGTCCATGCAGATGGACCCGCAGGCTGTTGACCGCGTGGTCGAACAGATGGAGGGTCTCTCCTGCCTGTGGATAGAAGGTCGTGGCCGAGGCGAAGTCATCGCCCCCGATCCACTGCCGCACGGGGTACACCTCGACCGCACAACGGATCGGAGCCGGCTCCAGCATGGGAGCCTCGAAGGTGCCATCCTCCGCGGACCGATCCCAGATCACTATCGTCGAGTCTTCACGGTAGAGCACAAGAGAGGGCCGGACGCCGAGCGCTTGCCAGCTTCTCGTGGCCGAGGCCGTCAGACGCGCTATGCGCAGCTCGCCGGCATTGACCTCGTGCAATCCCGTGCCCTGGACCAGGAGCGAGTCGCCGTCGGCGCCAACGGTCAACCAGGCTTCTTGCGCAACGCTGGATCGGGAGTGGAGGAGGTGGAGTTTCACGCGATAGATGCCCGCGGGGATCAACGGCACCTCCATGGTTGCCCATCCATCCACCCAGGAGGTCGACCTCGTGGCAATACGCTTCCGCTCGAACTCCCCTTCCGGATCCATGAGCGTGCAATAGACACGGTCTGCCTCCAACGGGTCGGGGTCTTCCTGCCACAGGTCTGGGAGATAGACCTGCAACCGTACGGCCGCGGCGGAGATGAGGAGGTCTGTCTGCCCCGGGGCAATCGTGACGCTGTCGGTGTCCCCGGGCGGCCAGATGAGTCCCCGGGCGGGATGGAATCCGAAGTCGAGGCTCCCACGAGATTCACTCAGAGCGAGCCAGTATTGCCCGGGAGGCAGATCGACCTGGAAGTACCCCAGGGAATCGGTCCAGGCCCCGCAGGTGACGTGATCCCCCAGGTTCGAGAAGCCGATGGCCAAAAACTCCGTGGACACGGGAGTCCCGCCGCCCACAATCCGGCCGGTGATGCGAGCTATGGTGCCGGCGTCCGGCTCGGGATCGGTGGGGCACTCCTCGCAGCCGGATAGGCCCGTGAGTACCGAGAAGGCAATCGTCCAATAGGCCGCATGGCGCATGGCGTTCGCCCGCCCATGGCGAGCAGGCGGTGAACTCAGGCCCGGACCCCTTTGCATAGCACAATCTCCGCTTCACTGCCTTCTTCAGTCACAGCGACCAGTATAGCATGGTCCCGGGGCCACTCCAGGCATGGTTCCGCCCTCGTCCCCAGTGACTCAGTCAAGCTGGGGAGTCGAGAAATGCGGTCAACCGTGATGCGGGGTTGGCCCCACACCGGGAGACGGCAAGGTGCCCGGCACTTTGGGCACACAGGAGCAGATCGACCGCGAAGATCTTGCCCAGCAGGGCCCGCGCCTAGCTCGCGCCCAGCTCGAGCGGCATGGCGGCAATTGGATCGAGGTGAGATTCCTGCCGGAGGCGCTTCAGGGCGCATAAGAGCTTGTCTTCGAGGTGAAGCTCGACGACCAGATGCTGATGTCGAGCTCCGTCAATGTCAGCGAGCGGGCGTTGGCCCGCCTGGCTCTCGAATTCCTGGGCAATGGTGTCGGGGGGGCGAGCCCCGTAAGGCGAGCCCCGTAAGGACCCACAATTGGCTTGCGCCACACCGGTGAAGTAGCGTACATTCCCTCGTTTGCATGCATTCCGCAATGACAGTGATCGTTGTGGCCGCGTCTTTTCCATGCGTCCGGTGGGGAGAGCGCCAAAAACCCCCGGACCAGGAAAAGTATGAAATCATCAACTACCGCGCCCCGCGCTTCTGCCGACCTGCTATCCCGTTCACTCAGGTCGAGGCCCCGGCACGACGCGTTCGACGAGCTGATTCCAGAGTTGAGAAAAGCCGTGGCGTCCATGGGCCATCTCATCCCCACCCCCATTCAGGAGCAGTGCATTCCTCTCCTTCTCGAGGGCCGGGACCTGATCGGCACAGCACAGACGGGTACCGGAAAGACAGCAGCCTTCGCGCTACCGATCCTGCAGCGCTTGGCGGCGAATCGCAAACGGCCTCGCAAGGGCTCGCCTCGGGCTCTCATCCTTGCCCCCACCCGCGAACTCGCCGGCCAAATCGGTGAGAGTATTGAAAGCTATGGGTGCCATCTGCGCCTCCACCACACCACCATCTTCGGTGGGGTCAATCAGTGTCGCCAGGTGAAGGCTCTGAACAGGGGCGTGGATACCTTGGTGGCGACCCCCGGCCGGCTGCTGGACTTGATGCAGCAGGGCCACCTACACCTAAATGACGTCGAAGTGTTTGTCCTGGATGAAGTCGATCGCATGCTGGACATGGGATTCCTGCCCGACATCAAACGCGT
>CAYQJL010000120.1:0-6129 GCA_964417675.1 uncultured bacterium | reverse complement strand
CTGGTCCTCGCCACCCAACCATTCCCATGCACGTTGCTGTCTTGCCTCCCAATCAATTCGTCACGACGGTGCTCATGCATGCGGCCTGACGCCAGTTACCAGGTTATATGCAATACAGTTGCTACAAATCGTGCCCCGGGGCACGCCTGTAACTTATTATGAAACAATATTATAGCTCAAAAAATCGTGTCAAAACGTGGCACCTGTCTGGCGGGCGGAGAAAGGTGCACGGGCGGGCGGCCCATTCAGCGGCTTCCGATTTGGCGGCGTTCGGCTCAGCGTCTTTCGGCTTGGCCAGTCCAGTCGAGACGTGGTGCGTGGATGGGGTCATCGAAGTCCGTCGGCTGGAGAAGTCGCACTGGGGACGAACCCGCCGGTGACGGTCAATCAACCCGACAGGTTCACCGGGCAGGAACTCAGGGCAGATCATCGGGACAGGTTCAATCAACCCGACAGGTTGGCGGGCAGGTTCCCTGCACGGCTGATGCGGCTTGGTGGCTGATCCTACGCGCAATAGAATTGCAATTAGCGTGCCCCGGGGCACGACTGTAACACATTGTACAGTAATAAGATAGCTCAAGATTTCTTGCCAAAACGTGACTCTTGGCTGGTGAGCAGCGGGGCCGGAGCACAATCTGGCGGCTGGTCTCGGTAGAATACGGTGACGGCGAGAAGTGTACGGCCGGGCGACCTATTCGGCGGCTTCCGGCTGTCCAGTCGGCGCGAAATGGGCCATGGTTCCAAGGCCGATCTAGAGACCACCCTCAGCCGGCGTCAGCTCGGACCGCGCATTGGCTCGGATGGCGCCGGCTCAGCCGGCATCTGGCATCAGGCCGGCACCTTCTGGAGCCAGGCGCTGGCGGTGTCCAGGTCCGTGCACACGGTTGAGAAGCAGAATCCTTGATTGTGGAGGACGCAGTCGAGGAAGTGAGCATCCCGTTGTGTGGTCTGGTTGTCGTCGAAGATGGCGATGCGGCAGGTTTCCCGGATGCCTGTTTCGCGCAGGCGTTGCGGCCATCCGTAGAGCTGAACGATGCTCGGCCAACGCGACACGCGGGCCTCGATGAGGAGCTGCCTGGGGGGCGGGGCACCGTCAACGGCCTTCTTGAGAGCGGCCTCGACTTGTTGCCACACTTCCGTCCAAACTATTCGCGATACGTCCCCTGTCAGCGTCAGGCACAATTGATCACTGTCGATTCGGACTGCAAAGTCGCCACCCATATTCGGTTCCCTCCAGCATGGCGGCCACTACTCCTCTGGCGGGCCCGCAGATCCCAGGTGATGGGCCTTGCGGATCCCAGGGGCTGGGCCCGCAGATCCCAGGCGAAGGGCCTGTGGATCCCGGGCGAAGGAGCGTGGCCCCCTGGACGTCAACCCGATTTGACACATCACTTCTTCCTAGAACAAAGCGTTCCAAGAAGGCGCGATAGAAGCTAGGCACTTTGTTTGCAATGAGTTACGAATTCGGGCGGGTCGGGCGTCCGGCGAGAACCTTGTCAACAATGATTGCGCATCTTGTGGAAAGAGAAGCTATATGTTTCTAAAACAATATGTTGCGGTTCTCGCCCGGTGTTCGTAACGCAACGAATGTTGCTTGGGTTCGCATTCAGGATCGGGCCCGGTGGAGCAATCTTCGATTGAGAGCCTGGCGCGAAATTCCCAGCATCTTCGCCGCCAGGCTCTGGTTGCCCTCCGCGCGCTCGAGGGCCTGATGGATGATCTCATCCTCAGCCTCCTTGAGCGTCGGTATTCGGGGGAGATGCCGGAGGCTGTCGCTGAGTTGGGACGTCGGCGCCGGTCGACTCGACTGGCCCTTGGCCGGCGCTCCGATATGCTCCTCGAACGATTTCATCGAGAGCATCCGCGAACGATGCCGGCTCACGGCGTCGAAGACCATGCCCTCGAGCTCGCGAACGTTGCCTGGGAACGGATAGGACTGCAACAACGGAGCCAATTGCGGGGGCACCGTGGGCACCGGTTTCTCGAGTGCCTGGGCGGAGAGCTGCAGGAAGTGGTGCAGGAGCAAGGGAATGTCTCCCAAACGTTCCCTGAGCGGCGGAAGCAGGATGCGGTGGGTCTGGAGCCGGTAGTAGAGATCCCTGCGCATGCGCGCGCCTTGCACCAGATCCTCTATGTTCTGATTGGTTGTGGCAATGATGCGTGCGTCGGCCAGCTTGGGGGCCGAGGAGCCCAACGGATAGTACTCGCCCTCCTGAAGCAGGCGCAGCAGCTTCACCTGGGACTCGGGGTGCAGATCCCCGATCTCATCGAGCAGGAGCGTTCCGCGTGCGGCCTGTTCGACGGCGCCGCTGCGTTTTTCGTGCGCGTTGGTGAAGGCGCCCCGGAAATGCCCGAAGATCGTGTCGGAGAAGAGCCCGTCGTCGAGTCCGCCAACATTGACGCCGACGAAGGCGCCCGGCCGCCGGCTCAGGTTGTGAATGGCGCGACCGATCAGCTCCTTGCCCACACCGGTTTCCCCCGAGATGAGAACCGGTTTGGGGCTCGGTGCGATGGCCTCGATGTACTGGAAGATGCGCATCATGCCCGGATCGCAGGTGACGATGCGAGAGAAGGCCTCGGGCGTTTCCAGCCTTCCGGAGAGCATGCTCTGCCGGAGTCGCAGATTCTCGTAGCGCAGCTCGATCAAGTCGATGACGCGCCGGACACTTGACACCAGCTGATTCTCCTCCACCGGCTTGACCAGGTAGTCGGATGCGCCCCGGCGCATGCAGGCGACGGCGGTTTCCAGATCATCGGTCCCCGTCATGATGATCACGGGAATGTCCGGGTGCTCATGCTGAATCTGCCCCAGCAGTTCCTGCCCGGAGAGATGAGGCATGACCAGATCGAGCAGGACGGCCGAAACCGGCTGGCGGGCGAGGATGTCCATGACATCTCTCGGATCACTGCATTCGAGGGTGTTGCTGATGCGGCCCGAGGCCAGCACGAGATGAGCGATCTTGCGGGCATCGACCTCGTCGTCGACCAGCAGAATGGGATCCGCGGGATACAGATCCTGCTTCATGCGAAGCTCTCCTCCGATGCGGGGTGCAAGGGCTGCGATTCCACCATGGGCAACCGGACCGTGACCACCGTGCCCCTGCCCAACTCGGTGTCGATCTCCAGCCGTCCGCCGTGTTCACGGACGATCCGGGAGGAGATGCTCAGTCCGAGTCCCGTGCCGCCCTCGTTGCGTTTGGTTGTGAAAAACGGATCGGTCACCCGGGGCAGGTCCCCGGGTGCAATCCCCGCCCCATGATCCCAGACCTGGATATGCACCTCGCGGGTCATGGCGTCGACCTTGGCCCGCAGGCCCATGGCATCCTCTGGGTTCCTGAGTGACTGGCTGGCATTGAGCAGGAGATTGACCACCACCTGTTCAAGCTGCTGCCGATGGCCCTGCACGTCAGGCAGATCGGGAGGGATCTCGATCTGAAAGTGCTTCGTTGCGCTGTGGACCAGGTTTTCGGTCAGAATCACGGCCGCGTTGAGAACGTCGGCGACAGGGACGGGTTGCGGATGAATGTTGTCCTGCTGGTGGGCGAACTCGCGCAGTTCCCGAATGATTGCCATGATCTTCTCCGATCCCCGGCGCGTGTGCTGAAGCATTTCGGGGTACTGGGAGCGGAAGATCGGATAGTCGATCCCGGCCACGGAGAACTCGCCCGATTCTTTGAGGTAGGCATCCAGGATGGGACAGATCGTCTGCCAGGCACGTTCCATGAGACCGATATTGGAGCGGATGAATTGATTGGGGTTGTTGATCTCGTGCGCCACCCCGGCCACCAACACGCCCAGGGAGGCCAGTTTGTCGGCCTGGGCGATTTGCCGGCGGTGATGCTCGGCTTCTGCGGCCGCGACGTGCTTGTCGGTAATGTCGCGAATGATGATGAGCGTGCCCGGCGATTCGCCCTTGGCTTCTGACACCGGCGTGCAGACGATCTCCGCGGGGAAGGTGGTGCTGTCCTTGCGGCGGCAGAAGAACTCATGAACCGAGGTGTCGTTTGCGGCGCCGGTGCCACAAAAGGGGCGATACGGCTGATTGGGCTCCCCATCGAGCGCACACAGCATGTCTGCCTTCCGGCCGGAGACCTCGTCGGCAGGGTAGCCGAAGATGCGTGCGAAGGCCGAGTTCAGCAGCCGGATGTTCCGGTGCGCATCCGTATAGACCACCGCATCCGGAATGGCCTCGAACAGCTGCACCAATTCGGCGTGACGGTCGCTCCGTTCTTGCTCGCGTCGATGCTGTTCGGTCACGTCTTCGACGCTGCAGATCATGCCGCGGAACTCCTCGCCCACGAACTGGGGGATGATCCAGCCCGACTGAACGGTCGGCTGGCCGCCCGGGGTAACGACCGAGGCCTCGTAGTAGACCGGCTCGCGCAGCTGGCGGGCCCGCTCATAGAAGGGGAGAAACTCTGCGACGGTCTTTGGGGGGAAGCCGTCCACGATGCTGCATCCAAGAACACTGCCTCCCGGCACACCCGCGATCTTTTCCATGGCCGGATTCACATAGACGATGCGGTCATGTTCGTCGGTGACCCAGAATCCCTGTTGGGTCTTCTGGAGGATCGATTCGTAGAAATTCTTCAGCTCGCGAATCTCACGTTCGCTGGACTTCTGGGCGCTGACATCCCGGTGCACACCCACCAGAATCTGCGGCTTCCCGTGGTCATCCCGGCGCAAGACCAGACCGTGGGCCGCAATCCAGGCATAGCTCTGCGACCGGCGGCGAAGCCGGTACTCGCAGGCGAAGATCGCGGTTCGGTTCTCGAGGTACTCCGTCAAGGCTCGATCGAAGGCCTCCCGATCCTCTGGATGCACGCGTTCGGTCAGCCACTCGAGGGTCGTGGTCAGGGTCTCGGGGGCCTGCCCCAGCATCCGCATCGCATTGGGATCCAATGTGACGGCCCCGGTGGCGATCTCATATTCCCAGATGCCTTCCTGGGCGGCATCGAGGGCCAGGTGCATGCGCTGTGTGGCTTCTTTCAACGCCCGCGCGGCCGAGCGCTGCTCTGTGATGTCTTGAGCCACCCCGCTCAAGCGCGTGCACCTTCCTTGATGGATCACCGGGCGGCCAATCAGGTGCAGCCAGAGCGGGCGACCCGTGCCGGTCGTGAGCGGCACCTCCAGATCGAAAGGCTTCAGATCGCTGCGGGCGCCCTCGACCGCGTCCCTGAGCCGCGGATGGACCTCCTGATCGAAGTAGGCCAAGACGGACTCGAAGGTGAGGGAGTCGTCAGGCGGAACCTCGAGCAGGGACCATGAGGCCGCGGTCATCCGGAGACGGTCGCTTTCCAGGTCCAGCTCCCAACCGCCCACGCGTGCCAGCAGACCGGTCTGTTCAAGGAACTCCTCATTGTGCTGGATGCGCTCCTGCGCCTCCATCAACTCGGTGATGTCATCGGAAATGATCTGAATGCCCAGGCAATCTCCATCCTCTCCGCGGATGGGTGTATACGTGGAGTGGAACCAGCGTTCGCCCACGGGAAGCGCGAGCTTATCGCGATAGTGGCCATGGAACTGCCCGGAGACGGCCCGTTCGATCCGGTCGGCCATCTGCTCTGCTATCCTCTCACCAAAGATCTCCCGGGCCGACTTTCCGCGGTACGAGTCCGGATCTCCGTCGAGATAGGCGGCCCCGGCCCGGTTCAGGAGCAGCAGGGTGCCCTGTAGATCATAGTAAGCGATTCCCACACCGGCATGCTCCAGGAGCAAGCGGTGGCGTTCTGCGCTCTCGCGCAAGGCCATTTCGGTCTGCCGGAGCTCGGTGATGTCGGTGATCAGGGCGATGAATCCGGCGATCTCATTCGAAGGCGTGCGGTCGGGGATGTAGTCCGCGTGGAGGAATCGGCTGACGCCGGTCGTGAGGGGTACCTGGGCTTCGAAGCAGACACTCTTGCCGGCGAGGACATCCTGCATGTGGGGAGCGACGACGCGGAAGGCCTCCTCGCCCAGCACCTGCCGGACCTCGCGGCCGCAGATCTCGCCGGCCGGTACTCCATGGATGCGTTCGTAGGCGCGATTCACGTAGCGGTAACGCAGATCCTTGCCGACATAGGCGATTCGGACGGTCGTGCACTCAGACAGCAGCCGAAGCAGCCGGGAGGCCTCGCCGGAAGGGGCCTG
>CAYQJL010000119.1:0-5247 GCA_964417675.1 uncultured bacterium | reverse complement strand
CAGGTCCACTTCTTGACATCGAAGATCTCGGGCGCCACCTCGATCTTCATGTCCTGCTTGACGACCACCTGGCAGCTCAGGCGCACGTCCTCGTGGGCCTCCTTCTTGGAGACCACGCCGAGCTCCGTCGGCAGGATCTGCCCGCCGCCCTCGTGCACCTTGACCTTGCAGGTGCCGCAGGTACCACCGCCGCCGCAGGCCGAAGGCACGAGGATGCCGACCTCGGTGAGGGTGTTCAGTAACTTGCCCCCGGCCGGCACCGTGAGGGTCTTGTCAGGGTTGTTGTTGATCTCGATGCGTACAGGCCCCGAGGCCACCAGCCGCGCCCGCGCGACGAGGATCACGACGACCAGCAACAGCACGATGGCCGTGAACATCACGACCCCGAAGATGATCTGCAGCATGCTACCTTCCCGTCCTCGCGCGTCCGCCTAGAGCTGAATTCCGCTGAAGGCCATGAAGGCCAGGGCCATGAGTCCCACCGTGATGAAGGTGATGCCCAGGCCCCTGAGCCCAGCCGGCACGTCGCTGTATTTCATCTTCTCGCGAATCCCGGCCAGAGCCGCGATCGCCAGAGCCCAACCCACGCCACTGCCCAATCCGTAGGCCACGCTCTGGCCGAAGGTGTAGTCGCGCTCCACCATGAACAAGGAGCCGCCCAGGATGGCGCAGTTGACCGTGATCAGCGGCAAGAAGATGCCCAGGGCGTTGTAGAGGGCTGGGAAGAACTTATCGAGGATCATCTCCATGATCTGGACCATGGCGGCGATGACGCCGATGTAGCTGATCAGGCCCAAGAAGCTCAAGTCCACTTCGGGATAGCCCGCCCAGGCCAGAGCGCCCTCCCGCAACACGTGGGTGTAGATGAGATTGTTCACCGGTACGGTGATCGCCTGCACCACCGTCACCGCCAGGCCGAGACCGACCGCCGTCTCCACCCGCTTGGAGATCGCCAGAAAGGTGCACATGCCCAGGAAGAAGGCCAGGGCCAGGTTCTCCACGAAGATGGAGCGGAACAGCAGGCTCAAGTATTCCTCAGTCATCAGTTCTCCTCCTCCACCTGCTCCGGCTTCCAGGTGCGCACCGCCCAGATGATGAAGCCGATCAGGAAGAAGGCGCTGGGTGAGAGCAGCATCAGACCGTTGGGCTGGTACCAGCCGCCGTCGGCGACCAGCGGAAGCACCTGGATACCCATCAGGGTGCCCGAGCCCAGGCCTTCGCGGAAGACGGCCACCGCGATCAGGATGACGCTGTAGCCCAGGGCATTGCCGATGCCGTCGAGCAGGCTCAGACCGACGCCGTTCTTCATGGCGAAGGCCTCGGCGCGCCCCAGGATGATGCAGTTGGTGATGATCAGACCGACAAAGACCGAGAGCTGCTTGCTGGCCTCGAAGGCGTAGGCCTTGAGCGCCTCGTCCACGATGATGACCAGCGAGGCAATGATCGTCATCTGGGCGATCAGGCGGATGTTGGTGGGCAGCTGGCTGCGGATCAGGCTCACCGACATATTCGACAGGGCCAAGACGAAGGTCACCGCCGCGCACATGATCAGCGTGATCTCGACCTTGGTGGTGACGGCCAGGGCCGAACAGATGCCCAGGATCTGCAGAATGATCGGGTTCTCGTCGAAGATCGGTTTGATCAGCGTGTCGCGCGCCTTACCCATGGCTCACCTCCTCACGCAGGCGGTCCAGGTAGGGACCGAATCCGTCCTCCCCCAGCCAGTAGCGGACCAGCTGGCTCACCCCCCGGGCGGTGATCGTGGCGCCGGAGAGCCCGTCGACCTGGTGCTCGGCCCGCGGGCTGCTCGCGGGCACCTTGCCCTTGACGACCTCGATGGCCACCTCGCCGTCGTCGAAGGCCTGCTTGCCCACCCACTGGGCCTTCCAGGCCGGGTTGTCCACCTCGCCGCCCAGGCCCGGCGTTTCCGCATGCTGGTAGAAGGCCAGGCTCGAGATGGTGTGCAGATCATCCTCCAGGGCCAGGAATCCGTAGAGCGTGGACCAGAGACCCTTGCCGTAGACGGGCAGGATCACCCGCTTCAGCTCCCCCTCCTCCCGGAACAGGTAGACCCGCCCCAGGCGGGCGCGGCGCTTGATGCCGGCCAGGTCATCGGCCGTGGGGATCGTCACGTTGAGCTCCGGGTCGCGTGCCGCCGCCAAAGGATCGAACTCCGCCGGGTCGCGACCGGTGACGTACTCGCCCGTGGACAGGTCCACCAGGCGCGTCTCGATTCGCTTGAAGGCCTCCGCCACGTCGACGTCCTCCGTGAGGAGACCCGCCGCGGCCAGGATGTTTCGCTTGCGCTCCAACTCCTTGTTGCGTTCCTGGAGCGGCCTCAAGCTCACGGCCGTCCAGGAGACGAGCACCGAGCATACCAGGCAAACCGCCACGGCGATGAAGAGCGTCCAGGAAATGGTGTTCTTGTTACGCGGCATGGCGCAGCACCCTCCGCTTCTTGTTCGCCTTCACAACGTAGTAGTCGATCAGCGGCGCGAAAACGTTGCCGAGGAGGATGGCCAGCATCACGCCCTCGGGGAAGGCCGGGTTGATGACGCGGATCATGATCGTCACCACGCCCACCAGGATCCCGTAGATCCACTTGCCGCGTTGTGTGGCCGCCGCGGTGACGGGATCGGTGGCCATGAAGACCAGACCGAAGGCGAAGCCGCCCAGCACGAGGTGCCAGTGCAACGGCATGGCGAACATCGGATTGGTCTGGCTGCCGATACCGTAGAGCAGCGCCCAGAAGCCGGCCGCGCCCAGCAGCATGCCCGCCATGATGCGCCAGGACCCGATCCCGCTGAAGATCAGTATCGCGGCCCCGATCAGGCACGCCAGCGCCGAGGTCTCGCCCATGCTGCCTTGGATCTGCCCCAGGAAGGCCTGACTCCAGGTGACCTGCTCGGTGAGCTGCTGCATGCCACCCTCGGCGGCCAGGGCCAGGGGCGTGGCGCCGGTGAAGCCGTCGACGGCCGTCCAGACGGCATCGCCGGAGATCTCGGCCGGGTAGGCGAAGAAGAGGAAGGCGCGTGCCGTCAGGGCCGGATTGAGCCAGTTGCGGCCCGTGCCGCCGAAGATCTCCTTGCCCACCACGACGGCGAAGCTCATCGCCACGGCCACCTGCCAGAGCGGGATCGTGGGCGGCATGATCAGCGGCACCAGGAAGCCCGTCACGAAGAGCCCCTCTTGCACCTCATGCTTGCGGACGATGGAGAAGAGCACTTCCCAGATCCCACCCACCGCGTTGGCGACCAGGTAGACCGGTATGAAGTAGAGGGCGCCATGGACCAGACAGAAGAGGATGTTGCCGGGATCGTAGCCCACGCCGAGCAGATCCATCAGCCAGCCCCGCCAGCCACTCGCCGATGAGATCCCCATGTTCAGCATGGCCAGGTTGGCCTGGTAGCCCGTGTTGTACATGGCCATGAGCACGCACGGCATCAGGGCCATCACCACGACGCTCATCATCCGCTTGTAATCGAGGCCGTCGCGGACATGTACCGGCCCCCCGGTCGTGGCGCCCGGCGAGTACAGGAAGCTGTCGATGGCCTCGAAGAGGGGGAAGGCCTTCCCCCAGGGCTTGTCCTTCAGGAGCTGGCCGTGGGGCCGCCCGAAGCGTATCTGCTTCATCAGCCTTCCTTCTCTATGAGTTCCAGGGTGCGGCGCAGGATGGGCCCGTACTCGTACTTGCCCGGGCAGACGAGGCTGCACAGGGCCAGATCCTCTTCGTCCAGCTCGAGGGCACCCAGGGCCACGGCCTCGTCGGTGTCCTCGGTAACGATGGCGCGCAGCAGATGGGTGGGCTCGAGATCCAGGGGCAGTACCTTCTCGTAGCTGCCGATCGGCATCATCGAACGCGGGCCTCCGCCCAGGGAGGTGGTCAGCGGCAACCTCCGGCCCGGACGCAGAGCCGATGCGAAGGCCCGTGTCACGGAGAAGACCTCCAGGCCCGGCCGGGTCCAACCCATGAAGTCGCGTTCGGTGCCCTCGCGCAGGAGCGTCACCTGCTGGTGGTAGCGCCCCAGGTAGGCCTCGGGGCCCTCGGCCGTGTGGCCGGCCAGCGCCGAGCCGCTGATGACGCGCACCCCCTCTCCGGCCGGCTCGCCGTGCAAGAGATCACCGATGGCCGCTCCCCGGCGCGTGCGCATCAGGCGCGGCCGGGCGGCGGCGGGCCCGGTCAGAGCAACGATGCACTCGACGGGCAAGCGGCCGGTGGCGAACAGGCGCGCGACCGAGAGCACGTCCTGCCAGCCGATGTGCCAGACGGTACGGTCCCGGCCGGCCGGATGCAGGAAGTGGATGTGCGTGCCGGGCAGGCCGGCCGGGTGCGGACCCGCGAAGGCAACCGCTTCGATGCGGTCCAGCTCGGCCCCGGGCAGGGGCTCGCCGGGGGCCTGGCACAGGTAGATGGGTCCGTCGGTGAGCTTACCCAGAAGACTCAGCCCCGCGCGAAACTCCTCGGCCGCTTCGCGGATCAGCGGCGACGGATCCATGGCCAGGGGCTGGGTGTCCATGGCCGTGACGAAGAGCGCCGCGGGCATCGCATCCGGCGCCGGGGCCTTGCTCCAGGGCCGCGTGCGCAGGGCCGTCCAGAGGCCGGAGGCGAGCAGCGTCTCGCGCACATGCTCGCGGCCGAGGCCGGCCAGTTCGCCGCGCGCCACGACCGGGAAGGATTCGGCCTCGTCGCCATCGAGTGCGATGGTCACAGACAAGAGCACGCGCTTGGCGCCGCGGTTCACGCCCGTCACCGTGCCGGCGCCGGGTGCGGTGTAGCGAACACCGGCGTTACGCTTATCGGTGAAGAGCAGCTGGCCGAGCTTGACGCGGTCGCCCTCCTTGACGGCCATGGCCGGGCGCAGGCCGACGGCGTCGCGGCCCAGCACGGCAACGGAGCGCACCGGCGGCGCGTCTTCGACTGCCTGTCCTGGCGCACCCATGATGGGCAGGTCCAGGCCCCTGCGGATCTTTATGGATCTCACTCGGACTCCTCCCGATAGGATGGACCCCAGGTGGGGTCCCGCCCCTTGAGCAGGGCGCAAGTGTACGCCGGACCACGGATGTGATTCAACTGGGAGTTGCTCGATCCAAGGTGGGAAGCGGGAGTCGCCCGAGCCGGGCCGCTGGCGCCGGACGCGGGCCACCTGCTCCGCAGCATCAAGGACGGAACCGGCCCTTGATCGTGCCCCACGTGCCGGGAATCGCGGGTGTCGGGTCCGGTCCCTCGTATCCGGTGATGCTCATGAC
>CAYQJL010000118.1:0-3781 GCA_964417675.1 uncultured bacterium | reverse complement strand
CTTCACCATCACTACGAGCGCGTCGCGGCCTGAACCGATCCGTCATCTGCGCACCAACTCAGTGGGACAGGTATGCCCGCAACATTAGCATCCAGCGGTAAACCCACCGGAACTCCAAACGCGACCTCGAAGCATGCCCTTCTCACGCCATCGCAAGCCCAGAATACCTGGTCTTCATCGGAGTAACCGTGCTCCTTTGCAGCGGATGACGTTTTCGGGACCCACAAGCACGATTATCGACTCGTCGCGTAGACCACGGCTCGGCTCGCGTTCGGTGCATTCAGGCCAGGGAAACTGCGCCCCACCCTTGAACCCGCTCTCGATCCCCCCGAGAGTGCCGCGGAACCGCTCTATTGGCGTGCACTCATCTGCTCGAACCCCGCTCTGCAGACGGGCCACCGCCTCCCACACCCGCTAACTTGCTCCCGACGGACCTTTCGCGGAGCACGATGGATTCGCATACTCCAATGTCTCAAAGGAGTTCGACGATTCCCTGCCTTTCGCAATGCGTGCGCACGCCGCCTGGATCTGTTGTCACATTCATCCCGGCAGCCTCGCCACGGAGTCTTCGCGGAGTACTCGAGACGCGTTATCCACACGTCCCGGTTCTCTGTCTCTCCATCTCAATAGACTGAGCCACAGCGCAACCCAGGTAAGAACCGTCGGAATGACCCTGAACTTCATACTGAATTGCCTCACCGAATCAAATGAGGAGCCTAACGCTACCCTGGGGTAGATGTCGGAGAGGAAGAGGGGCAGACAAATGGGGACCAGCAGAAGGAGACCCCGCCGCCCTAAATGCTGTGGCTTGCCCAGATGCCCAAGCAGTGCCAGAATCGGAAGGAGGAGGAGAAGCTGATAGTTAAGCCATGAGTTGGGAAGCGAGAGCAGAACCAGTGGAATTAGCATTGAGTATTCCAAGGTCTCGCGGTGTGAGAAACGCTGCGATCGCCGATTCTGCCATATTGCATACCCCGACAGAAGCCAGAAAGGCAGCATGAGCGCCTTCGTTGCTAACATGCGCTGCGTGGACCTGAAGACACTCCGGTTAGCCTCGTGGCCAGTGTATGCGAGCTTCGCAACTGACAAATTCTCGGATATCATAGCGGGCATCTCCGTCAACATGCGGGGAAAAATCACCAAGAAGAAGTCGTGATGGGCCTTGAAACCGAAGACCGCTATGGAAACAGCCAGGATGATGACGATGCTCGCAGATGCACCAAACAGCACACGCCACCGCCTTCTGAACAGAAAGTACACCAGTATTGCGGCGGGATAGAGCTTCAGCAAGACGCAGATACCCAGTAGGAATCCTGCAACCACGTCTCTCCTCTCACGCAGCAAGCCCAAGGTGAGCACCAGGAGCAGTAGGATCGGTGTTTCAGCTTGGAGTCCAAGCAACGTCTCGAAGAAGGGGGCGAAGTTCAGCGCCAGCATGATTGCCAAGATTGCCGTACTGCGATTCTTGGCCAACGACAGAGACCGTAAGGACACGAGAACGGCACCAGCAAAGAACAGCAGATGGACAATGCAGTTGTAGCGGCGGCCAGTCGCTTCGTCTGTGTGAGTGGCCCACGGAACGACAGAGAGCAGATACGCTGGCGGCCACTTGTAGTTAGCAGATCCCGGTAAGTATAGGGATTTCCACTGCGGCTTCAGGTAGATCTCTTTCCCCTGCAGATATCGTTCTGCGGCGCTCCAGAGAATCTGGAAGTCTGCTCCTGGTGCGCGGATGACATGGATGGCCGAGGACGCAAAGTTGGCTACCGAAAGCACTAGCAACAATGCAAGGCATGATAGTCGGAAGTGAGCAGGATCAATGCGCTTCATGTGACGCAATGGTGACATCCTCATGCACGAGTCGGCAATCCCTGAATTGTATCGCTTACGCTGGACGTGGCTCGCGGCAGTTTACCGCTCCCGCCGGGTAAGTCAAGAGAATGTGCCATTCTTACAGCAGTTCTCATTCTGGCGTGTAGATCCCGCTACCGAGGATCCAGGAGAAGGCCAATGGGTCCAGAGGGGCCGGGCCGTGGCCCCGGTGTGGGCCGGTTGGGGGTGAAAGAGAGGCGCGGAGGGCTGCGTTTGCGCGGTTGCGGGCGTCATTTCCCAGTCGCGAGGGCCCCAGTAGCTGTGAGGATGTCACCCGGGCATAGTTCGCCCCTTGGGGCGGCTCATTTGACCTCGTAAGGGCCGATCTCCAGTCCACGCATCATGAACTCCATGAGCGCCTTCCAGGAAGGGAAGCACATGTAGTGAGTCAAGGCACGGATGTGCTCGAAGAAAATCTTGCGTGTGGGCAAGGTAGCCCGGATAAGCCGATAGGCATCATCGCAGAAGGTCAAGAAGCAGTGGAAGAGGAAGGCAAGAATGTTCATCGTCGCCAGCAGGGATGAGAGGTGCTGTTTGCCGTGGCCGAAGTTGTGCTCCAGATGGTAGCCCTTGGTCTTGAGCGTATTGTTGTTTTCGTTTTCGATCTTCCAGCGCGCGCGACCGGCGGCGACGATGTCAGCGACATTCTTGTCCGTGATCGTGAAGTCGGAGATGAAGGCATTCTTGTAGAGGCGTTTGCCCTTCTTTGAGGTAACGGTTACCTCGCACCAGTTGACCTTCAGCGCGTCTTCCTCGTCCACCAGGGGAACGGTGTTGGCGTAGCGGTAGACGTGGTTGTAGCCCCTCACTCTCTCCGGTCCAATAGCTAGTCCCTTTTTTCAGAATCCTCGGAGAAAAAAGACGTTGCGGGCAAGACTGTGTGGTCTAAGAAATCCCACGTAGCCTTAACCCGCAACGGAGACGCATGGCCGCTGATGCATTGAACGACGCCTCGCGGCCAGCGAAGTTAGATCAAGTCTATCCTGACATCCGGGCTGTGTCGCTATGTTTCGGCGATTGAAGGTGGGGATGTTTCCATCCCCGCCCTGACCAAGGCTGCCGGCTTGATTTGTCCCTGCTGTGGATCCGCTGACTGCGCGCACATGCATGCGTGGCGCTATCGCAAGCGGATCGAGGACTTCTCCACGGGTGAGGTGTTCGAGCGAGTACCCGTTCGGCGGGTCATTTTCTGTTCGGGCACCACCGCCTCGATCCTGCCCGCGGGCGTGTGGCGGGGGCGCTCGACGGTCGGCTCGGTGCTCCAGACCGTCCTGCAGGCGCAGCGTCACGGAGTGGGTCCGGCGCTTGAATGGGCGGCGGCCGCCGGATCCGGTGAGGAGCCGGTCAGTGAGCGCACCGTGCGGCGTTGGATGGAGCTGGTCAGCTCGCGCCTGATCGGCTCGGCCTTCAGCTGGTTTGGTCCCCGTCTGGGCTGGGCCTGGTCGGACGCACGGGCGAGCGCCGATCAACTCGAACGCTTCCTGCGCAGCCTCACAGGCGGCCTCCAGCTCGCCTTCCGCGCAGCCTTCGGGCGCGGGCTTCTCGATCAAGCCAGTGTGGATGAGACCCCTTCGGTGACGGACAGCTATGCGCGACCGGTGCCGGGGTGTCTCGCTGAGGCGCCACCACCCGATCCGCCTTCGATCCTTCTTCCTCGGGGGCAATGGTCCTCGCGCACCCGCCGGGGACCGGCCCCGGAGGGGTAACTCAGAAGGAGGATCGAGATGATCAAGGACCACATTCACCCGCCCCGACCAACCCCACGCGACTGGGCCGTCTATCGCTATGGCCTGATCAGCGAATCCACGCGTCCGCTGACCGGGGAGGTGGTCGCCCAAGTGTTGGCCCGCATTGCCGCGCGCCAGCACACCCTGCCCGATGGATCGGTGCGTCGCTACAGCACCGCCAC
>CAYQJL010000117.1:0-27049 GCA_964417675.1 uncultured bacterium | reverse complement strand
CGCCCCGCCTCGCCCGGCCGCCCCGGCTCCGCCCCGCCTCGCCCGGCTGCCCCGCCCCGCTTGCCGATTGCCATCTCAACAGAGCGGTCCGCTTTTCAGATCACCTGCCCGCTTGCCGATATCCTGCCCAGGAGGCAGTGATGGCGAGCGACCCGCACACCGACGAACATATCCTGCCGGAGGCGCCCCCCGGTGAGGGCCTGCTTCTGCTGGGCCTGGCCGAGGTCTGTGCGCCGGAGGACTCCCTGGTGTGGTCGCTGATGGAAAGGGCCGAAGCCCTTCTGCGCAGCCGGGCGGAGCACTCCCGCGAGGCCGGCACTCTGACGGCATTGAAGCTGCGATCGCTCTCTTCCCACCTGCAGCCCCTGATCCGTCAGTCCCTTCACACGGTCCTGCTCGAGGGCCGGCTGACAGGCCCCGCCGGCCGCAGCCCCGCGCTACTCTGCCACCGGCTGGCACCGCGCGGGGGATGCCGCCCGCCGCGCATTCTGGCCGCCCGGAGGGGAGCGGGAGCAGCGGGTCTTCGCTCCGTTGACGACGAAGCGCTGCCCGCCGGATCCCTGGAGCTTCCCGGCGCCGCGCGGCCCCAAGATCCTCAAGCCAGCGATGGGAAGCAGGAGATGGCGACTCCGGGCAGGGAGTATCCGGACTGGCTGGCCGAGTCGAGTCCCCCCGGCGGCATCGATCATTGCCGCATCGGGTTGCCGGCCAGGGGCGATCTGGCCTGGATCCTGCCTGAAATGGGGGTCTGGTTTCCGGAGACCGTCCAACGACTCGCCGGCCTGCTCTGGGACATCTGGACGGATCGGGCCGAGCGTCCTTCCACGGGGTCGGATCCGGGGCGGGTGGCCTAGGCACCCGCCGTTCTCCCTGTGCCCCCCTCCGGCCCGTGCCGCGCGCGGACGTCCTCCGTTCTCCTGGCGCTTCCGGCCCGTGCCGCGCGCGGACGCCCCCGGCGCAAATAGGCGGAACCTGTGCCGACGAAGTTGGTTGACCCAATCTAGCTCTTTGCTAGAGTGACCCATCCGATGAGTCACACGCGGCGCCGGGGGCGGGAGGAACCGCATGCACGGTTCCAAGGATCCGAAGTACCGTTCGGTACGAGTTCTCTCGATGCTGGGGACGATTCCCCTCATCCTGGCCGTGTCGCCGCTGATGGGATACGGTCTCGGGTACCTTCTTGACCGCTGGTTGGGCACCGGCCAGGTCCTGCGACTGGTGTTTCTGGGTCTCGGCTTCGTCGCGGGGGTTCGGGAGATGATCCGGCTACTGAAGAAGGCGCAGCGAGACGTGGATGAGCTGTAGATGGATCGAGTCCAGCACGCCGAGGCGCTGGAAGCCAGGGACGGAAGGCGATGAACCAGTTCGCGCCCGGCACACCGGGAACGCCTTTGCAGGCCAGGTCAGCCCTGATGGCCCATCTGTCGCGGCTGGGCACGATCCGGCGGATTCTGATCACGAGTGTCTGGTTCGGCGGCCTGGTCGCTCTGACAACCTGGGTCTATCTCGGGTGGCGGTGGGCTCTCGGGTTCGGGGGCGGGTTGATCGTCGGGATGGCCAACCTCTATTTCCTCTCCCTGCTAACGCAACTGCTGCTGATGGCCGAAAGGCGAAGCAAGAAGGCAATCGTCGGAATCCTGGCGGGCAAGCTGATCGTGGTCTACGGCGGTCTGGCAGCGCTCCTGGTGTGGGATCTGCCGCCGCCACTGTCCGTGGCCGCCGGTTTCTCTGTCGTCTTGTTGGTCATTGTTCTCAAAGCCTTTGGCCGGGCACTGCTCGATTCGAGGTTCTTCGGGCGTGCGACGCGGGCTGAACGGGTGGGGGACGAACATGGGCAGTCCTAGGTTGCCGGCCGAGACGCGCGGCCGGTTGCTCGCCGCCATCCTGGTGGGCGTCTTCCTGGCGGTCGCTGGCATGGCCGGCGGGACCGCTCGTGCCCAGCAGGACGTCTCCGATGTCCATGCCGCCGATGGCGCCCGTGGCGACCACGGTGAATACGCCGACATTGGCGCCCATGACGACCACGGCGAGCATGCCGCCGGCGGGGCCCGTGACGCCCACGCCGCCCACGCCGCCCACGCCGCCCATGACGACCACGCCGACCATGCCGACCATGCCGACCATCCGCCCGAGCTTCCCAACTTCGTGCATCTGCTCTACAAGGCGGTCAAGGGCGAGCAGGCGCCCCCGGCCTGGGCCAAGCTCATGCTGCGGTTTCAGGACATCATCTTCGCCTTGATGGTCGCCGGAATCATCGTCGTGATCGTGCGCCTCGGCACGCGGCGCATGGAAATGATTCCGAAGGGGCTGCAGAATGCGGTCGAGTTCTTCATTGAGGCGTTCCGGGGGTTCATCATCGGGATTCTCGGCCCGCAGGGCGAGCGCTACGTGCCGTTTCTCGGTTCGCTCTTCATCTACATCTGGTTCATGAATCTCTTCGGCCTCGTGCCGCTGATGCGCTCGCCCACCTCGGCGCTCAACACGACCGGCGGGCTGGCGGTGTGCGTCTTCCTCTACGTGCAGTATACCGGTCTGACGCGCCTGGGCCCGAAGAAGTTCTTGTTGCACCTGGCCGGCGACCCCCGGGATGTGGTGAGCTGGTGCATGGTGCCGCTCATGTTGCCGCTGCACATCATTGGGGAGTTCGCCAAGCCGGTGAGCCTCTCCCTGCGACTGTTCGGCAACATCCTGGGCGAGGACGTGCTGATCGGCGTCTTCGCCGGTTTGGGCGTGGCGCTGCTGGCCTTCACCAAGCTTCCGGTGGGGATTCCGCTGCACATTCCGTTCATCCTGCTGGCGATGATGATGAGCACGGTGCAGGCGCTGGTCTTCACGCTGCTGAGCACGACCTACATCATGCAGGTCCTGCCGCACGATGATGACGAGGATCACCAAGAGCGGCCCGGGGCCCAACCGGGCGAGCGGGACGCCTCCGCGCTGCCGGAGGGGGCGCACTAGGTGGCCGGGGGAGGCAGGGTCATGACGAGGGGGAAGGCTTCCGGAGGCATCCGGGAACGATGAGAAACAGCACCGGTCGCGGCAGTCTGCGCTGCAGTCGGCGAGGCCTGTGATGAAGAGTCGGTCGATAGGGTTGTGTGAAATTGCCTGAAGAGGAGGATTGAGAATGGATGCTGGGACTGCCCTAGGGTTTGCGCTTCCGATGAGTCTGGCGCTGGCCGCCGTGGGTTCGGCGGTGGGGCTCGGTCGCGTGGTGTCGCAGGCCATGGAGGCGATCGGACGTCAGCCGGAGGCGGCGGGCAAGATTCAGACGGCCATGATCATCGGTGCGGCCTTCATCGAGGCGCTGACGATCTACGCCTTCGTGAGCATCTTCGTGCTGTCGGGAAAGATGTAGGCGGACGAGCCGGCCGCCGGTGCGAACTCGGGGGCACCGCCGACTGTGCGCCGCGCCGCCGGCTGGGCGGGCGGCCGCGCGGGATCCCGGTACGGATGCCGCGGGTGGCGGGGCCAAGACGGCCGGTGAGCAAGGAGTGGAACCGTGGAACTCATTGATCTCAGTGTACTGATCACCCATGTCATCGGGTTCCTGATCGTTCTCTGGATCCTGAGCAAGTTTGCGTGGGGACCGGCGCTCGCATTCCTGGACGCCCGCCGCGACAAGATCGCGGGCGAGTTCGACGACATCAAGCGCCAGCGCGAGGAGGCCGAGCGGCTGAAGGCCGAGTACGAGGCGCATCTGCGCAACATAGAGAGCGAGGCCCGCAAGAGGATGCAGGAAGCCGTCTCCGAGGGCAATGCCGCCGCGGCGCGGATCAAGGAACGGGCGCAGGAAGAGCGCCTGCAGCGCCTGGCCCGCGCCGAGGAGGAGGTACGCCTGATCGAGGAATCGGCCGCCGAGAAACTTCGCAAGCAGACCATCGGTCTGGCGCTGTTGGCGGCCGAGAAGGCCGTGCATGAGCGCCTCGATGATGCCAAGCACCGGGAACTGATGGCGCGCTTCCTGGACGATCTCGATCGGGCCGGTGGCGAACAGGGTGTGAACTAGACCGATGCCGGCGGGCGCCGCCGGCCTGAGGCGGGACGATGATACGTGAGCCAGTGGCCAAGCGATACGCGCGCGCGCTGTTCCAGGCGGCGCGCGAGCGCGACATCCTGGATGTCGTGGCCGGGGATCTGGAGAGCCTGACGGCGCTGCTGGCGCAGCAGCCCGCGTTCCGGCAGTTCCTGACGGCCCTGCAGATCAGGCAGGAGGTCAGGCGCGAGGTGCTCAGCGATGTCTTTCGCGCTCACGTGCATCCCCTGGTGCTCGAGCTGCTCCATCTGCTCCTGGACAAGAAGCGGCTGGCGATTCTCGGGCAGATCATAGAGGAATACGGGAACCTGCTCGAGGCCGAGCGCGGCATCACGCGGGCACAGGTCACCACCGCGCTGCCGCTGCAGGGGACGGAGGAACGGATTCTGGTGGAGAAGCTCGAGAAACTCTCGGGCCACACCATCCTTCTGGAGAAGCGGGTGGATCCGAAACTGTTGGGTGGCATGATGGTCAGGATCGGCGACCGGGTCATCGACCGGAGCGTCCGGCGGACACTGGATCAAATGCGCCGCGAGCTCCTGAGCTGTCCGCTGTTCGAGTGAGCGTCAAATCACGGGTGGCGGTGGCATGCATGCCGGCGGGATAGAGAAGAGGAAGGAAGGGCGGATCAGTCATGGGATTCAAGCCTGAAGAAGTCAGCTCGGTCCTACGCAAGCAGCTGGAGAAGTACGAGACCCAGCTCGAGATGGCCTCGGTGGGCCAGGTGTTGCAGGTGGGGGATGGGATCGCGCGCGTGTGGGGCCTCCAGGAGGCCATGGCCGGTGAGCTGCTCGAGTTTCCGAACGAGGTCATCGGCATGGTTCTCAACCTGGAAGAGGACAATGTCGGCGTCATTCTCTTCGGATCCGACGTCCTGATCAAAGAGGGCGACACGGTGCGGCGCACCGGCAAGCTGGCCGCCGTCCCGGTGGGCAAGGGCGTCATCGGCCGGGTGCTCAGTCCCCTGGGCGAACCGCTCGACGGCAAGGGCGAGGTCATCTTCGAGGAGGAGATCCCGCTCGAAACGGTCGCCCCGTCGGTGATCGAGCGCCAGCCGGTGAATCAGCCCGTGCAGACCGGTCTGAAGGCGATCGACTCGATGGTCCCGATCGGCCGCGGCCAGCGCGAGCTGATCATCGGCGATCGCCAGACCGGCAAGACCGCGCTGGCCATCGATACGATTCTCAATCAGGCCAGTTCAGACATCTTCTGCATCTACGTCGCCATCGGCCAGAAGGAATCGACCGTCGCCCAGGTGGTCAAGGTTCTCGAAGAGCACGGGGCGATGGAATACACGACCGTCGTCGTGGCGGGCGCTTCATCTCCGGCGCCGCTGCAGTACATCGCGCCCTACGCGGGTTGTTCGATGGGCGAGTACTTCCGCGATCGCGGCCAGCATGTGGTTTGCATCTACGACGACCTCTCGAAGCAGGCGGTGGCCTACCGCCAGCTCTCGTTGCTGCTGCGCCGGCCGCCGGGCCGTGAGGCCTATCCGGGCGACATCTTCTATCTCCACAGCCGCCTTCTGGAGCGGGCCGCCAAGCTCAGCGACGCGCGGGGCGGCGGGAGTCTGACCGCCCTGCCGATCATCGAGACCCAGGCCGGCGACGTGTCGGCCTACATTCCGACCAATGTGATCTCGATCACCGACGGCCAGATCTTCCTCGAGGGCGATCTCTTCTACGCCGGCATCCGGCCGGCGATCAATGTCGGGATCTCGGTCTCCCGCGTGGGCGGCAAGGCCCAGGCCAAGGCCATGCGCAAGGTGGCCGGCCGGTTGCGCCTGGACCTGGCCCAGTACCGCGAGCTGCAGGCCTTCGCCCAGTTCGGGTCGGATCTCGACGAGGCTACCCAGCGCCAGCTCCTGCGCGGGGAACGCATGGCCGAGATTCTGAAACAGGGCCAGTACCAGCCGCTGGCCATCGAGGACCAGGTCCTGGTGATCTATGCCGGCGTCAACGGCCATCTCGACAAGCTTCCGATCGAATGCCTGGCGCGTTTCGAGAAGGAGTTCTTGGCCTTCATGCACGAGAAGAACCCGGACGTGGTCAACGCGATCCATGAGGAGCAGGAGATCACGGAGAAGACCGAGAAGGACCTGAAGGAAGACCTCGCCGTCTTCCTGGGGCAGTTCGACGGCGAGAAGGAGCTGCGCGAGAAGGAGGCCCGGGAGGAGGCCGCCTTGGCGGAGGCCCGGGAAGAGATGGCCATGGCGCAAGCTCCGGCAGAGACGGTGGTGGCCCCCTAGGGTGTGGCGGGCGTCTCGCCGAATGGGGCGCGACGCACAACGATCAACAGGAAGTCGAAGGCATGCGCAGGGTGGTACTTTGGGGAGTCGTGGCCGCGCTTCTGGCGGGAGGCGCGCTGGGGACGCGCAAGTATGTCTCCTACGTCCATGCCTACACCGGTACCACCTACAATCCGCAGAGCGTGGGCGAGCCGGCGCCCGGCTACTTCTACCTGGATTGGCGCGACGTTCTCTCACCGGCGCAGCTGGGGAAGCGGATCGACGATCAGGGCCTGCTCGATTTCGAAGATGCCGTGCTGCATGAGGGGATCCGGCGCCGGGATCCCCTGCGGATCATCCAGGCCTGCCTGGGCCTGCTCGACCGGCAGTTCGACAGCCGCAACGCCGCCGAGGAGGCGGTGCTGGGATCGCAGGTGAGCTGGCTGCTGTCGGAGGCGGTGACGATGCTGCCGGGCGAGATTCCGGTCTGGCCGCAGTATTACACGTTCGACCGCTACGGTCTGACGGCGCCCTGGATCTCGGCTCTCACGCAGGGACAGGCGATCTCCCTGCTGGTCCGCATGGCGGTCTTGACGGGGGATGCGCACTACGGCGAGTGGGCCGGGCGGGCCGCCCAGGCGTTCCGCACGGTGGCGCTGCCGATCGTCTGGCAGGACGAGGACGGGCTATTCTTCGAGGAGTATCCCTGCGAGCCGCCCGCGCATGTGTTGAACGGCTGCCTGCTGGCTTGGCTGGGCATGTGGGATTGGGTCCGCTACAGCGGCGATGAAGAATACCGCAGCTTCTGCCTCAGATCCCTGGAGCAGATCAAGGCCCGCGTGCCGCAGTACGAGATGGGAGACTGGACGCGCTATGACCTCTTTCAGCGGCGGCCGACCAGCCCGGTCTACCAGGAGATCCATGCCGCGTTGGCCCAGGCGCTGCACGGCATCACCGGCGATCCCTTTTGGGGCCAGCGGGCCCGCCGCTGGCGCGCCGCGGCCGAGGACGCCGCGCAGCGCTCACGGGTCTTCTTCGCGGTCGTCCAGGACCGGGCGCGCGAGCTGATCGCCGGGCGGCCGCGGCCGCGCGGGCTGGGCCTCGAGGATCGGCCCACCGTCGGCCATGCCGGTGTGGGACCTGTGGCGGCGAGTGCATGGACGAGGGAGATTGCGTAGATGGCTACTCTGAAGCAGATCCGGCGCCGCATCCGTTCCGTGCAGAGCACGAAGCAGATCACCAAGGCCATGGAGATGGTCGCGGCGGCGAAACTGCGGCGCGCGCAATCCCAGGCCGAATCGGCCCGGCCCTATACCGAGATGATGGAGCATGTCCTGGCCAATCTGACCGGGGCGGCCCGTTCGCTGGAGCATCCGCTGTTCGCGGTCCGTGAGATCGAGCGCGTCATGCTCGTGGTCCTCTCCTCGGACAAAGGCCTGTGCGGCAGCTTCAACGGCAATGTCTTCCGGCGGGCGGAGGAGCGGATCGCCGAGCTGGGCCTGGCGCGCGAGAATATCGATCTGGTGCCGGTGGGCCGCCGCGCGGGCCAGTACTTCCGGCGCCGGCAATGGCAGTCGCCGGCGGCGATCGAGAAGCTCGGCGATCTGATCGATCTGCAGATCGTGGAGCGGATCGGCCGGATGGCGACCGAGGGGTTCCTGGCGGGCCGGGTCGACCGGGTCGAGTTCGTCCACACCCGGTTCGTCACCACGGCCAAGCGCGAGGTCGCGGTGGAGCATCTGATCCCGATCGTGCCCGAAGAGGACACGGAAGCGGAGTCGGAGTACATCTTCGAGCCCAGGGCCGAGGAGATCTTCAACACGCTCCTGCCGCGCTACATTCGCACGCGGGTTCTGGCGGTTGTCGTGGACTCGCTGGCGTCCGAGCATTCGGCGCGGATGATCAGCATGGGCAATGCCACCAAGAATGCGCAAGAGATGATCACGAGCCTGACCCTCACGGCGAACAAGCTCCGCCAGGCGGCCATCACGGGTGAACTGCTCGAGATCGTCAGCGGCGCGGCTGCACTGGAGTAGAACAGAAAGGAAGAACGATGGCTGAGGCGGTCAACGTAGGTCGGGTGTTGCGGGTGATCGGTCCCACGGTGGATGTCCTGTTTCCCGAAGGCGATCTCCCGGAAATCGATACGGCCATCCATATCGAGGATCCCAAGCGGGAGCAGGCGATCACCGTCGAGGTGGCCCTTCACCTGGGGGATCGGGTCATGCGCTGCATCTCGATGGCCTCGACCGACGGCCTGGTGCGCGGCATGAAGGCGATTGACACCGGGGGCCCGATCACGGTGCCGGTCGGCGAGCAGTGCCTCGGGCGCGTCATCAATCTGCTTGGCGAGCCGATCGATCCGGGCGGACCGATGGCCCAGCCAGACCAGCGCCGGCCGATCCACCGCGAACCGCCCAAGCTGATCGACCAGGATACCGAGACGAGCGTCTTCGAGACCGGCATCAAGGTGATCGATCTGCTGGCCCCGTATGCCAAGGGCGGCAAGGTCGGCCTGTTCGGCGGTGCCGGGGTGGGCAAGACGGTCGTCATCATGGAGCTGATCCGCAACATCGCCCAGGAGCACGGCGGCTACTCGGTCTTCTCGGGCGTCGGGGAGCGCACCCGCGAGGGCAATGACCTCTGGCTCGAGATGCAGGAATCGGGCGTGATCGAGAAGACGGCTCTGATCTTCGGACAGATGAACGAGCCGCCCGGGGCCCGTCTGCGCGTGGGGCTGACCGGCGTCACGGTCGCCGAGTACTTCCGCGACGAGATGGGCCAGGACGTGTTGCTCTTCATCGACAACATCTTCCGCTTCACGCAGGCCGGCTCCGAGGTCTCCGCCCTGCTGGGCCGCATGCCCTCGGCGGTGGGCTACCAGCCGACCCTCTCGACGGAGATGGCCGACCTCCAGGAGCGGATCACCTCGACCAAGAAGGGCTCGATCACATCCGTACAGGCCATCTATGTGCCCGCCGACGATCTGACCGATCCCGCGCCGGCGACCGCCTTCGCCCATCTCGATGCGACCACGGTGCTCTCACGGCAGATCGCCGAGCTCGGGATCTACCCGGCGGTGGATCCGCTGGACTCGACTTCGCGCGTGCTCGACCCGCGCGTGGTGGGCGAGGAGCATTACCAGATCGCCCGCGAGGTGCAGACGATTCTGCAGCGCTACAAGGATCTGCAGGACATCATCGCCATCCTCGGCATCGAAGAGCTGTCCGAGGAAGACCGCGTGATGGTGCAGCGGGCGCGCAAGATTCAGCGCTTCCTGTCGCAGCCCTTCTTCGTGGCCGAGGCGTTCACCGGAATCGAGGGCCGCTACGTGAAGCTCGAGGACACGGTGCGCAGCTTCAGGGAGCTGATCGAGGGCCGCCACGACGCGCTGCCCGAGCAGGCGTTCTACATGGTCGGCTCGATCGACGAGGCCGTGCAACAAGCCGAGACCATGAAGGGCTAGGTCCATGGAACACACCCATCGGGTCACATTGATGACTCCGGAGAAGACGCTCCTGGACGCCGCGGTGGTGTCGATCGTGGCGCCGGGTTCGGAGGGGTTCCTGGGAATCCTGGCCAACCACGCGCCCCTGATCACGGCGCTGACGCCCGGCCCGCTCACGTTGACCTTTCCCGGCGGCACCAAGGACGTCTACGCCCTCAGCGGCGGGTTTCTGGAAGTGTCGAACAATCGCACGGTGGTGCTGGCCGATGTGGCGGAGAAGCCGGGGGAGATCGATCTGGCTCGCGCCCAAGCGGCCCGCGACCGGGCGCGCCGGCGTCTGAGCCACTGGACACCGGAGCTGGACGTCGCGCGCGCGGAAGTGGCGCTGGCCCGCGCCATCAACCGCATTCGCGTGGCATCGAGCGGCACGGGAAGCCAGCCGTAGAAGCTGCTGTCTGAAGCCGGGCGCTCATCCCCAAAGGGATAGGCGCCTGGAGGCACCCGCGGGGTGTTGCGGGCCGCGGAGCCATGGGTACGGCGCCAACGACGGGGGGCAACCGCATGCAGCCGGACGAGCCGGTCTCGAGTTCCCACCCCGGCCGGAGCGGATCCACACCGGCGGCCGCCGCATTCGGGTCTCCGCCCGGCGGATCCGGCCCAGCCGCATTTGGGTCTCCGCCCGGCGGATCCGGCCGTGCCGCATTGGGGTCTCCGCCCGGCGGATCCCGCTCAGACGCATCGCCGGCGCAGGCTTCGGCTCCGGACACGACCCTCGATTTCCTCGTGCGTCTGCTGCGCTGGCGGCGCTTCATTCTGCTGAATACCGCCCTGGTCGCGGCGGCGGCGGTGGTGATCAGCCTGCTGCTGCCCAAGTGGTATCGCGCCGAGGTCAGTGTCTTGCCGCCGAAGGAGGAGTCGATCTCCTTGGGCGGGCTCGTCGGCCTGGGTTCGGAGCTCGGCATGGCCGGCCGCGCCATGGCCGCGCTTTCGAGCAGTCACAGCCTGCCGATCTGGGCAACACCCTCGGACTTCCTGGCCGGGATCCTGCGCAGTCGCAACCTCCGGGAGGCCGTGATCGTCGAGCACGATCTGACCACCGTCTACGAGGTCGATAACGTGGATCAGGCGCTCGAGGAATTCGATCGCCGCGTGGATCTGGGGGTGCGGGTCGAAGGCATCCTGTGGCTCGCGGTGCTGGACAAGAGCCCCGAGCGGGCCGCCGCCGTCGCCGCCAGCTGCCTCGAGAAGCTTGACGCGATCCAGCGCGAGAAGAACCGCGGCCGCGCCGCCGATGTCCGCCGTTTCATCGAATCCCGCCTGGCCGCCACGCACGCCTCGATGAGCGCGGCCGAGGAGTCCCTGCGGGTCTTCGAGGAGACCTACGGCCTGCTGGCCCCCGAGGAACAGGCGCGCGCCCTGGTGCAGACCATCGCCCAGGTCGAAGTGCAGCGACTGACCGCCATCGTCGAGCGCGACGCGCTCCGGTCCCAGGTCGGGCCGGATCACCCGGATGTACAACGGTACGCGGCTCTGGTCACCTCCTTGGATGAGGCCAAGGCCTCGCTGGAAGGGGAGTGGTCCCCGCCGGGGGGGCAGGGGCCCACGGCGATCATCGGGCTCGGGCAGCTCCCCGGGCTCAGCCTGGAGTTTGTGCGCCGGTACCGGGAGGCGGAGATCCAGGCGGCCGTCTTCGAGCTGCTGACCCAGCTTCTCGAGCAGTACCGGATCCAGGAGGTCCGTGATGTGCCCACCATTCAGGTGCTCGATGCGCCCACCGTGCCGCTCGAGAAGCACCGCCCGCGGCGCGGCCTGATCTGCGTGGTGGCGACCCTGCTTGCCTTCCTGTTGAGCTTGTTCGTGGCCTGGCAGCTCGAACGCGCGACCCACCTGGCCGAGCGCGATCCCCGGCAGTACGCGCAACTCGAGCGCCTCTTGGCGGGCGTGGGACTGCGCTTCCTCCTGCCGCGGAGGTAGCCGTGGCGGTTGCGCTACCGGTCGGCCACGCTCCGTTGCGGCGCAGCTTCTGGATCTGCGTACTGCTCTGCGATGCCCTGATTCTGCTCTTTCTGCCCAAGGTGACCCTGCTCGCGGCGGCCTGCGCCGCTGTGGCGCTGCTGTATGCGCTGCGGCACCGTCCGGAATGGCCGCTGGCCTTCCTGCTGCTCGGCTGGCCGCTGCTCGGCACCACCCGCCTGGGGCCGGCCGGTGAGTTCGCCTACCTCTATGGCACCCGGATTCTGCTTCTGGCCGGCCTGCTGTGGGCTTGGCGGGCACGGCCGGGCGGTGCAAGGGGAGCGGCGCCTGCTGGAGGGGCGCCTGCTGGAGCGGCGCCTGCTGGAGGGGCGGGCGCCGCGAACGATGGCGATCGGGCTGCGCGCGCTCGCGGCCTTCTCGGGATCCTCGTCTCACGGCCCCAGAGCTGGATTGCGGCCGGGCTGTGCCTGGTTCTGTGGGCCGGTCTGGCTGTCTCGCCGGCGCCCTACTACGGGAGCATGAAGCTGAAGTCCTTCCTGCTTGCCGCGATCGTGGCCTACGCCGCCGGGGCCGGGCTGGGCGCGCTGTGGGCCCGTGATCGCCGTCAGATCGACCGCTTCCTGCGAGCCGCTCTGGTGCTGGGCGGATGTGTCGTGCTGGCGGGTGTTCTCGTGATGGCCGGCGTCGAGATTCCGCTGCTCAGAGGCGAGATCGGCCCGCAGAGCGGTCCGCGCGCATTGCGCATGGGCTGGTTGGGCACGAACCTCATCTGGCTGGCGCGGGTGCTGGCCCTCTGGATCGTGCTGCTCTTCTGGGCCATGCGGCGCCGGCTGGTTCATCCGGTGTGGGTGCTGGTCGGTACCGCGGTGGGACTGATGCTGATGCTGCGGACCGGCTCGCGCGGCCCCCTCATCGCGCTGATGGCCGGGCCGGCGGCGCTCCTGTTCCTGCCCGACCGTGCGGCCGAGATCGCCGGGGGTACGGCCTCCGCGGCCACGGCCGCCGTGCGGCGGACGTCGTCTCGTCTGGGATTCTCGCGGCGGCTGCTCGGGTGGGGTCTGGCCGCTCTTCTGGCGGCCGCGATCCTGATCCTCCTGCTGCCGGCCGAGACGCAATCGGCCTTGCTCGCCGCCGTGGCGCGCGGGCCGGTGGGAGAGCTGCTGCGGGGCGCCGGATGGGGGCAGGAGGTGCTGGGCGCGTCCGTGGGGCAGCGTGATCCGAGTTCGAACTTCCGCCTCTATCTCGCGGAGCGCAGCCTGGCGCTCTTGCGCGCCGGCCTGCCCTGGGGCCACGGTACGGGCGCGTTTCCCGCGGTCCTGTTCGGGCGCGACATGCGCCTCTATCCGCACAACCTGTTTGCCGAGCTTCTGTTCGAGAATGGTCTCCCCGGGTTCCTGCTGCTGATGCTCTTCATCCTCCTGACCTATCGCGCAGCCCGCCGTCTCGCGCGACGGTGGGAGGATGCCCGTTGGCTGTGGCTGCTCTTCGTGATGGCGCTGCTCAACGCTCAGGTCAGCGGCGACCTTCCGGCCAATGAGTGGATCTGGTTGTGGGGGGGGGTGCTGGCCGGATGGGCGGGATCGGTGTGCGGCGGCCCGGATCCCCGTGCGGCCGCCGCGCCGGCATGCTAGGCTCATCCTCCAGTTGGCGCCGAAACGGCCGGCGGGATCGTCGCAGCCCGGAACACAGCGGCCCGCGATTGCTTCCCGGCCGGTGCAGACAGAGGGATTCGGGGAGATGGATGTCAGCTTCAAGGATTTCAAGCTCAGGTGGCCCGGCCAGCGCGTTCCCCTGCTGAATGTCCCCGACTGGAGGATCGATGCGGGCGCCCATGTGCTGGTGTGGGGAGACAGCGGCAAGGGCAAGACGACACTGCTCCATTGCATCGGCGGGCTTCTGGAGGCCACGGAAGGGCAGGTGATCGTCGCCGGAGCTGCCTACCGAGATATGCGGGAGGGCCAGAAGAGGAAGCTGCGGCGGGAGGCTATCTCGATGGTCTTCCAGCGTCTGAACCTGCTGAAGCATCTGACGGCCGCGGAGAATGTGATGCTCGGAATCGGCGGCCGGGGGGCGGCCGGGATGGCGCAGGCGCGGCGCGCGCTGGCCCGGGTGGGGATGGAGGGAGCCGCGAACCGGTTTGCCTGGCATCTGAGCGCCGGAGAGCAGCAGAGGACAGCCGTGGCGCGCGCGCTGGCCAGAGGCCGCCCGCTTACCCTGGCGGACGAGCCGACCGCCAATCTGGATGAGGCCAATGCCGTTCGGGTGGTCAAGGAACTGCTTGCCGCCGCCGGCCGGGGCGGAACGCTCATCGTTGTGAGTCACGACGAGCGCATCCGGCCGCTGTTCGACCGGGTGTGCAATATCGAGGAGATCTCGACCGCATGTCGGGCTTGAGACTCGCCTGGATCAGCTTCGTTCGCCGACCGGTGTCCTCTCTGCTGGCGGTGATCTCCTTGATGATCCCTCTCGTCGCGGCGGGCGTGCTGGTCACGCTGCTGGCGCATTCACGGGAGGGGATCCGCCAGTACGACCACACCGTGGACGCCATTGTCGGGCCCAAGACGCCGGGTCTGCAGCTGATTCTCTCGGCGCTCTTCGGTGCGGGTCACGAGCGGAGCATCATCCCCTATGAGTTGCTCAGGCATGCGCGCGAGACGATGGAGCGCAAGCGCTGGATCAGCCCCGGCGCCCCGGGCGGCGAGGCCCCGCTGGCGGTGAAGCAGGCCACTCCGATCATGGAGTTCGCCGCCTTCGGACCGTACAAGGTGGTCGCCACCGACGAGTCTTTTCTGACCCGGCCGAGTGCGCAGATGAAGGCTCCCCGCATCAGAATCGGCGCCTGGTTCGCCACCCCGGGCCGCGTCGTGATCGGGGCCGAAGTTTCGCGGAGCAAGAAACTCTCCCTGGGTTCGGTCATCCAGGCGACCTCCACGTGGAGCCATCCGGATACCGGCGAGCCGCTGTGGGAGAAGGAACTGCTCGTGTGCGGGATCCTCGAGCGTACGGGCCTGGTGTATGACAGAATGCTCTACACGGCCGCTGAAGAGGCCTTCGAGATGTACAGCGTCGCCGCCCCGCTCAATCTGCTGCGGGAGGTGCGCGGCAACATGGGCATGTCGTACATGCTGATCTGGCTGTATGAAGGACAGGCCCAGAGGCTGAAGGACTTCTTCGACAATTACACAGTGGCCCAGACCTTCATCATACGCGAGCAGATGGAAGTCCTGGAGCGGATCATAGGCGGGGGGGCTCTGGCAGGAAGGCTCATCAGCGGCATCACCGCGCTGCTTGGCCTGCTGTGCGTGATGGTCCTGTTCAACGCCCGGTTCGAAGCGATGGGCGAAGACCTGGCGGTCATGCGGTCGCTGGGCTACGGCAACGCGCAGGTGGCCGGATGGCTGCTCTGGGAGGCGCTGCTCGTGTGGGCCTGCGCACTGCCGCTGGCGGTGCTCGTCGAATGGATCACGGTGGGGTGGATCCTCGCGATCCCCGGGCTTTCCCTGTTCGATGCCGCGCTGGCCTGGCCGACGTCGTATCATCCCTGGCTATGGGCCTTCACGCTCGTGGGGTGTCCACTGGCGATGATCGTGCCACTCGTCCGGCTGTACCGCCACAATGTGCATGACGCCCTGAAGGGAATGTGAGCCGGCCGGGCCTGTCGCGCGCCTAGAGTTTCAACTCCCGGTTGCCCACCTGTGTCTGGTAGGCCGCCTTGATGCGGATCCACTCGAACGATTCGTCGATCTCCATGACCTGGATCATGGCGTAGTGGTCGTCGGCCGTCCAGACGACATAGACATGGCCCAGCAGGGCCTCCACCGAATGACCGGGGTTGGAGTAGCCGGCCGCAGGCGCCTCATCAAGGTTCTGCCAATCCTGCAGGTAGCCGACACCCTGAATACGCGCGCCGTTGATGCCGTCGATCCAGGCCCGCATGCCCGCCCCGGGATTGAACCGTTCGCACATGATGTCGCCGATTCCGGATGCGGTGTCGTAGTTCTGATCCAGGGAGGTTGCATCGGCGCCCGAGAAGGTGCTCAGCTCATAGCCAGCCTGACTGGGATTCACCTGTCTGGCATAGAGGACCGCCTCCTGTGCGCTTTCGGGGCGCGGCGAATCCTCCACGATGTTGCTGGTGTTGCTGATTTCCTTCCATTCGTTCCGGGCGGCGACCACCAGGAAAGAATAGGTCGTGCCGTTGGCCAGGCCGGTGATCTCCATCTGCAGCCGTTCGTTGCATGGCGGGGTCACCGCGATCGAATCCACCACGGAGAAGCCGGCCGGCAATGTGTCGCGCGGATCCCCCTGATAGGCGCCCTCGGCCGCGAAGACCTTGTAGCCGACAAGATCATCGCTGTAGTTGCTGCACCACCACATGAGCGTGACCTGCCCATCCCCGGTGATGCTTTGCAAACCCAACGGCGGCGACAGGTCCTCGGGCGATACGATACGGTTGATGGTTTCATCGCTGCAGCCGGTGGCGCACAGTGCGAGAAACACAGGCAGAAAGATCATCCATGTCCGCATGGTCTTCTCCTCATATCGGAAGTCAAGTTGACCGGCCGGTGGGGGAAGACCCCCGCCGGCATCGGCATCCATCTGACCACGGTGCGTGTCCCGAGCCGTGAGTGTCGCGCTTTCAGGTCGGTTGCCGAGTTGCGCACATCATCGAGCAGAGCAGCCCCATGGATCCCCCCTGCGAGATGAGCTTCCACGCGAGGCTGGGTCGCGTTCGCAGTGATGCCCTGAGTCTCCCGCGACTCACGCATCTCGGGACAATCTTCAAGATCACCCTACACCATCCTCCAACCGGGATACAGGCCGGATGCCTGCACCACAAGCCCCGCCACCGCCGGGGGGGGCGCAGGCGGCGATCGGGAAGAGGACGGCGGCGCCATTTCGCCGGTGAGTCGCTTCCGAATCAATGCTACGATCCCCATGTCGGCCGGCCGCCGGCATGTCGATGGATGGAGCGGGAGCGCAGTGTCGCGGTGCTCCCGCGGTGACCTGGGGTTTGTCCGTGAGACAGAGTATTTTCCGCCGCCGGACCGCCAAACTCCTTCTCATTGCAGGAGTTCTGCTGGGGTTGCATGCCGCCGCGCATGGGCTTCTTCCGCGTCTGGCGGCCGCGCCGGCGCGGGCGATCCTCGCGGGCGCGCTGCCGCTGATGCGCACCCTGCTGTATGCGGCGTTCTTTGTCGTGCTTGTCTCTGGCCGGCTCTCGCATGCCGCTCCTGCGCGGGCCGGCATCCGGTCGCGCGGCGAGGATGCCCGGTCGCGCGGCGAGGACGCCCGGTCGCGCGGCGAGGATGCCCGGTCGCGCGTCCGCTGGGCCGATCTGGGCCTGGCGGGCCTGGTCCTGGCGCTGCTGCTTGGCACCGGGGAGCAGATCCTGTCGATTCTCCTGTACGAGCCGGCCCGCTTCGGGGTGCTCTCCCGGCTCGCCGTCTCGAGCGCGCTTTCGACGGCCCTCTTTCTGCTGGGCCTGGGCAGTGCCGCCCTGCTCATCGGCGCTGCTCTCGCGCGGGGATCGCGCGCGGCCGCCGCGGTTCCCCTGCTGATTGCCTGCGCTGCGTATGGGGCGCTTGCCGCCTTGTATCTGCTGATCGATCCGATGTTCTCGTGGGATTGGTCCCTGGTCAGCCTCCAGCACCCCCTGGTGGGGCTCTTTCTGCTGCTTCCGGCGGCGGCGTTCTACTTCTTCGCCCGCGGGGGCGGCGGCGATCCCGGCGGCTGGCCCGATCGGCGCGAGAGGTTCCGGCGCTGGGCATCTCCCGTGGCGCTGCTCACGGTTCTGCTCCTGCTTCAGCTCTGGCTGAGCGTCTATCGCTGTTCGGGTTCCACGGCGACGATCCTGCCGGTCGCCTTCGGGATCGTGGGCGCCGCGGGCATTCTCGCGAGCCGGCGCCTCGCGCCGTTGCTGCTTCCGGGGGGGCTGCTGCTCCTGGTGCTGGCGAGCCCGCTCATCGTATCGGGCCTGACGCCGGCCAGCTCGCCGCGCGCCGCTTCCAGGACCGCCGGCGCCACCGTCGCTTCCGGCTCGTCCTGTTCTTCCGCCGCCGCTGGTTCGCATCCGATCGACCAGGTCATCATGATCATCGTCGACTCACTGCGGCCGGACTTCCTGTCCTGCTACGGGTCCGAGCGGGTGCAGACGCCGCACATCGATCGGTTGGCCGCCGACGGCGTTCGCTTTCGCACGGCGGTCAGCGCCGCTCCCTGGACCTTGCCGTCGGTCTCATCGATCCTGACCGGCTTGCCGGCCGATGCCCACATGACGGTCACGGCAAGTGCGCGCCTGCCCGATTCGGTGCGGACCGTGGCCGAGCAGATGCGCGCGGCCGGATTCCACACGGCGGCGATCGTGCACAACGCCTATCTCTCCGATCAGCAGAATGTCGATCAGGGCTTCAGCGAGTATTCCCAATACCCCCGACCGATGCTGGCCGGCAGCACGGTGGGGGAGGAACTGCTCGAGCGCCTGCCCTTCGGTCCCGGCCGGCCGGATCGAACGACCGCCGAGATTGCCGATGAGGCGATCTCGTGGCTGGAAGAGCATCAGGAAGAGACCTTCTTCCTCTGGGTGCACATCTTCGATCCCCACATGCCCTACGCTCCCGAGCGCGACTACCTGCCGGACCGGGAGGGACCGGTCTCGATCGGAGATGCGTTCGACGATCTGCGCGCCGTACGGGGCGGCTACTTCGCGCCGGATCACGAGGAGCGCGAGTGGATCCGTGAGCTCTACGCGGCCGAAGTTCGCTACGTGGATGAGAACATCGGGCGGATCGTGGCCGCCTTGAAGCGAATGGGGCTCTATGACCCGAGCCTGATCCTCTTCCTGAGCGACCACGGCGAGGAGTTCTGGGAGCATGACGGCTTCGAGCATGGACACACGCTCTATGAGGAGGTGCTGCGGGTGCCGCTCATCGTCAAGTTGCCCCGGCGGCAGGCTGCCGGCCGCGTCGTATCCCACGCGGTGACGACCGAGTCGGTGGCGCCGACGCTTCTGGATCTCTGCGGGATCGCGCGGGAGAAGAGCAAGGACGATGCGGCCGGGCTGTCGGTCCACTGGGCCGGGGTCGATTCGCTGAACTCGGTGTGGGGGAGGCCCATCTACAGCACCGGCCAGCTGTACTATGCCGACCACGAGGCGATCCTCTTCGGCCGCCACAAGTACATCGTGTCCCGGGTCGACGGCGCCGAAGAGCTCTATGACCTGAAGGCCGATCCGGGCGAGACGGTCTCGATCGCACCGCAGAAGCCGGAGCTGCTCGATCGCGCCCGGCGCCATCTGGCGGCGCATCACCAGAGGGCGCAGCGACTGCGAGAGCGCCTCGGCATCAGCGGCACGGAGCAGACCGAACTCGACCCCGGAACGATTCGCCGCCTGCGCTCCCTCGGGTACATGGAGTAAGTACCGCCGCCACAACGGCACCCCTTGCAGCTCCATCCTCAGCGGCGCTTCCCGCGCCTCCTCTGGAACCCAATCTCCTGCCCACCGGCTGCAAGAGTACTCAATGGAACCACCTGCACCTTCTCAGCAAGCTCATAGCTCTGAGTCCCCGGATACAGAACCGTCAGTCGTTCCAGTCTCAGATCTTCGAGGGCAATACGCATCGACCGAGTGAGTCGCGGTGCGTCCTGCCGCTTCACCTCGACGCCGATTCGTCGTCCCTTGTGGATGAGCAGCAGATCCAATTCAGCTCCGGTATGGGTTGCCCAGAAGTAGGCCGCCTCTGGGTCAACAACCCGTATGACCTCCTCGATCGCATAGCCTTCCCAGGAGGCACCCATCTTGAAATGGGACAGGAGGTCCTTCTCTGCCGGAATGCCCAAGAGCTGATGGAGCAGACCTGTATCACGGATGTAGACCTTGGGCGACTTGACCTGTCGCTTCTTGAGGTTCTCATACCAAGGTTGAAGCTGGCGCACGACGAACAGATCCGTCAGCGTGTCGAGGTAGCGCCTGATGGTCGGTTGGCTCACTCCGAGAGACCGTGCGAACTCGGCCGCATTCCAGACGTTGCCGTTGTAGTGAGCCAGCATTGTCCAGAACCGGCGCATGGTCGTCGCAGGAACACGTATGCCTAGCTGTGGTAGATCTCGCTCCAGGAAGGTCTGGATGAACTGCTTCCTCCACGCGAAGCTGTCGCGTTCGGAGCGGGCCAGGTATGAAAGCGGGAACCCCCCTCTGCGCCAGTGGCGAGCAAGGGACTCGGCGCCCAGCTCGGACAACTCGAAGCCCGTCATGGGGATGATCTCCAGCCGTCCCGCGAGTGACTCTGAGGATTGGTTGAGCAGAGCGGGAGACGCACTTCCGAGGATCAGAAACCTTGTCCGTAGAGGTTTTCTGTCCGCTAGCACGCGCAGGACCGGGAATAGCTCGGGACGGCGCTGCACTTCATCGATGACGACAGTTCCGCGCAAAGAGCGCAGAGCCGTCATCGGCTCATCCAGCCTTGCCAGGCTCGTGGGATCCTCCAGATCGAAGTACCGCGACGAATCGGGAGGCACGATCTGCCTGGCTACGGTTGTCTTGCCGCACTGGCGTGGTCCGATGAGCGCCACTACCCGGCTGCGCTTCAATGCGGTACGGACCTGTGTCAGAAGTCCTGGTCGATCGATCATGTAGATATGGTACCATGAAAATCGAACACTACGAGTTCTTATTACAGGGTAATGACCCATCGTCGTTTGCGTGCCCAGTTCGGTCATGACAATGGCGCAGCCGAGCAGTGGTCTACGCGACGAGTCGGGAATCGCGCCGAATGCCCCCGAGGATGGGGAGCGCCACCTGCTTTCCATCGGGCGGCGGAGAGCGTTGAGCGCGCCATTTGGAGTGGGGCTTCGCTTGCCTCTCCGTCCCAAGATCCTCATCTGCGGTATCTCGTCGCAGTCGTTTCGTGATCAGCGTAACTCCCAGTTTGTCTAGAGCTTGAGCCGCGGACCCAGGAGGGGACGCGGAGCCTCATCAAGCGGGAGAGCTGGCCCAGAAGATGCGATCGGAGGGACCAAGACGCGGTCGCTTCGATCCACGACAACCGCATGCAACTGAAAAATACAATTGTATATTTGCAAACACATGATAAAATACAATTGTTTAAGGATGACATGGAATCGGAAGGAGAGAGCGTGGAAAGGGCAGCGGAGCAATACCTCCTCGACTGGAAGGACAGATGCGACCGAAAGCCGCTCATCGTGCGTGGAGCGAGACAGGTCGGGAAGACCTACCTGGTGGAGGTCTTTGGCCGGAGCGCGTTTGAGTCTGTCTTGACGGTCAACCTGGAGCGCCGGGACGATTTGCACGCTGTCTTCGATCGTCTCGACCCGAGCCGGATCGTTCAGGATCTGAGCCTCGCTTTCGATGTGCCGGTGACGCCGGGGCGGACCTTGCTCTTCTTCGACGAGATTCAGACCTGTCCGCGGGCCATCGCGGCGCTTCGCTATTTCCGCGAGGAGATGCCCGATCTCCATGTCATCGCGGCCGGTTCGCTCCTGGACTTCGCACTCCGGGAACTCCCGCACTCGATGCCGGTGGGTCGCATCGAATATCTCAGCTTGCACCCTCTCTCCTTCCGCGAGTTTCTCTGGGCGGTGGGAGAGCGTCGCCTGGCCCACCATCTGGCGCACTACCATCTCGAGGATGAGCTGGGACCGGCGGTATCGGCCAAGCTGCGAGAGCTCGCACGGCTCTACTTCTTCATTGGCGGGATGCCAGCAGCGGTGGATGCCTATGCTCTGCGAGGCGACCTGATCGAGGTGCAAAGGACCCACGCCTCCATGCTTGGTACTCTCCAGGACGATTTCGCGAAGTATGGGACCAGAGCCCAGCAGCGCAACATGCGACGGGTCTTGCGCTACATGCCGCGAGGCATTGGCAGGAAGGTGCGCTTCGTGAACATCAGTCGCGAGGCTTCCTCGGCAGACCTACGCACCGCCCTTGAACTCCTCGAACTCAGCCGCGTGGTGACGCTGGTCCGTCACACGTCGGCGAATGGGATTCCACTCGGCGCTGAAGCTTCGGAGAAGCATCTCAAACCGCTGTTGCTCGATGTTGGGCTGTGCACCCATCTGAGCGGCGCCGACCTTCCGCATGATGCCGAGCTGCTCACGGCACAAGAGGGGGCGCTAGCGGAGCAGTTCGTTGGGCAAGAGCTTCGCACCTTGGCGCCCCCGTTCGAAGACCGCACTCTTTACTACTGGCACCGAGAAGCCAGGAGTGCCAATGCCGAAGTGGACTACCTCTGGACGCACAAGGGGGAAGTGATCCCTGTTGAAGTGCGAGCGGGCGCCTCTGGCAGTCTCAAGTCCACCCTTGTCTTCTTGGCAGAGAAGCGGCGGCGTGTGGCCGTGCGGTTCAACATGGACGCTCCCACGATCGGCAGCTTCGCGCATGCCGTAGGAGGAAAGGCTGGGGACAGGCCGGTGCAGTATACGCTGCTGTCGCTGCCGGTCTATCTCGTCGACCAGCTCGACAGACTGCTGGGTGAGGTTATCTGAGTGACCCGAACGGGTGAGACCTCCAGAGGGTCGACACGCCCATCCCGGGCCCGACAGTGGCCGATTCCATCCAGTTCCTCGAAATGGCAACCGAACTACCCTCCAAGCAGCCCGCGGCCGCGTCCGATTCATAGGAAGAGACTGTGGCTGAAACGCCTGCCAGGGACCCGTAGGCGGCCCGCTTGGCGGGTCCCGTGAATGTCGAATCTTCACCGAGCGCGATTGTGCGGGCAACGGCACTCTCCGAGACGCCCGCGTCGACGAGATCGCCCGCCGCGCTACGAGGTCGTCCGTGGGACATGTCCGCGCGTTGCTCGAGAGCCGCCCTGCACGCCGAGGAGGCGTCGCGGGCGTGATCTGCCTGGCCGCCGCCGCGTGGGTGGGTTTGGTGGGCGCAGCTTCGCCCGGCGCGTCCGACCCGGGGGCAACCGTGGCGGCGGAGGCCAGGGCGGAGCCGATCAGCGCAGAGGCGCCCCGGGCCGCAGCGCCCCGCGGCGTTCTGGTCGTCGGCCGCCCGACGCAGCCGGGCGCCGCGATCTCCGCGCGCGAGGTGCAGGAGATCTTCCTGGGAATTCAACGGACCTGGCCCGACGGGACGCCGGCCGTGCCGGTGATCCTGGCCGACGGCACGCTCCACGCGGCCTTCCTCGATGCCTGGGTCGGAAAGAGTCCCCAGCAGTTCCGCCGCTACTGGCGACAGATGGTCTTTGCCGGCCGCGGTGTCAGTCCTGCGGCCTTCGCGTGCCAGGAGGATCTGCTGGCCCACCTGGCCCAGACCGCCGGATCCATCGGCTATCTGGCCGACAGCCTGGCGGCCCGGCTTCCCGCCGATGTGATCATCGTGGCCCGCGGGCCGCAGGAGGAGACGCCATGATGCGCCAGCGGATGACCGGCATGCTGCTCGGGCTGGCTGCGCTGGCGAGCCCCTGCGCGGAGGCGCTCGAGGTGGGGCCGGTGCAGCTGCACGGCTACCTGTCCCAGGGGTATCTGCACAGCGGGAAGATCAACTACATCGCCGACAGCCGCGCGGGCACATTCGACTTCCGGGAGTATGGACTCAACGCCACCGTGACGCCCGCGCGCCGGCTCACGCTGGGGCTGCAGGTCTTCGGCCGCGAGTACGGCCAGGTCGGCAACGACAAGGTCTTTCTCGACTGGGCGCAGGCCGACTATCTCTTGCGCGATTGGCTGTCCGTGCGAGCCGGCAAACTGCGCGTTCCCTATGGTCTCTATGGGGAGACGCGCGACATCGACGCGCTGCGCACCGAGATTCTCCTGCCGCAAGCGGTCTATCCGGAGTACATGCGTGAATCGTTCGACTCCGGGTATGCGCTGGAGATCCACGGCCACATCCCCGCGGGCCGTCTCGGCAGCGCCTCCTATGCTGTGCAGGGCGGTGTCCGCTCACGGGCCGCCCAGGACGGAGACATGGCCCGGCTGCTGGCCGAGCGCAGCTTGACCGTCGAGGAGATCGAGGAGCGGGGCGCGGCGGTGGCCGCCCTCACCTGGCATGCGCCCCTGGCGGGCACGCGATTGCGAGGCACCCTCTCATGGGACCGGCACGATCTCTCCGGGCTGGCCGAGACGCCCGCGGGTGCGGTGCCCTACGAGGCCCGGACCGAGGACCAGATTCTGCACATCGGATCGGCCGAGTTCGCGCGTGGTGCCCTGATCGTGACCGGGGAGTATGCGCTCACCTCCTTCGAAAGCGACTTTCACTATCATGGGGGTTCCTCCCTCGGCATGCGGATGACCGGAAAGCTGTGGGGCGGCTACCTGAAGGCCAGCTACCAGATGACCGGCCGGCTGGCCGTGGGGCTTGGACACTCCCACAGCCGTACCCAGAACACGTTCCATTGGCGCGGGCCGGGTCGCGCCGGCACCGACGTCTCGGATCAGCATCAGAAGGACAGCTTCGTCTCGCTGCGCCTGGATCTCTCCGAGGCCGTGGTGCTCAAGGGTGAACAGCACTGGGCCCACGGTGTCAGTGGGATCTTCGAGAGCGAAAATCCCGACGGGACCAGGGACGAATGGACATTGACGATGGTGAAGCTTTCGTACCTGTTCTGAGAGGTCCGCCATGCGTACCCGCAAACTCGCGACAAAGCTCTGGCTGAGCATGGTGCTGCTCGTGGGCGGGTATGTGGGATCCGTGGCGACCGGGTATGTGCTCAACAGCCGCAGCGCCAACCTGGTGATCCGGGTGCAGTCGGCCACCCACCCGGCGACCCGCGCGGTCGAGACGGCCCTGGAGCGCTACTCCGACTTCCGCGAGCTGCAGCGCGGCGCGGTCCTGCTGGGCGAGGCCGGCATGTTGGAGGAAGCCGAGCGGCATCGTGCCGGGATGCAGACCGCGCTCGAGACCCTCATCGATCTGGAGGCGCTGTCTACCGGCGTGCGCGTCCTGGCCGGGCGGCTCTCGCGCGATGCCGTTGAGCTGGCGCAAGACGCCCGGCCGCTGTACTCGGAGCTGATTCGAACCGGAGACAACCCTCCCGCGAAACTCCAACACGCGGCGGCCGCTCTGGCCCAGCGCGGCGATGCGATCGAGGCGCGCCTTATCGATCTACGCTCCGTGACGGTGGCGGCCCTGCGGTCCGATCTGGACGCCATCCACGGGATGAACCTTCTCCAGGGCCGCATGAACCTGATCGTTTTCGGCCTGGTCCTGCTGGTGTCCTTTCCGCTCATGTCGTTGACCGTCAAGCGCGTGGTGTTGGCGCCCCTCTGGCGGCTGCTGGAGGCCACGCGAGACGGGCATCCGATCGATGTGCGGCAAGCGCCCAGCGATGAGCTGGGGGAACTGACCCTGAGCTTCGCGGATCTGATGGAGCGTGAGCGGCGCGCATCGGCCGCGCTGCGCGAGCACCGCGATCGCCTGGAAGAGCGTGTGCGCCAGCGTACGGCTCAGCTCGAACGCGAGGTGGAAGAACACAAGGCCACCGAGAACGAGCTGCGCGACACGTTGCTCGAGACCGAACGAACCAACCGGCTGATGCAAGGGCGCGAGAGCCGCATCCTGGAGCTGAAGCATCTGGTTGTCGAGCTGTGCCGCGAAGCGGGACGGCCCGCGCCGTTCGTGCTTCCTCCAACGGCCGATGGCGGCGCCGACGGAGACGGCTTCCCGGCGGGTGTCCCGGCCGGCGCATCCGCCGGGGGCACCGCCGGGGGCATCGCCGGGGGCATCGCCGGGGGAGAGGCGCACGACACCCTCCAGTTCGGGGCCCGGATCGACCGGCCGCTCCTGCAGCGCGTCCTTGACAGCTTCTGCGACACCGCCGGCCTGTCGGCGGCGATCGTCGATCTCCAGGGTGAGGTGCTGGTGGGAGCGCGGTGGCAGCCGATCTGCACCGAGTTTCACAGGGTCGCTGAGCGCACTCGCCGCAACTGCATCATCAGCGACACCGTTCTGGCCAACCGCCTGGCCGAGGGGCAGCAGCATGCCATCTACACCTGCGCCAACGGGTTGACCGACGCGGCCGCGCCCATTGTGGTGGGCGGCCGGCATGTGGCCAACGCGTTCATCGGCCAGTTCTTCCTCGCGCCCCCGTCGCAGGAGGCGTTCCGCCGGCGTGCCGACGAGTACAGCTTCGATGTCGACGCCTACATGGATGCCATGCGCCGGGTGCCCGTCCTGGCCCCCGAGCGCCTGCCGGCGCTGCTCTCCTTCCTGACCAACTTCGCCACGCTGGTGGCCGTGATGGGGGGAGAAGAGAACCGGCGCGGGGAACTGATCGAGGCCCTGCGCACCCAGCGGCGCAACGCGCTCAGCATTGCCGAGGACGCCGAAGCGGCCCGGTGCGAGGCCGAGCGGGCGCGGCGCGAGGCCGAGGAACTCAATGCGCATCTCGAGCGGCAAACCGCCTTCGCCAACCAGCTGGTCGTCAAGGCCGAGCAGGCCAGCGAGGCCAAGACCCAGTTCCTGGCCAACATGAGCCATGAGATCCGCACACCGCTCAACGGCGTCATCGGCATGACCTCGTTGTTGTTGGACACCGATCTGACGCCGGACCAACGACACTTCGCCGACACGGCGCGCACCTGCGGGACGGCGCTGCTGGGCATCATCAACGACATCCTCGACTTCTCCAAGGTCGAGGCCGGCCGTCTGGAGCTCGAGGCGTTGGCCTTCCACCTGGGGACGCTGATCGAGGACGTGGCCACCATGATGGAACCGCTGGCCGAGGCGAAGGCGCTGTGCCTCACGGTGGACGTTGATCCCGACGTTCCGTTGCATCTGAAGGGCGACCCGGGTCGCTTGCGACAGGTGCTCGTCAATCTTGTGGGCAACGCCATCAAGTTCACCTCCATGGGTGGGGTCTCCGTCCAGGTCTCGCTTGTGGAGGCCGCCCCGGAGCAGGCCGTACTGCGCTTCGCGGTCCGCGACAGCGGCATCGGAATCGCCGAGGAAAAGATCGACGATCTCTTCGAGAGCTTCACGCAGGCCGATGCGACCACCACGCGGCGCTTCGGGGGCACCGGCCTGGGTCTGGCGATCTCGAAGCAACTGGTCCTCCTGATGGGAGGCCGTATCGGAGCCCGCGGGCGGGTCGGCGGCGGTTCGGAGTTCTGGTTCAGCGTGCCCCTGGCGCGCCGAGCGCAGGCCGACGTAGAGCTGAGCGAAGCCTCCGCCTCCCGGATCCCGGCCCACCGCCGCGCCGCACTGGGGCCGCCGGAGACCGGCGTGGCGCGCGGCGCACGCATCCTGCTGGCCGAGGACAACATCACCAATCAGCAGGTGGCCCTGTTGCTTCTGAAGAAGCTGGGACAGCGGGCCGACGCGGTTGCCAATGGCGCCGAGGCCGTCGCGGCCCTCAAGACGATCCCGTATGACCTGGTCTTCATGGATGTCCAGATGCCCGAA